>JAZODN010000044.1:0-9157 GCA_045597045.1 Acutalibacteraceae bacterium
TCGACGAAAGCCCGACCAACAAGGTAAGCATCGGCGGCACATATTATAAGGAATATTGGGGTGAAGGCTCCAATCGTGCAAGAAACTGGCAGCGTTATGACCTCGGCGGCGATAAGAAACTCTCGTTTGAAGAGGGCGTGGATTCCTATGTGCCGTATGCCGGTTCGCTCAAGGACAACGTGGCGCTTTCGCTCAGCAAGGTGAAGTCCACCATGTGCAACTGCGGTGCACTCAGCATTCCCGAACTGCAGAAGAAGGCGAAACTCACCTTGGTGTCGGCCACCAGTATTGTCGAAGGCGGCGCCCACGACGTTATCCAGAAGGAAAAGAGCACGGCGATCAAATAAGAGAAAAGGTAACACAAGACGGACAGCAGGCGCTGTCCGTCTTGTTCGCCAAGGAGTGTATGGTATGGAAACGAGGACGTTACTTCGCTGCTTAGAGCAAAAACCCGTGATTGCGGCAGTGAGCGACGATAAATGGCAGGCGGCACTGCGTTCGCCTGCGGCGGTGCTGTTTTACCTTTCGGCCGACGTGATGACCGTGCGCCACCGTGTGGCAGAGGCACATGAGGCCGGCAAGTACATTCTGATTCACATCGACTTGGCAGAAGGTATCGGCAAGGATGCCGGCGGCATTCGTTATTTGGCAGATTGCGGTGTGGATGGTATTCTTTCTACCCGTGCCGGTCTGATTCGCGCGGCAAAAGAGCAGGGGCTGCTTGCGGTGCAGCGCTTTTTTGCGTTGGATTCTAAGGGGCTCGACAGTGTGGAAGAGATGCTGAGCAAAACCTCGCCGCATTTGATGGAGATCATGCCCGGCCTCATTGGCAAGGCAATTTGCCGCTTTAGCGTGGGGGAGACGCCCGTGATTGCCGGCGGCTTGATCGCAACCCGTGCCGAGGTGGAGCAGGCCATGGCGTGCGGCGCCGCAGCAGTGTCCACCGGTGCGGAAGAGTTGTGGTAAAAAAGGGTTGACAATCTCAAAAAAAACGGTATAATAAAAGTTGCATAGAGAGTAAGAGTGCACCGCATCCTATTTACATGGGATAGGTGCGCTTTTTTCTTTTTAAAAGAATTTGGAGGGATCGTAGTATGGCAAAAACAAACATTGTGGATTGGAAGACTATCACTGATTTTGTGGTAGATGCCTTTGTGGGTTACGGCATTCCGCGTGAAGACGCTGTTATCTGTGCCGACGTGCTGTTGGAATCGGACAAACGCGGTATCGAATCGCACGGCGTGAACCGCTTTAAGCCCATTTATCTCGACCGCATTCGTGACGGTATTCAAAACCCCGTGACAAATTTTGAGATTATCAAAGAGACCCCCACCACCGCCGTGGTGGACGGTCACGACGGCATGGGTCAGGTTATCGGTCACAAGGCGATGTCGCTGGCTATCCAAAAGGCAAAGGAATACGGCATGGGCATGGTCGTGGTGCGCAATTCCTGTCACTACGGCATTGCCGGTTATTATCCCACCATGGCGTGTAAAGCCGGCTGCATAGGCATGACAGGCACTAATGCGCGCCCTTCGGTGGCACCCACCTTCGGCGTGGAAGGGATGTTCGGCACCAACCCGTTGACGATTGGTATCCCCACCGATGAAGATTTTGATTTCTTGATCGACTGTGCCTCCTCCATTACGCAAAACGGCAAGGTGGAGTATTACGAGCGCATCGGGGAAGAGGTGCATCCCGGCACCATTATCGGTCTTGACGGCGAACCGGTGGAGGGCGATGCCGGCGAAGCGCTGCGTATGATTCGCAACGGCACGGCGGCGCTCACCACCCTGGGCGGCATCGGCGAGGCGCTCGGTGGCTACAAGGGCTATGGCTACGCCATGGCGGTGGAATTGCTTTCGGCGGTGCTGCAGGACGGCAACTACGGTAAAGCGCTGGACGGCAAGGATGAAAACGGCAACAAGGTGCCGTACCGATTGGGTCATTTCTTCATCGCTATTGATACCGATCACTTCCTCGGTGAGGATCTTTGCCGCAAGAAGGCGGGAGATATTATCCGTGCGGTGCGTGCCTCCAAGAAAGCGCCGGGTGCCGAGCGTATCTATTCCGCAGGTGAAAAGGAGCATATGGTGCGTTTGGCACGCAAAGACGGCGTGCCGATCAATGAATCGGTGCAAAAAGAAATTGTTGAGATTCGCGATCAACTGGGTCTCACACAATACACGTTCCCCTGGGAGGAATAAACAATGGATATTCGCAAAGAATCGCTGAAAAAACATTATGAATGGAACGGCAAGATCGAAGTGGTCTGCCGTGCGCCGATCCACACGCGTGAGGATCTGTCGCTGGCCTATACCCCCGGTGTGGCAGAGCCGTGTCTTGAGATTCAAAAGGACGTCAATAAATCCTATGAGCTTACCCGCCGTTCCAATTTGGTGGCGGTGGTGACCGACGGCACGGCGGTGCTCGGTCTCGGTGACATCGGCCCCGAAGCCGGTATGCCGGTCATGGAAGGCAAGTGCGCGTTGTTTAAGGTGTTTGCCGATGTGGACGCCTTTCCACTGTGTATCAAGTCGAAGGACGTGGATGAGATCGTTCGCACGGTGTATCTGCTGTCGGGCAGTTTCGGCGGTATTAATCTGGAGGATATCGCCGCCCCCCGTTGCTTCGAAATTGAGCAAAAACTTAAAGAACTTTGTGACATTCCGATCTTCCACGATGACCAGCACGGTACCGCCATTGTGGTGGCGGCGGCGCTTATCAATGCGTTGAAACTGGTGAAAAAGCAGATGGATGAGGTCAAAGTGGTGATAAACGGCGCCGGATCGGCCGGTATTGCCATCGGTAAGCATTTGATGAACATGGGTGTGAAGCACCTTGTCTTCTGTGACCGCTTCGGTATTGTGTGCGAAGGGGATGAGCACAACAATCCTGCACAAGAAGAGGTGGCAAAGGTCACCAATTCGGAACACAAAACGGGTACGTTGGCGGATGCGTTGGTGGGTGCAGACGTGTTTATCGGCGTGTCGGCACCGAACCTTGTCACCCCCGAAATGGTGCGCTCTATGGCGGCAGATGCGGTGCTGTTTCCCATGGCCAACCCCACTCCCGAGATCATGCCCGACGTGGCAAAAGCCGCCGGCGCACGCGTGGTGGGCACCGGCCGTTCGGATTTCCCCAACCAGATCAACAACGTGTTGGCGTTCCCCGGTATTTTCCGCGGTGCACTGGATTGCCGTGCCTCCTGCATCAACGAGGAGATGAAGATCGCGACCTCCTATGCACTTGCGTCTCTCATTCCCGATGACGAGATTACCGAGGAGAATATCATTGCCCCGGCGTTGGATAAGCGCGTAGCCGAAGTGGTGGCTGCCGCTGTGGTCAAGATCGCCCGTGAAACGGGTGTTGCAAGACTGTAAACGCAAGTACGTCTCCCAAAGGGATCCTCTTGGGTTCTCGGGAGAGCGCAACTATCCGTAAAACAAGAAGAGAGAATATACCGCGATCGGTATATTCTCTCTTTGTTTATACCTGACTTCATTCAACCCCGTACAATCCCGTCAACGGGTCGCAAAACAAGGGGAGACGGGGCGTTTCAAAGGTGAAGACCAGGAACAGCACCCCTAAAATACAAATCAGTAAAAGGGGGATCCACGGCCGCGTGCACCGCAGGCGCCGACGTTTGAACGCGTGCCGTTCCCACCAAAAAGCGGTGGCCGCTGCCACGAAGAAGATGGTGATGTTCAGCCAATCGGGCGACTTACCGATCGCCCCGTTATAGGTGTAGAATACGGACGGAATGAGCAAAAGTCCTCTGAAAAAGCCGCCAAGCTTCACACACCAAAAGTCGGGGTAATCTTTAAAGAAATAACTTTGTATCCACGCAAAGAGAAACATTGGAAAAAACAGCAATTTCATGTGCTCCCACGTGGATTCATTCACACCGGATATCAGTGCTGCGAGCATGCTTTCGTTTGTCCATTCATACAAGTAGTGCAGCAAAGTGCCCGAAAGGGAGACCAAAGAAAAGCCGGCAAACTGCCACAGCGATACGTTTCGTTTCACCTCGTTATCACCTCAACGGTATCAGCATACGCCCAAACGCAGGGGATTATGCGCGAAGATCGAGGGTATACTGTTTGTGAGGTGGAATGAATATGAGTGAGATCGGTTCCGTTTGGATAAAGGATACGTCTCCCGTGCCGTTTGACACGTTGACAGGTGATGTTAAGACCGATGTGCTTGTTGTCATTGAAACTGCGAGTGATACAGTGCGTGGTAAAATCTGCCTTTACGTATTAACTCCTCGTGATTTCCTTGCTCAATGACGGTGCCATCTTTCACCACCAGAATAGTATCGGCGTTTTGAATGGTGGAAAGGCGGTGCGCAATGATGAAACAGGTCTTGTTTTTCATTAGTGCCGTCATGGCGGTTTGAATTTGAATCTCGGTACGTGAGTCTACATTGGATGTCGCTTCGTCAAGAATGAGAATGGGGGCTTTCGACAAAAACGCGCGGGCAATGGTGATCAACTGCTTTTGCCCTTTGGAAATATTCACACCATCGTCCGAAAGCACTGTGTGATAGCCCTCGGGTAAGCTTTCGATATAGGTGTCGATCTTCGCGGCTTTGGCTGCAGCATAGACCTCTTCGGGGGTGGCATCTTCGCGGCCGTATACGATGTTGTCATAAACCGTGCCGCAAAACAGCCACGTATCCTGCAAAACCATGTTGAAGGCCAAACGCAGATCTTTTCGCTTAATGTTCAAAGACGGTATGCCGTCGATGCGAATTTCGCCGCTTTGATGGTCGTAAAATCGCATCAGCAGATTGATGATGGTGGTTTTGCCGGCACCCGTTGGGCCCACAATGGCCACCGTTTGCCCTTTCTTGGCATTTACCGATACGTTTTTTAAGACGGTGGTATCTGTGGTGTAACCGAAGGTTACGTTGTCGAGCCGAACGTCACCTTTCACTTCTTTTAATTCTACGGCATCCACGGCATCGGCTTTTTCTGGCGTTTCGTCAAGGACGGTAAATACGCGTTCCGCTGCCGAAAAGGCCGATTGGATCTCGTGAAGAATATTGGAAAACTCGTTGATGGGGCCGGCAAACTTTCGGGAATACTGCACGAATTGCGCTACGCCCCCGAGGGTGATAAAGAAGACCGAGCCGGCCGCCACCGCGCCGTTTTGGGAATACATATACAGTATGCCGCCCATCACTGCCACAAGGGTGAGGGAGAGGTTGTTGATTAAGTTGATGGTGGGGAACAGCAGGGCGGCATTGTATTCTGCTCGGTAGTATGCGTCCATCGCCTCGTCGTTGATTTTGTTGAAGCGGTCGGCAATGACCTCTTGCCGACCGTAGGCCGCAATGCTGCGCGAACCGGTGAGCATCTCTTCCGCAAAGCCGTTCAATTCGCCGTATTTTTTTGCCCGTTTGCGAAACAGGGGGCGCACCTTTCGGGAACGGTAGCGCGTGAACAGCAGCGATAAAGGAACGGTCAGCACAAAGATCAGGATCATCGGTTTGGAGATCTGCCACATAAAGATCAGCGAGCCCACAACGGTATAAATGCTTGTCAAAACCTGCACGAGATCGTGCGACAGCGTGCTGTTAATGGTGTCGATGTCATAGGATAAATGGCTGATGATATCGCCGGTCGCGTGGGTGTCAAAATAGCTTACGGGCAGAGTGGTGAGTTTTTCAAAGACCTGTTTTCGCATTTTGTAAATGATTCGCTGACTGAGATGGATCATGACCACCGACAGAACATACGTCAACAGGGCCGAAAGCAGATAACACACCAGCATGTACGCCACGTTTTCAAAAACGGCAAGGAAATTCACGCCGCTTTTGAGTTCAATGGCGTCGATAGCGGCACCCGAATAGCGTGGGCCGAGTAGTGCAAGTTGGTTCGCTGCGAGTGTGAGAAGCAGCGCGAGGATAAACAAAGGCCATTGCTGAAGCACGTATTGGCTCAGGCGAAGGAAAATGCCCTTCTTATTTTTGGTTTTCGGTTGCTTGTCAGTCAAGAAGAGCACCTCCCATCTGTGAGTCGCTGATCTCTCGGTACTCGGTGCAGGTTGCCATCAGTTCTTCGTGGGTACCGTAACCGATCACCGCACCGTTTTCAATGACGAGTATACGGTTACAGTTTTTAACCGAACTCACTCGCTGTGCCACGGTAATGACGGTGGCGCCGGGCATAGCGCTTGCCAACGCTTCACGCAGGTTGGCATCAGTTTTGTAGTCAAGAGCCGAGGAGGCATCGTCCAGCACCAGTATATCGGGATGCCCTGCAATGGCACGGGCAATCAGCAGACGCTGGCGCTGCCCACCCGATAGGTTGGTGCCGCCGGCTGCCACACTGTGGGCATACCCTTCCGGAAACGACGTTATGAAGTCGTGTGCCTGTGCTATCTTGGCAGCGTTTACGATATCTTCGGTTGCAATGTCGCGTCCAAAACGAATGTTTTCCTCAATCGAATCGGCATACAGAAAATCGTTTTGAAGCACCACGCCGAACATGGCGGTAAGGTCTTCGCGTGTATACGAGCGCACGTCACGGCCGTTGATGCGCACGATCCCTGCGTTGGCATCGTAAAATCGCATGAGCAGGCGCAAAACCGTGGATTTTCCGCTTCCTGTGGCGCCGATGATGCCAAGCGTTTCTCCTCTTTTTAAGGAAAACGATAGATTTGACAGGTTGTTGCGTTTACCAAGATAGGAAAAGGAGACGTTTTCGAACGCGATGTGGAGTGAAGAGTCGCCGCGCCCGTCGTCGTTGCACGGTGTGAGTTCGCTTTCCTCTTCCATAACCGTGGCAATGCGCTTGGCGGAGGCAGCACACTTTGTATACATCACAAACATGCGGGAAATCGACATCATCGCCATGGAAATAAGGTTGTATTATTGCATAAACGCATTTACGGTGGTTGCTGAGGATTGCCCGGTGGAGACGAAATAGGCACTGACCGCAATGACCGCCACAATGCCGATGTTCATGAGCAAGGTCATAACCGGATTGACGACACCCATAATGACACCGGCTTTGGTCTCGTTTTGCCGGAGGCTTGTGTTCGCCTTGTCGTAACGCGCGTTTTCGTAATCTACTTTCGACAAAGCCTTGATCACGCGGATGCCCTGTGCATCTTCGCGTACAACACGCGTCATGCCGTCAACCGCCTGCTGGACTTTGGAATACAAGGGGATACCCCTGCGCGAAATGCCGTATACCACAATGAAGATCAACGGAAGGGTAGCCACCATGACGAGCGCCAGTTTCCTGTCCATCACGAAGGTGATGGCACTGCCTCCCAATAAAAGAATAGGGGCACGAATACCCATTCGCTGCATCATACCGATGAAGTTCTGCACGTTATACGTGTCCGATGTGATGCGGGATTCGAGCGAAGGGATGGTGAAACGGTCGGTACTTCTGGCCGAAAGGCACAAGGTCTTGGCAAAGAGTTCCTTTCGCATACGCGTGGAGAACAGCATGGTCGTTTTGGCCGCCATGCGGTTGGCAACAATGTTGCCCAAGCAGGCAACGGCTGCGCAGACAGCCATGAGTGCACCGAAAAGGAGAATGCGCCCCACATGGTTTGTCCGTATCACGTTTTCAAGTATGTAGCTTAGCAAAAACGGAATGATCAGTTCCGCTACTGTGCCGATGATTTTCACCGTGATGCCTGTTGTAATACGCATCTTCAATGGTTTCAAATACGTTAATACCCACTTCATTTGCCAACCTCTTGCCTTTCAATGATCTCTCTTGCTTTGTCTTGCATACGCCCCAACACCGTGTTGAAGATGTCCAGTTCTTCTTGCGGTATCCCTTCGGATAAAAGCGTCATCCATTCCGCCGAAGCGTTCTGTATTTCAGGGAGTACGGCGCGCATTTTTTCGGTTGGAAAGATTGCGAACTGCCGTTTGTCATGCGGCAACGGATTGCGCAAAATATAGCCGTTTTCCTCCAGAAAATTCACGTTTCTGGTTACGGTGCTTTTGTTGACACACAGTTCCCGAGCCAACTCTTCCTGTGAGCACCCCGGCACGCGGCATATCGCTAAAATATACGCATAGTGGCCGCTTGCGAGATCCTTTGCCGACACTTTGTTGTGGCGAAAGATTGCTTGCGAACGGCTGATGTTGTTTAACGTTTTCATGAATTTCGGCATGGTCCACCTCGTTCTCGCTATAATAGTTGCGAACGCAACTATTATAGCGAGAACGAAAGGAAAAGTCAACGGAATTCAGCGCTTTGGGGCGAAAATGCATTAAGGAATAACCATTCCGGTATCTGCCAAGCGCTACATGATAAAAAAGAGTAGGTCGAAGCCTACTCAAAACGACAATGGAAATGCTTGCTTTACGAACAAAAAGAAAACGAGTGTCCATTTCCAACATTCAAGTTGGTTATGAACACTCGATATGGTCGGAGTAGCGTTATAGTAATCAAGCGAAAACCCGCATAAATACTAGGTTTTACGCAGTCATGAACGGTACATATCCACTGATTGCTGTGTATAACACTCTCAATTCCTGAAAAGCAATATTTCAAAATATAAGATGTGAAATTTAATGAATTATTGTAAATTGCCGTTTAATTTAAGTGTTTAAAACGGATTTAGAAACAATAATTTTATTAAAAAGATACTTCTACAAAATCACTTACGAACAACTCTTCGAAGTTTTCATTCATCACTTTGATTTTAAATTGTGCCTTTCCATTTAAGTCTTTTACGCCCGAAAATACAAAAGGTTGCTTTGACTTTTTACCGGGTGAAGTTAAATGTAAGGGCATTTGTGGTTGTATTACAGCTTGCATAGTATCGTTTAGTGACACTTCTGCTATATTAACAATTATGCTTTCGGTTCGAGAGTTTTCTACCAATAAGTAAATTCCCTCGCCAATACCAACATCGGGACTTATACCGTTATAAGAAATTTTAACATTTTCTTGATCAATAAGTAATGTAGAAGTAGTATCGGCATTAGAGTTTGAATCATTTTGCGACGTTTCATTATCAACACCACAAGCTGAGCAAGCAAAACACGGTAGCAATTTTGCAAAGTGTAGAAATACGCAAAATTCTCGAAAGTGCATATTGACTTGTGATATTGGCTACATTGAAGTAAAAGCAGAAATGTGATGTTATCACAGAACAGCAACAAAAGCTGTGA
>JAZODN010000045.1:0-3813 GCA_045597045.1 Acutalibacteraceae bacterium
TGTCAACGGCGGTAATATTGACTCTATGGTGGCACATTACACAGCGGCCCGTCGCCGCCGCAGCGAGGATGCGTATACCGCCGGCGGCGTGGCCGGCCGGCGCCCCGATCGCGCCACCATTGTGTATTGCCGTTGGGTGCGCGAGATGTATGGCGATATACCGATCTTGATCGGTGGTTTGGAAGCGTCACTGCGCCGCTTTGCCCATTACGATTATTGGGACGATGCGGTACGTCCTTCTATTTTGGTGGATAGTACGGCCGATATCTTGGTTTACGGCATGGGGGAAAAGGCAGACGTTGAAGTGGCACGGCGCTTGGCTGCCGGTGAGCCGATTTCCTCGATTACCGATATTCGCGGTACGGCGTTTGCAGTGCCTGTGAAGCACTATACACCGCGGTCGTGTGCCGAGTGCCCGTCGTTTGAACAGGTGCGCGTGGCGGACGATGGCGGCAAGCGACAATATGCTGCAGCAGCACGTATTCAGCAGGATGAACAGGATGCTGTGCGCGGAAAAACGGTGATTCAGCGGCACGGCGATGTGATCGTGGTGCAGAATCCACCGATGCCGCCGCTTAGCACGGCAGAGTTTGACCGTGTGTATGAATTGCCGTACATGCGCGAGTACCATCCGTCTTACGAGGCGGTGGGTGGTGTGCCGGGTTTGTTAGAGGTGAAATTTTCACTGGTGCACAACCGCGGTTGCTTCGGTGCTTGTAATTTCTGTTCGATTGCGTTTCATCAGGGAAGACAGATTGCCTGCCGCAGCGAAGAGTCGGTGGTGCGTGAAGCGGAAAAGCTGACAGCGATGAATGATTTTAAAGGATACATTCACGACGTTGGTGGCCCGACGGCTAATTTTCGCGCCCCGTCCTGTGAAGGGCAAGCTACGCGCGGCCTTTGCAAAGGAAAGAAATGCCTTGCACCCACCGTTTGCCCGGCATTGAAAGCCGATCACGGGGACTATTTACATCTGCTGCGGCGTTTGCGCGCTCTGCCACGTGTGAAGCGAGTGTTTATCCGTTCGGGCATTCGTTTCGATTATCTGCTGCAAGACAAAGACGAGACCTTTTTCAAAGAATTGGTGCAGCATCACGTGAGTGGTCAGTTGAAGGTGGCGCCTGAGCACTGTTCGGCCGGCGTGTTGAACGCCATGGGCAAACCCTCTATTGACACCTACCGCCGCTTTCAAAAGCGCTTTTATGAACTGACCAAAAGCATTGGTAAAAAGCAGTATTTGGTACCTTATCTCATGTCCTCCCACCCTGGCAGCACGCTGCGTGACGCAGTGGAACTGGCTGTATTCTTAAAAAAAGAAGGGCTGCACCCCGAACAGGTGCAAGATTTTTATCCTACTCCCGGCACCATTTCGACTTGCATGTTTTATACCGGGTTGGATCCGTATACCATGAAACCCGTCTACGTGCCGCGCACTGCGGCAGAAAAAGCGGAGCAACGCGCACTTCTGCAATACTTTCGCCCCGAAAATCGCGAGAAGGTGCGTGCTGCCCTTAAACGGGCCGGCCGTGCCGATTTGATCGGCAGCGGCTCGCAGTGCTTGGTGCCTGCCGAGCAAACATCGCGGCGCACCGCTGCCGTACCGCATAAAGCAAAACCGCAAAAGAAGGGGCGGCGCTGACGTGAAGAGTCAACGCAAAACGGTGGATATGTCTGGTCTGCTTGAAAAACTGAAGGTGTTTTGCCGTCGCCGTTGGCTGTGGTTGGCGGCGGTTTTGACAGCGCTTTGTCTGCTGATGGAAGCGACAGGACTTACCGACCGCTTGCTGGTGCTTTGCGGTGTGGTTGAACTGCATGAGCAGCCTTCGGGTAATGAGATTCAGGTGCACACTCTGGATGTCGGCAATGCCGATGCACTGCTGGTGCTTTGCGACGGGCAGTCGATGCTGATCGACGCAGGGGATCAAGACGACAGCGATACGATCACCGCGTATCTGCAAAGCTACGGCATCGAGCATTTGAATTACGTGGTGGCCACGCACGCCGATGCGGATCATATCGGCGGTATGCGTGAGGTGCTTTCGCACTTTTCGGTGGGAGAATACTGGATGGCCACCATGCCTTACGGTGCGGATCCGACCACCGAAACCTACCTTCAACTGCTGGCGTATTTGGAAGAGGCTCACGTTCCCGTGACCGAGGTTGAAGTTGGCATGGTGCGTGAGTTGGGTGAGGCCGATATACGCGTGCTGGCCCCTACCTTCGCCTCTGAAGAATCCAACGAGCAATCGGTGGTGTGTCTGGTGACCTATCGCAACACACGCTTTTTGTTTATGGGAGATGCCGAAACGTCGGTGGAGGCCACCCTGCTTTCAAAAGAGGTGGACGCCGATTTCCTGAAGGTGGGGCACCACGGCGCCGAAAACACTTCGAGCGCGGAGTTTTTGCACGCGGTTTCGCCCTCGGTGGCGGTGATATCCTGCGGCAAGGATAATCTGTATGGCCACCCGGCCTATGGCGTGGTTTCACGCCTGAAGGAGGTCGGTGCCGCCATTTATCGCACCGACCGCAACGGTCATATTGTGGTGAAAAGTGACGGTGACACGTTGCGAGTCATAACAGAAGTGAGGGATGCCGCGTGATAACGGTAGATCGTATTGAGGGCAATTGGGCGGTGCTGTGCTACTTGGACGAAACCACCGCGGCGGTACCCTTGTGCGATTTGCCGCCTGCAGTGCATGCAGGCGACGTGATGGTGAAGACCGCGCACGGTTGGTAAACAGACGATAAGGCGACCGCTTTACGGCGAGAGCAGGCGCGACAGCGCAGGAGGAGAGTATGAGCAAACGGTTTGTTTCGGCGATTGTTCCGGCAGCAGGCAGTGCCACCCGTATGGGCGGCGAAAAGCAGCGTCTGTTGTTGAATGGGCGTCCCGTGTTGGCACACACCCTTTCGGTGCTGCAAAAAACGGCGGCAATCGATGAGATCGTGGTGGTGGCACGCCCCATGGATGTTGAAGAGTTTTCAACATATAAGGAACGCTTTGGTATCACGAAACTGGCGGCGGTGGTCACGGGCGGCAGCACGCGGCAGCAGTCGGTGGCGAACGGCTTGGCGGCGATTGCACCGCAAGCGACAATGGTGGCTGTTCACGACGGTGCCCGTCCACTGGTCACGGCAGAGGAGATCACACGTGTGGTGGAAACGGCCGAGCAGCACGGTGCGGCCACAGCCGCCACTCCCGTGAAGGATACGGTGAAGGTGGGAAATGCCGATGCCGTTATCACCGCCACACCCGATCGCAGCACGCTGTGGGCGGTGCAAACGCCGCAGGTGTTCGGCTGCGCTCGGTACCGCGCCGCTTTGGATAAGGCGGTGGCGGATGCCCGTGATTTCACCGATGACTGTCAGTTGCTGGAATATAGCGGCTGCGCGGTGCGGTTGGTGCAAACGGGCTATCAAAACATTAAAATTACCACGCCGGAAGATATGGCGATTGCACACGGTCTTCTTGGCAGAGAGGAGCTGCAAATGCGTATCGGACATGGGTATGACGTGCATCGGTTGGTGGAAGGGCGCTTGCTCGTTTTGGGCGGTGTGACTGTGCCGTATGAGAAAGGGTTGCTTGGCCATTCGGACGCCGACGTGCTCACTCATGCGGTGATGGACGCTTTGCTCGGTGCTGCCGGCTTGTACGATATCGGCCGCTGGTTCCCCGACACCGATGAGCGTTTTCGCGGCGCCGACAGCCTGCAACTGCTGGCTCACGTGATCGCACTGCTCAAAGAACGCGGCTTTGCAGTAGGAAATGTGGATGCCACCGTGTTAGCACAGGCGCCAAAACTGCTGCCTTAT
>JAZODN010000046.1:0-20264 GCA_045597045.1 Acutalibacteraceae bacterium
AGGGAGGATATATTATGACGATTCGTGAAAAACTGCAATTGGATTATGAGGGCTTGATCGCCCACGGCCCCATTACGATCGTGGCGTTTGGCGACAGTGTGACGCACGGCGCCGTGGCCGAGGGGGAAATCAATTACGAAACGGTATATTGGAACCGCTTGCGGCAAAAACTGAATGCGGTGCGTGACTATGTGCCCGTTAATGTGATCAATGCCGGTATCGGCGGTATCACGGCAGAGGCATCGATCGAACGGTTGGAAAGCCACGCGCTGAAATATGAGCCCGACTTGCTGATCGTGTGCTTTGGCCTGAACGACGTGAACGGCGAGCTGGATACGTATCTTTCCGCACTGCGAACCATCTTTGAAAAAAGTGTGGAGCGCGGTGTTTACACGGTGTTTATGACTCCGAACATGCTAAACACCTATGTGGCGGAAGATACGCCGAAGCAGCATTGGAATTATGCCCACATTACCGCCGAAGTACAAAACAGCGGCCGCATGGATCGCTATATCACCGCGGCTGTTACACTGGCACGGGAAATGGGGATTGCCGTGTGTGATTGCTACAGTGAATGGAAACGCATGAGCGAAACAGAAGATACGACGCTGATGCTTGCAAATCGCATCAATCATCCCACCCGTGAGATGCATGAGCTGTTTGCACAAATGCTGTTTGAGACGGTGATTGGTGACGGGGCAACGGTCGGGCCGGCGGAAAGCACCATGTATCGTAACAAGTGAGATAGGGGATAGCCAACCATGAGAATTGCCTTTTTTGATGCCAAGCCGTATGACAAGCCGTCTTTTGAACAGTATGGCGAGGCGTCGAATATCCGTTTCACATTTTATGAGACCAAGTTGACAGAAGACACCGTGATGTTGGCACAAGGGTGCGACGGTATTTGCGTGTTTGTGAACGACGAGGTGTCGGCTTGTGTGATCGACCGTCTGTTGGAATTGGGGTGCCGCTTTATTGCACTGCGCTGTGCCGGTTATAACAACGTGGATCTGGCCTATCTTAACGGGCGCATCCCCGTATTTCACGTGCCGGCCTATTCGCCGCACTCGGTAGCGGAACACGCCGTGGCAATGCTGCTCACCTCCATTCGGCGCATTCATAAAGCATATATTCGCACGCGTGACTTCAATTTCAGTTTAAACGGTATGACCGGCTTCGATCTGCACGGCAAAACCGTGGGCGTGGTGGGCACCGGTAAGATCGGCCGCTGCTTTATAGATATCTGCCGCGGTTTTGGTATGCGCGTGCTGGCTTATGACAAATATCCGGCCGATATGGAAGGGGTTACGTACGTGGATACCGACACGCTGTTTCGTGAAAGTGACGTGATCTCGCTGCACTGCCCGTTGACCAAAGAGACCTATCACATGATCAATGAGGCGGCAATACAAAAAATGAAGCGCCGTGCTATGATTATCAACACGTCGCGCGGTGCACTGATCGACGCAGTCGCGCTGCTTGCAGCGATCAAAGAGCGCCGCATCGGCGGTGCTTGTCTGGATGTGTATGAGGAAGAGTCGGAGTTTTTCTTTGAAGATTTTTCCAATCACATTGTGGAGGACGATATTCTTACCCGTTTGATCTCCATGCCCAACGTGATTGTGACCTCGCACCAGGCGTTCCTCACGGAGGAGGCGCTGGATAATATTGCGGAAACCACCGTGCAGAATATCTTGGCATTTGAAAGCGGTACACCGCAAAACGTGGTGAAGAAATGATGAAAACCAATTATCAGGCCAAGACGGACGCGCTGATCGCGGCGCATGTCGCCGCCGGTGAGGTTCCGTCTTTGCTGCTGCACAGTTGCTGTGCACCGTGCAGCAGCTACGTACTCGAATATCTTTCGCAATATTTTGCCATCACCGTGCTGTATTATAACCCGAACATTTATCCCGACGAGGAATACGCGCACCGCGTGCGTGAGCAACAGGAGTTTATTCGCCGCCTCCCCTCCCGTCACCCGATCACGTTTGTGGAAGGTGCGTTTGATAAATCGCGGTTTTACGATGCAGTAAAAGGGCTGGAAGACCTGCCCGAAGGGGGCGAGCGCTGCTTTCGCTGTTATGAGCTGCGCCTGCGTGAAGCGGCGGTACAGGCGCGTGCTTTGCATGCAGATTATTTTTGCACCACCCTTTCCATCAGTCCGTTGAAGAACGCCGAAAAATTAAACGAGATCGGTGAGCGCTTGGCGGCAGAATACGGCGTGCGTTATCTACCTTCGGATTTCAAAAAGAAAAACGGCTACAAACGCTCGGTCGAGTTGTCGCGCGAATACGGCATGTATCGGCAGGATTACTGCGGATGCGTATTTTCAAGGAGAAGCGACAGTGGAACATAATTTTCAAGGTGTGTGGATCACCGACGAATAGTTGTGAGATCTTTCGCGGCGGATGATTACTACAAATTGGTAAAAATGAAGGCACGTGGAATACGTGCCTTCGTTTTTTTGCCGTGCATATTTCCCGGTGTCCTCTCATACCATGGTACAAACATACTTTGGGAAAGCGGAGGAATCGGGGATGAACAACAGCGGTATTTATCAGGATATTGCAACGCGCACGGGAGGGAGTGTGTATGTGGGGTGTGTCGGCCCGGTACGCACCGGCAAATCCACCTTTATCAAGCGGTTTATGGACACTCTGGTCATTCCGCGCATAGCGGATGAACACAAGCGTGAGCGTGCGACCGACGAATTACCGCAATCTGCCGCCGGGCGCACCATCATGACCACCGAACCGAAATTCATCCCCGAAGAGGCGGTGAGTATCACGGTGGACGGGGATGCCGCCCTTTCGGTGCGGATGATCGATTGCGTAGGCTACGTGGTGCCGTCGGCTAAGGGGTATATTGAAGACAACGCACCGCGCATGGTCAAAACTCCATGGTTTGAAGAGGAGATTCCTTTTAATATGGCGGCCGAGATCGGCACGCAAAAGGTGATCGCCGAGCACTCGACCATTGGCTTGGTCATCACCACCGACGGTAGCATTACCGACATTCCGCGCGAGGAGTATGCCGAAGCCGAAGCGCGTGTGATACACGAACTGCAGGAACTGCACAAGCCGTTTGCGGTGTTGCTCAACTCCACCCATCCGCACAGCAACGAAACCGCGGCCCTGTGCGAGACGTTGAGTGCACAGTACGGGGTGGCGGTGTGTGCGGTGGATTGCATGCAGATGACCGAAGAGGAATTGGCACACATTTTGGAAGTGATCCTGTTGGAGTTCCCCGTACGTGAGATCGGGGTGGCATTGCCGCGCTGGCTGACGTCGCTGCCGGCGGTGCATCCCGTGCGACGCGGCTTGCTCGACCGCGCACGTGCGGCAGCGGAATCGTTGTGCCATCTGCGTGATGTGCCGCGTCTGGCCGAAGCATTGGCCGAAAGTGAATACGTTGAAAGTGCACACACCGCCGCACGCGCGTTGGGCGAAGGCCGCGTGACGGTGGCGGTCACTGTCAAGCCGGAACTGTTTTACCGTGTGTTGGGCGAAGTCAGCGGTATTGCTGTGGCAGATGATGCGGCGCTGATGAACACCGTGCGTGAACTGGCCGATATCAAACGGCGGTTTGACAAATTCCGTGCCGCACTGGAGGCGGTAGCCGAAACCGGATACGGTATTGTTATGCCGGACATGACCGAGATGCGGCTGGAGGAGCCGGAGATCATTCGGCAAAGTGGACGCTACGGCGTGCGACTGCGTGCGTCGGCACCGTCCATTCATTTGATGCGTGCCGATATCCGCACCGAAGTGGCACCTATCGTTGGCTCGGAAAAGCAATCCGAAGAACTGGTCAGCTACTTGTTGCGAGAGTTTGAAGAGGATCCTTCCCGTATTTGGGATTCCAACATCTTCGGCACCTCGTTGTACGGCTTGGTGAACGAAGGACTGCATAACAAGTTGGAACGCATGCCCGAAGACGCCCGTCAGAAAATGAAAGAGACGGTTGAACGCATTATCAACGAAGGGTGCAGTGGGTTGATATGCATTTTGGTTTGAGAAAGCAAACGGAGAAGAAAAATGCGCGGCGCTTTGCCGCAGGATTGGGGTTGCTGGCAGTGCAAAGCGTGTCGTGCACGGTGGTGCTGCTGGCGGTGTTGGTGCTGCGCGCGGTCAGCGGCAATCTGTTCGGTCAACTGGCCGGTTATTTCCGTGAAGCCATGCAGGAAAATTCCCTCACCACGGCACTGCACGCGCTGTGGGAGGGGGATATACCGTTTGAAGAAACGGATGTTTAGTGTGTGTATAGGCGGCACCCGCTGGCGTTGGGGGGTGCCGTTCTTGCTGCTTGTTGCCCTGCTGCTCACACTGGACAAAAGCGGCACGGCGCTTTTGTGCTTGCTGGCTTCTTTCCTGCACGAAGGTGGACACGTGGCGGCGCTGCTGCTGTTTGGCCGCCCACCGCAAGAGGTTACGGTGGGGGCATGCGGTATTCGGCTCGTGCCGCACCCCAAACCGCTGTGTTATCGCCGTCAGGCGATGGTGCTGTTGGCAGGGCCGTTAACCAATCTGTTGTGTGCGGTGCTGCTGTGGGGTGGCGGTGTACGGGCAACGGCGGTGATGTCGCACGCGTTGCTCGGCGTCTTTAACCTATTGCCGATCGAAGCGCTCGACGGTGGACAGCTGCTTTGTTGTTTGTTGCAGCGGCGCGGCGGTGAGGCGGCACGGGCGGTGCGGTGGGTGTCGGCAGCGGTTTTGCTGCCGCTTGGTACGTTGGGCTTTTACTTGTTGTTGCGTCATGCCAATCCGTCGCTGTGTTTGGTGTGTGCCTATCTGCTTGTTCGCTTGTTTGCAGATGAACGGATTTGACTTGAAAAATCATGAAAAGTGTGGTATGGTAAGGTGACACGAGCAATCCGAACCAACCTCAAAATCCACTCGCTTTAAGGTTGAAGATTTTAAGAAGTGCGGATTATTCGTGTCACCTTAAGGGAAGACGTGAAAAAGCGAGGAAAAACATATGACCTATCAACTCGACGATCTGTTGCTTCGGGTGCAAAAGCCCGGTCGGTATGCCGGAGGCGAACTGAACAGCGTGGTGAAAGACCCGGCCGATGTGGCGGTGCGCTTTGCGTTTTGCTTTCCGGATCTGTATGAGGTGGGAATGTCCCATCTCGGCATGAAGATTCTCTACAGCCAATTTAACAGCGTGGAGGATATTTGGTGTGAGCGCGTGTTTGCGCCCGATTTGGATATGGAAGCGGAGATGAAGGCGAACGGCGTTCGCCTGTTTGGCTTGGAAAGCCGTGACCCGATCGATACGTTTGATTTCATCGGTTTTACGCTGCAGTATGAGATGAGCTATCCGGCGCTGCTGCACATGCTGGATCTTGCCGGCCTGCCGCTGCGTGCTGCCGCGCGTGACGAACGCTTTCCGTTGGTGGTGGCCGGTGGGCCATGTGCCTGTAACCCGGAGCCGTTAGCCGATTTTATTGATATTTTCTTCCTCGGCGAAGGGGAAGAAGTGGATTTAGAAGTCATCAACCTTTACCGTGACATGAAGCAAGACGGCAGCTACACCAAAGCCGCCTTTTTGCAAAAAGCGGCGCAGATAGAAGGGGTGTATGTGCCTTCGCTGTATGATGTGACGTATAATGAAGATGGCACGGTGGCGGCGGTCACGCCGAAAAACGGGGCCCCTGCCCGTGTGAAAAAGCGCATCATCCGCGATTTGGATACCGTGTTTTATCCTACGTCGTTTGTGGTGCCGTATATCGACATTGTGCACGACCGTGCGGTGAGTGAAATTTTTCGCGGATGCATTCGCGGTTGCCGTTTTTGTCAGGCCGGCTTCATCTACCGCCCCGTGCGTGAAAAGTCGCCCGAGACCATCGATCGCCAAAGCCATGCGCTGTGCGAATCTACGGGATACGAGGAGTTTTCGCTGGCCTCGCTTTCCACCAGTGATTACACCAAACTGGAAGAACTTCTTGAACGGTTGCTCACGTGGACCGAGACGGAACAAACCAACATCAGCCTGCCTTCGCTGCGTGTGGACGGATTTTCGGAGGAACTGGCCAACAAACTGAATGTTCTGCGGCGCAGCGGTTTGACCTTTGCACCCGAAGCCGGCACCCAGCGTCTGCGCGACGTGATCAACAAAAACCTCACCGAAGAGGAGATTCTTACCACCGCAGGCAAGGCGTTCGGCGGCGGTTGGACATCGGTGAAGCTCTATTTTATGAACGGCCTGCCTTGCGAGCGTGACGAGGATATCGTGGGGATCGCCGATCTGGCGCAAAAGGTCGTGGACACCTACTTTGCCACGCCCAACCGCACCCACGGCAAAAACGGGGTGAACGTGTCGGTCAGCGTGTCCTGCTTTGTCCCCAAACCGCACACCCCGTTCCAGTGGGAACCGCAGGACACCATGGAGGAACTGGAACGCAAACAGCGCCTGCTGGTGGAAAGCGTACACAGCAAAAAGATCTCTCTCAGTTGGCACCAAGCAGAGGTGAGCTTTTTGGAAGCGGTGCTCGCACGCGGTGATCGCCGTTTGGGCGCCGCGTTGGAAGAAGGGTTCCGCCGCGGCTTCAATTTGGATTCGTGGTCGGAATATTTCAGTCTTGAGGGCTGGCTTGCGGTGTTGGCCGACTGTGGGTTGGATCCGGCGTTTTATGCCAATCGCCGCCGCGCATATGACGAGGTCCTACCGTGGGATCACCTGGATTACGGCGTGACAAAAGCTTTCCTTATGCGCGAAAACGAGCAAGCAAAAGCGGCGGCAACCACGCCGAACTGTCGCGAAAAATGTGCCGGCTGCGGTGCGGCCTGCTGGAAAGAGGGGGTGTGTGTCGATGAACGATAACGGCTTGATTCGAACTCCTTCCGGCGTGACTTTTCGGGTGATTCGCCTGCGGTTTTCCAAAACGGGACGTGCCAAGTTCATCTCCCATCTGGATTTGAACCGCACCATGACACGGGCGTTGCGTCGTGCGAAACTGCCGATTTGGTACACCGAAGGGTTTAATAAACACCCGTATCTCACCTTTGCGGCACCGCTGTCGCTGGGGTATGAAGGTCTTTCGGAATATATGGATATTCGCCTGGTGGAAGACCGTCCGATGGAGGAAGTGCTGGCTGCCTTAAACGCCGCAATGCCCGAAGGACTTTTGTTCACTCATGCCGCCGAAGCGGTGTGTAAGCCGGCCGATCTGGCCACTGCCGATTGGCGCATTACGGCGGATTGTACCGTGGACGAGGTGACGGCGTTTTTGGCGCAACCTTCTGTCACGGTGGAAAAACGCACCAAGAAAAAGACCCTAAAAACGGTGGAGCTGAAGCCGCTGCTCGGCAACCTGCAGGCCGAGACGGCAGAGGGCCACACCGTGCTGACTGTCAACCTGCCGTGCAGCAACACCGAAACGGTGAATCCGTCGCTGATACTCGGGGCGCTGCAAGCGTTTCTCGGCCGTGACGTGCACGCGACCGTGTTGCGTCTGTGCTTGCGCGATACCGTGGGAGCAACGTATCAATAACACGAAAACGCGGAGAAAACCGATTGGTTTTCTCCGCGTTTTCTCAGTTACACAAGCGATTGACCCGTTTGGCCTTAAGGTGACACGTCAGCGTGTCCGAAAGCGAACCGGAAACAATGGGCCGAGAGAGACGATGGCAGACACGATACCGGCGTAGGACAGCGAGGCGGCAAATTTCGTATTCCTCAGCGGCCGCGCCGCACCCGCCAGGTTGTCGGGCAAGCCAAGGCGGATAAACGCGAGATAGATCAAAGTAAGAAGCAACGTTAACAGGATCATTCTCGCTATTCGGCCGTTTTTGCCATTTCACGCACGGTTTTTCGCAGTTTCACATAACAGCACACGCCGTGAATGGTGGCGGTGACGATCCAGGAAAGTGTATAGGAAAGATAGAGCGATGGTAAACTGTGATACCAAAAGGAAAACACCGTGAAGATATATACGATGCGAATGCCGCACACGCCGGCAATAGAAACGAGCATCGGTGTCCACGAGGAGCCCATGCCGCGCATGGCGCCCACAAAAACTTCCATGATACCGCACAAAAAATAGGTGGTGGCGATCACGGCCAAGCGCTCGGTTCCGCGTGCCAAAATGTCGGCGTTCGAGACCACCCCTTCCACCGCTGAGGCAGAGGTGTAGAGTGTGAGCAGCGGCTCACGGAAGGCAAAAACACAAAGGCCCAGACCAATGCCGATCACCGTCACTAACCCCAGACAGGCGAATAGGATCGGCTTCAGCCGCTTGGGGTTGCGTGCCCCCACGTTTTGGGCGGTAAAGGCCATGCAGGTTTGATACATGGTGTTCATGGCCACGTACACAAAGCCTTCAATGTTACCGGAAGCCGCACTGCCGGCCACCGCCGCCGCACCAAACGAGTTGATGGAGGATTGAATAATAATGTTGGATATACTGAAGATAGAGCCCTGCAATCCGGCGGGAATACCCAACCGCAGCATTTCCAACAGCGGTTTTTTGTAAATGTGCGTTTTACGGATACGGTAACGGTAAGGACCTTCGGCACGTACCAGGCAGATCACCACCAGCGTGGCCGAAATGACCTGTGAAACGGTGGTGGCAATGGCCACACCGGCCACGTCCAGATGGAACTTGATCACCAGCACCAGGTTGAGAATTACATTTACCAAGCCGGACAGCGTTAAGATGTAGAGGGGACGGCGTGTATCGCCGACCGAACGCAAAACGGCAGAGCCGAAGTTATAGATCATCATGGCCGGCATGCCGAGAAAATAGATGCGCAAATACAGGGTGGATTGCCCGATCACCTCGGGGGGCGAGCCCATCCACTGTAAGGCGTACGGCGCGATCACCAGGCCGATCACCATGGTGACAAGACCGCCGATCACACTGAAGCCCATGGCGGTGTGCACCGATTCGTGAATTTCCTTTTGATTGCCGGCGCCGAACGCACGGGCGATTGCCACGCCGGCACCGACCGAGACGCCGACGAAAACGTTGATGATCAAATTGACCAACGGACCGGTCGAGCCGACCGCCGCCAGTGCCGTTCCGCCAGAAAAACGTGCCACCACGATCAAGTCGGCCGCGTTGTAAAGCAGCTGAAGCAAGCTGGAGGCAATGAGAGGCAGTGCATACAGCAGAATGTTTGGCAGCAAGCGGCCTTGCAGCATATCTACGTTGTGTCGTTTCACAAAACATGCCTTCTTTCGCAATAAAGACTCCGCACCACAATTATACTCTCTTTTCAGCAAAATGCAACCGCCTTTTTTCGGCAAATGCAACAACCTTTTTTCAAAAACCGGGGCGCAGTTTTACACTATTTTGTGTTGACATAAAACGCGGTTTGTGGTATCATAATCCTAATATAAATATCCTGATTTTCAGCGGAAAGGAAACGGCGATGATGAAGGCGTTTAACTTGCAATATCCCGATAAAATGACTGCTTCGGCTTTTAAGGGTGCGGTAGCGGATTTTTTGTCGTTGCGTGGCCTTGTTGTTTCCCCCGATGTGGTGTTTTTTCCCGGCTTTTGCGATGTGCATGTGCATTTCCGCGAGCCGGGTTTTTCTTATAAAGAGACGATCGCTACGGGCTCGGCCGCGGCTGCACGGGGCGGCTACACCGCCGTGTGCACCATGCCGAATCTGAACCCCGTGCCGGATAGTGCCGCACATTTGGCACAGCAGGTCGATCTCATCCGTCGTCATGCCGCTGTGCGGGTGTATCCCTATGCCGCCATTACGGTGGGGCAGAAGGGGGAATGCCTTTCGGATTTTGAGAGCGTAGCTGTCGACGCCATCGCCTTTTCGGACGATGGACGCGGCGTGCAAAGCGAATCTATGATGCGCGAATCTATGGTGCGCGCCCGTGCGCTCGGCAAGATCATTGTGGCGCACTGTGAGGATAACGCGCTTTTGCACGGCGGTTATATTCACGATGGGGCGTATGCCGCTGCCCACGGGCATCGCGGTATCTGCAGCGAAAGTGAATGGGGCCCCATTGCGAGGGATCTGAAATTGGCGAAAGAGACCGGCTGCGCATACCACGTGTGTCACATCTCCACCAAGGAAAGTGTGGATCTGATCCGCCGCGCCAAAGCCGAAGGGGTGGACGTCACCTGCGAGACGGCACCGCACTATCTGGTGCTGGACGACAGTTGCTTACAGGAAGATGGGCGATTTAAGATGAATCCGCCCTTGCGTGCGGCAGCCGACCGCGAAGCGTTGGTGGAAGGGCTTCTCGACGGCACGATTGACATGATCGCCACCGATCACGCGCCACACTCCGCCGAAGAAAAAGCCAAAGGGCTCGAAGGCAGCGCCTTCGGCATTGTGGGGTTGGAAACCGCGTTTCCCGTAATGTATACCTTCCTTGTGAAAACCGGCGTGCTTTCGTTCGATCGCTTGGTAGATGCACTGGCACTGGCGCCGCGCAGGCGGTTCGGTATTCCGCTGGACGGCGATTTTACTGCGTGGGATCTGAACGCGGCATACACGGTGGATCCGGCGGCGTTCCTTTCCAAAGGGCGCGCCACCCCGTTCCAAGGCGCCCGGTTGTACGGTGAATGTCAGTTTACCGTCTGCAACGGCAACATCGTATATTCTAAATGAGTTTTCAGATATCGAGGAGGCAATAACCATGGCAAAACGAACCGACATCAAAAAGATTCTCATCATCGGCTCCGGCCCGATCGTCATCGGTCAGGCGGCGGAGTTTGACTATGCAGGTACGCAAGCGTGCCTGGCTTTGAAGGAGGAAGGGTACGAGGTTATTCTCTGTAACTCCAACCCGGCCACCATCATGACCGATACCACCATTGCCGATAAGGTGTATATGGAACCGCTTACGCTGGAGTACGTGGCCAAGATCCTGCGGTATGAGCGCCCGGATGCCATTGTGCCCGGCATTGGCGGTCAGACCGGTTTGAACCTTGCTATGCAGCTCGAAAAAAAGGGGATTTTGAAAGAGTGCGGTGTGGAACTGCTTGGCACCAGCAGCCGCAGCATTGAGCGTGCGGAGGATCGCGAACTGTTTAAAGAACTGTGCGAATCCATCGGCGAGCCGACTATCCCCTCCGAGATCACCTATTCGCTGGAAGAGGCGAAAGCCGCAGCAGCGCGCATCGGTTATCCCGTGGTGCTGCGCCCGGCGTTCACGCTGGGCGGCACCGGCGGCGGCTTTGCTTATAACGAAGAAGAATTGGTCGATGTAGGCTTGAACGCCTTCAAACTTTCTCCCGTGCATCAAGTGTTGATTGAAAAGAGTGTGAAGGGATACAAAGAGATCGAATTCGAAGTCATGCGCGACTCGGCGGATCACGCCATCACCATCTGCGGCATGGAGAATATCGACCCCGTCGGCGTGCACACCGGTGACTCCAATGTGGTGGCGCCCATCCTCACCTTGAACGATCACGATCTGAAAATGCTCAACGACAGCGCGATCAAGATCATTCGCGAGCTCGAGATCGAAGGCGGCTGCAACGTGCAGTTTGCGCTCAATCCCTATTCCAGCGAATACTACCTCATCGAGGTCAATCCCCGCGTGTCGCGCTCGTCTGCTCTGGCCTCCAAGGCAAGTGGGTATCCCATCGCCCGCGTGACCGCGAAGATCGCGGTGGGCATGCTGCTTGAAGACATTGCCATTGCCAACACCAATGCAGCGTTTGAACCGCGCCTTGATTACGTGGTGGCTAAGTTGCCGCGTTTCCCGTTTGATAAATTTGCCAGTGCGCCCAACACGCTCGGTACCCAGATGAAGGCGACGGGTGAAGTGATGGGTATCGGCTCGAATCTTGAAGAATGCTTGCTCAAATCGGTGCGTTCGCTGGAAATCGGTGCGTATCACTTCCACCTGCCGAAGTTCGACGGCATGACCGAAGAGCAGTTGTTCGATTATATCAAAGAATTCAAAGATGACACCATCTTTGCAGTGACCGAATTGCTGCGCCGCGGCGTGACGGTGGATCACCTGCACGAGTTGACCAAGATCACTCCCTACTTCCTCGAAGCGTTCTTGCGCATCGTGAAAATGGAGGAAAAACTTGCGGCGAATATGCAGGACTGGAACGTGCTGTGCGAAGCGAAGAAGATGGGCTTCAGCGACCGTTATATCGCAAAACTGTGGGATACCACTGAGCTTGCGATCTTTAACCTGCGCAAGGAAAAGAATTTCTTCCCCGTGTATAAGATGGTGGATACTTGCCACACCAACGCGTATATCCCGTATTTCTATTCTTCTTATACCGACGAGAACGCTTCAGTGCTGACGGATAAGAAAAAGATCGTGGTGCTCGGTGCCGGTCCCATCCGTATCGGTCAGGGTGTGGAATTCGACTATTCCACCGTGCACGCAGTGACCACCATTAAGAAGTCGGGTTATGAAGCCATCATCATCAACAACAACCCCGAAACGGTGTCTACCGACTATACCACGGCCGATAAGCTGTATTTTGAACCCCTCACCACCGAAGATGTGATGAATATTCTGGAGTTCGAAAAGCCCGAAGGTGTCATTGCCTCGCTCGGCGGTCAGACCGCCATTAACCTGGCACAGCCGCTGATGGAGCGCGGTGTGAAGTTGATCGGTACCGATTGCGCGGCGATCGAACGTGCCGAAAACCGCGACAGTTTTGAAAAAGTGCTGGAAGAGCTCGGCATTCCGCAACCGCAGGGCCGTGCCGTCACTAAGATCGAAGACGGTATCGAAGCAGCAAAGACCATCGGTTATCCCGTTTTGGTGCGCCCGAGCTTCGTGCTTGGTGGCCGCGCAATGCAGATCGTGGCCAACGAAGAGCAGCTGCGTCACTACTTGAAAACTGCCGTGGAGATCGACGAAGACAAGCCGGTGCTGGTGGATAAGTATATCCAGGGCAAAGAGGTGGAGATCGATGCGATCTGCGATGGCCGTGATGTGTTTGTGCCGGGTATCATGGAATTGGTCGAGCGCACGGGTATTCACTCGGGTGACTCCATCAGCGTGTATCCCACCTTCAGCATTTCGGATAAAGTGAAGGGCACCATTTTGCAGTATGCGATCAAACTAGGTCTCGGTATCGGCATTATCGGACTTTACAACATCCAGTTCATTGTGGATAAGAACGACGATGTGTATATCATCGAGGTGAATCCCCGTTCCTCCCGTACGGTGCCGTTCCTCTCGAAGGCGACGGGTTACAGCTTGGCGGATATCGCCACCGAGGTTATTCTCGGCAGGAGCCTGAAAGAACAGGGTATCTTCGATATCTATCCGAAGGAAAAAGACCGTTGGTACGTGAAGGTGCCGGTATTCTCCTTCAATAAGATTCGCGGTCTCGACGCGTATCTCTCGCCGGAAATGAAGTCCACCGGTGAAGCCATCGGTTACGATGACAAACTCAACCGGGCACTGTATAAGGCGCTGCAGGCTTCCGGCATGCGCGTGCAGAACTACGGTACCGTGTTCGCCACTATTGCGGATAAGGATAAGGAAGAGGCACTGCCGCTGATTCGCCGTTTCTACAACCTCGGTTTCAGCATTCAGGCCACCGGCGGCACGGCCGATTTTTTGAAGAAGAACGGCATCCGCACCCACACCCTCCAAAAGATCGGCGACGGTAGCGAAGAGATCCCCGAGGCGATCCGTCAGGGTCACATTGCCTACGTGATCAACACGCGTGACATCGGCTCGGCCGGTCAGGCAAGCGACGGCTATGAGATCCGCCGTCTGGCAACCGACAACAACGTGACCATCTTCACCGCATTGGATACGGTGCGCGTGCTGCTGGACGTGCTGGAGGAAACCACCCTCACCATTTCGACTATCGACGCATAAGAGGCAGTTATGAAACAAGGTATTTTTACAATCATCGAAAACACACCGTTGACCGAAACGGTGCTGCGCATGCGGCTTCGCGGCGATACGTCGGCTATTACGGCGGCGGGCCAGTTCGTGAACGTGAAATTGCAGGGAAAGTATTTGCGTCGTCCCATTTCGGTGTGCGATTGTGAAGGCGATGTGCTCACCTTGGTTTACAAAGTGGTGGGGCGTGGCACCGAGCAGATGCGTGACATGCAAATCGGCGACACACTGGACGTGCTCACAGGGTTGGGCAACGGCTATGATCTTGCCGCAGCCGGCGCGCGTCCATTGCTGCTCGGCGGCGGTGTCGGTGTACCGCCTTTGTATCTGTTGGCACGTCGCCTGATTGCAGCCGGCAGTGCGGTCACGGTGATTCTTGGTTTTAACACGGCAGCCGAAGTGTTTTATGAAGAAGAATTTAAAGCGCTGGGCGCTACGGTGCTTGTGGCCACGGCCGACGGCACGCGCGGCATCAAGGGCTTTGTGACGGATGCTATGCAGGGGGTGGAGTATACCCACTTTTACACCTGCGGCCCCGAACCGATGCTCAAAGCGGTGTTCGCGGCCACCGAAACCGACGGTCAGTTCAGCTTTGAGGAACGCATGGGCTGCGGATTCGGTGCCTGCATGGGTTGCTCTTGCAAGACCGTTACGGGCAACAAGCGTATTTGTAAGGAAGGCCCTGTGCTCAGAAAGGGGGATATCCTGTGGGAAGCTTGAGTGTGAATCTGTGTGGCATCACGCTGGATAACCCCGTGATCCCTGCAAGCGGCACCTTCGGTTTTGGCTATGAATTTGCCGAATTGTACGATATCAATCTGCTTGGTACCTTCTCGTTTAAGGGGACGACCAAAGAGCCGCGCTTCGGCAACCCCACACCGCGCATTGCGGAGTGTGAGGCCGGCATGATCAACGCAGTGGGCCTGCAAAACCCGGGTGTTGAAAAGGTGATTGCCGAAGAACTGCCTCGTCTTGCCAAGTGTTTTCATAAGCCTGTGATGGCGAACGTCAGCGGTTTTGCCATCGAGGATTATGCCTATACCTGCGAACAGTTGGATAAGCAAGAGCAGGTCGGTTGGCTGGAGGTGAACGTCAGTTGCCCCAACGTGCACGGCGGCGGCATGAGTTTCGGCACTTCGCCCGAAGCGGCGGCCGAGGTGGTGCGTGCGGTGAAAGCGGTGACCACCAAGCCCGTGATCGTGAAGCTTTCGCCCAACGTGACCGATATTGTGTCTATTGCCAAAGCGTGTGAGGCCGCCGGTGCCGACGGTATCAGTCTGATCAACACGCTGCTCGGCATGCGCATTGATCTGCGCACCAAAAAGCCGGTCATTGCCAATAAGATGGGTGGGTTTTCCGGCCCGGCCATTTTCCCCGTGGCGGTCCGTATGGTCTATCAAGTGGCACATGCGGTGAACATTCCCGTGGTGGGCATGGGCGGTGTCAGTTCGGCGGAAGACGTGATTGAAATGATGCTTGCCGGCGCCACGGCGGTGGAAGTGGGTGCCGCGAACTTGGTGGATCCGTTCGCCTGCCGAGACATTATTGCCGATCTGCCGCGTGTGATGGCAAAATACGACATTGAAAATCTTTCGGATATAATCGGAAAGGCGTAAGGTGAAACGGCATGCTGTTCGAAAAGGTAGCGTTGTCTTGTGAAGACGAGCAGGTGTATCTGGAATGTTACGTTGCCGCCTCGTTCGGTGAAAAGCCGCGCAAAGCAGTTTTGGTGCTTCCCGGCGGTGGGTACGGTTGCGTTTGCGCCGACCGCGAAGGCGAGCCGATCGCACTGGCGTTTATGCCGCACGGCTATAACGCGTTTGTGCTGCATTACACGGTAGGACGTAAAAAACCGTTCCCTGCCCAGTTGATCGAAGTAGCGAAAGCGATCGGACATATTCGGGATAACGCGGCCCGTTACGGGGTGGATCCCGATGCCCTCTTTGTGGTTGGATTTTCGGCCGGTGGGCATTTAGCGGCGTCGGCCGGTACGCTGTGGAAGCTTCCTGCCGTGGAAGCGGCTACAGGCCGCCCTCACGGCTATAACAAGCCCACGGGTGTTATGCTGATCTATCCTGTTATTTCTTCGCAGTGGCATGCGAAAACCTTCCAAAATCTGTGGTGCACCGATACGCCGAGTGACGAACAGCTTCAGGCGACGAGTCTGGAGCAGCATGTGGACGCCGACAGTGTGCCGATGTTTTTGGTTCAAACGGCCGATGATCCGGTTGTCAACGTGGGGAATACCTTGGCCATGGCCCATGCCTGCGCCGAAGCCGGTATTCCGTTTGAAACGCATATTTATCCTTACGGTCCTCACGGCATGGCGTTGGCCAACACCGTTACCGATGGCGGCAACGCCGAGTTGAACGATGCAGCATTTGCCGAATGGGTGCGACATGCTGCCGTTTGGGCCGAACGGTTTTGTAAGTAAATTATTATAAATTATCATTTCATGTAAGGAGAGAGAAGAATGGGTAAGGACGTTATTGTGGCGTGCGATTTTGCGAGCGCCGAACAGGTGTTTGCGTTTTTGGACAAGTTCACGGGGCGCAAGCCGTTTGTGAAGATCGGCATGGAACTGTTTTATGCCGAAGGTCCCTCCATTGTGCGGGAGATCAAAAAACGCGGCCACAAGATCTTTTTGGATCTGAAACTGCACGATATTCCGAACACGGTGAAAAAAGCCATGAGTGTGCTTTCCGGTTTGGATGTGGATATCACCAATCTGCACGCCGGCGGTACGGTGCGCATGATGGAAGCGGCGGTGGAAGGACTTACCCGTCCCGACGGCACCCGTCCTCTGCTGATCGCGGTGACGCAGCTCACCTCTACCGATCAGGAGAGCATGGAAAACGACCTGCTCATTCACGAGCCGATCGATAAAGTTGTGATGCATTATGCCGCCAACGCCAAAAAAGCAGGCCTCGACGGCGTGGTGTGTTCGCCGCTGGAGGCAGGCAAGGTGCATGAAACCTGCGGTAACGCTTTCTTGACCGTGACCCCCGGTGTGCGTTTTGCCGATGGCGATATCGGCGATCAAAAGCGTGTGATGACTCCTGCCGAAGCAAAGAAGATCGGCTCGGATTACATCGTGGTCGGCCGCCCCATCACGGCGGCAGACGATCCGGTTGCCGCGTATGAGCGCTGCGTAGCGGAATTCTGTGATTGATTTTTTGAAAAGGAGATAAAGAGAATGGAAGCCTACAAAAGAGAATTTATCGAATTTTTAGAAAGTGCCGGCGTGTTGAAGTTCGGTGACTTTACCGCCAAAAGCGGCCGCAAGATCCCGTATTTCATCAATGCGGGCGATATCAAAACGGGTGATCAGATCGCAAAACTCGGCGAGTTTTATGCCAAGGCTTATTTTGAAAAGGTCGGCAATCGTCGCACGGTGCTGTACGGCCCGGCTTACAAAGGAATTCCGATCGCGGTGTCGGTTGCTTGCGCACTGTCGAAAGAAGGGCTCGATGTGCCGTTCTTCTTCAACCGTAAGGAAGAAAAGGACCACGGTGAAGGCGGCGTGTTCGTCGGTTACAAGCCGCAGGCCGGTGAAGAAGTGGTCATCGTGGAAGATGTGATCACCGCCGGCACCGCCATTCGCGAAAGCATGGCGATCCTCTCGGGACTCGAGGGTGTGAAGGTGGCCGCCACCTTTGTGATGGTGGACCGCAAGGAAAAAGGACAAACCGAAAAATCCGCCATGGCGGAAGTCGGTGAAGAATACGGCTTCCCCGTGTATTCGGTGGTGGATGTGTATGACATCATTGAGTATCTGGAAGAGGACGATGCGAACGCCGAAAACGTCGAGCGTATCAAAAACTATCTGGCAGTGAACGGGGCAAAAGCATGAGAAGTTTGATTGATATCGTGGATTTTACTCCCACGGAATTGGACGAACTGATTGCGACTGCCTGCGACATTATGGAACACCCGGCCAACTACGCCGAGCGTTGCCACGGCAAAAAACTGGCTACCCTCTTTTTTGAACCGTCCACTCGCACACGTCTTAGTTTTGAGGCGGCCATGTTGGAACTTGGCGGCAGCGTAATCGGTTTTTCGGAGGCAAGCAGTTCTTCTGCCGCCAAAGGCGAAAGCATTGCCGACACGGCAAAGACCATCAGCTGTTATGCCGATATCATTGCGATGCGCCATCCGAAGGAGGGCGCGCCGATGGTGGCGGCGATGAATGCGTCGGTGCCGGTTATTAACGCCGGCGACGGCGGTCACTGCCATCCCACCCAAACGCTGGCCGATCTGCTCACCATCTACCGCGAAAAAGGCCGCCTTTCGGATCTTACCGTCGGTTTTTGCGGCGACTTGAAATTCGGCCGTACCGTGCATTCGCTTATCGGTGCGTTGTCGCGCTATACGGGGATCAAAGTTGTGCTCATCTCTCCCGAAGAGTTGAAACTGCCGAGTTATGTGAAAAAGGAAGTTCTGCAAAAGAACGGTATTCCCTATGAGCAGACCACCGATCTTTCGGCGGTTATGCCCGAGTTGGATATCCTTTACATGACGCGTGTGCAGCGTGAGCGTTTCTTCAACGAGGAAGATTATCTCCGCTTGAAGGACAGTTATATCTTAGAGCCGCGTAAGCTGCAGAACGCCAAGAGCGATTTGTGCATTATGCATCCGCTGCCCCGTGTAAACGAGATCAGCGTGGCGGTGGATAAAGACCCGCGCGCCTGTTACTTTAAGCAGGTGCTCAACGGCAAATATATGCGCATGGCACTGATTCTGAAACTGCTCGAGGAGGCGACGGTATGAACATCGATTCCATTGTTAACGGTGTGGTGATCGACCATATCACCGCCGGACGCGGTATGCGGTTGTATGAACTGCTGCATTTGGAAGAAGCCGATTGCCCGGTGGCGATCATCAAAAACGCCGGAAGCCGCAAACTCGGCAAGAAGGATATCATTAAGGTGGATGCAGATATCACACTGAACTTTGACGTTATCGGCTATGTCGATCCGAATGTGACGGTCAATCTTATTCGTGACGGCAAACTGGTGGAAAAGAAGCGTATCGAAAAACCCGAATGCCTTACTAACGTCATTCGGTGCCGCAATCCGCGCTGCATCACCTCTACTGAGCAGGAGCTTGACCACATTTTCAAATTGACCGACCGTGAAAACAGCGTGTATCGCTGCTTGTATTGTGAAACCAAAGCGTAAAGGAGAATGTATTATGGCTATTTTTATCAACGAACCCTCTCACACTTTTAACGAATATTTGCTCATCCCCGGTTACTCTTCCAGCGAGTGTGTGCCGGCAAACGTGTCGCTGAAAACGCCGCTGGTTAAGTTCAAGAAGGGTGAAGAATCGGCAATCACCATGAACATTCCGTTGGTTTCCGCAATCATGCAGTCGGTTTCCGGCGATCGTTTGGCGGTGGCGCTCGCCACCGAAGGCGGCGTGTCCTTTATCTATGGTTCGCAGTCGATCGAAGATGAAGCGGCCATGGTTAAGCGTGCCAAGAGCTACAAAGCCGGTTTTGTCACCAGCGATTCCAACGTCTCGCCCGATGCGACTATGGCCGATGTGGTGGCGTTGAAGGAACAGACGGGTCACTCCACGGTGGCTGTGACGGATGATGGCACTGCCAACGGCCGTTTGGTGGGTATCGTCACCGGTCGCGATTACCGTGTCAGCCGCATGGATCCTGCCACCAAGGTGTCCGAGTTTATGACCCCCCTTGAGAAACTCATCTGCGCAAAGGAAGGCACCACGCTGAAAGAGGCCAACGATATTATTTGGGATAACAAGCTGAACTCCCTGCCCATCGTGAATGAAGAAGGTCAGCTGTGCTACTTTGTGTTCCGCAAGGACTACGATACCCACAAGCAGAACCCGAACGAGTTGTTGGATGCATCCAAGCGCTATGTGGTGGGTGCCGGTATCAACACCCGTGACTACGCTGAGCGTGTGCCGGCGTTGGTAGAAGCCGGTGCCGACGTGTTGTGCATCGACTCCTCCGAAGGTTTCTCCGAATGGCAGAAACTCACCATCGACTGGATCCGTGCACGTTACGGCGATAGCGTGAAAGTCGGTGCCGGTAACGTGGTGGATGCCGACGGCTTCCGTTTCCTTGCAGAAAGCGGAGCCGACTTCATCAAAGTCGGTATCGGCGGCGGCTCCATCTGCATCACCCGTGAGACTAAGGGTATCGGCCGCGGCCAAGCGACCGCGCTGATTGAAGTGTGCAAAGCGCGTGACGAATATTACGAAGAGACAGGCGTTTACGTGCCGGTTTGCTCGGACGGCGGTATTGTGTATGACCACCACCTGACGCTTGCACTTGCCATGGGGGCCGATTTCGTGATGCTCGGCCGTTATTTCGCCCGTTTCGACGAAAGCCCCACCAACAAGGTGAACATCAACGGCACCTATTACAAAGAGTATTGGGGCGAAGGCTCCAACCGTGCGCGAAACTGGCAGCG
>JAZODN010000047.1:0-7852 GCA_045597045.1 Acutalibacteraceae bacterium
GGAAGATTGCGTGCACAGCGGATGGATACACTCCCCGGCGCGCAGTGTCGTTTGCTTGCCCAACCGTCTGGAGATTCGTGTGACGACCGGCTCGGGCGACGTAGACTTTGTGGTGAGGTGACGGTATGAACAAAACGAAACGCCTGACCTTTTGCGCCGTTATGCTGTCGCTTGCGTTGGTACTGTCGTATGTGGAACGCTTTCTCCCTTTGCAACCGCTGATTCCGCTGCCCGGTATCAAACTCGGCCTTGCCAATATCGTCACCTTAGTGGTGCTGTATCACACCGATGTCAAAACCGCGTTTGCGGTGTTGATTCCGCGCTGTGTAATGGGCGCCGTGTTCGGCGGCAGTGTGACCGCCCTCTTGTTTTCACTGTGCGGCGGCATACTGGCTCTTCTTAGCATGGCGTCGGCCAAACGTTGCCCACACTTTTCGCTATACGGTGTCAGCATACTGGGTGCCGCCGCCCATAACGTGGGGCAGATCGCCTCGGCCATGCTGTTGATGCACTCGGTCTATGTTGCGGCGTATCTTCCTTTTTTGCTGATCGCCGCCCTGTTCACCGGCTTTCTCACCGCTACGGTTTGTAATGGTGTATTGCGTATTTTACCCCCCATTCAACATTCATAGGAGGAATGATTATGAAACGCACTTTTCTCTCGGTCTTCACTCTGTTTTTGTGCCTGTGCCTGCTTTGTGGGTGCAGTGGCACTACCGTTGTGATCAACGATTGTAACTGTCCTCAAAACAACACCACCCCCAACACCAACACAAACACCCCCTCGACCGATACCGCCAAAGGTTCGGTCAAAACGGGGTTGGCTGTTGTCACCTCAGTGGCCGACAGCACCAACGCCATGTCGGAAAATCTCGGCGAAGTGAAGTTTGACATCACGATTGCTGCCGTTACGGTGGACGAAAACGGTGTCATTGCCTCTTGCGCACTGGATTCCGTTCCGGCCTCGGTACAGGTGACCGGCAGCGGTGCGATCGCTTCGGATATCCACGTTGACGTACCCACCAAGAACGAACTTGGCGAAAACTACGGCATGGTTGCCTGGGGCGGCGCCATTGCCGAATGGGACGAACAGGTAGCCGCACTCTGCCGCTTTGCCGAAGGCAAAACGGTGGAAGCTTTTAAGAGTGGTGCGGTGAATGAACACGGCATGGCACCCGATGGGTCGGATCTTGCCTCCAGCGCCACCATCTATCTCGGCGGTTACGTTGCCGCTATTGAAGAGGCAGCGAAAAATGCCACTGCCCTGGGTGCCGACAGCGGCGACACCTTAAAGCTGGTCACCCTGAATTCACTCAAAAACAGCACTGCCGCCACGGCGGAACAAAACGGCAACGCACAACTGGATGCCGATATTGCCGTTGTCACCCTGAAAGACGGAAAGATCACCTCCTGCCTGCTCGACAGTGTGCAGGCGAAAATCGCGTTTGATGCCACCGGCACCATCACGAGCGATCTCACCGCCCCGATCCTGACCAAGAATGCACTCGGCGAGCAGTACGGCATGGTCGCCTGGGGCGGCGCCAAAGCCGAATGGAACGAACAAGCCGCCGCCTTTGCCGCTTATGTCACCGGAAAGACCGCCGCTGAGGTGGCCGGTATTGCGGTGAATGAAAGCACCAAGCCGGCCGACGGCTCCGATCTTTCTTCGTCGGTCACCATTGCTGTGGGCGGTTTCCAGACGCTGATTGCCAAAGCCTTTGCCGCATGAGACGTATAAGCGCGCTTTTCCTTGTGATCGCTCTTTGTGTGAGTGGTTGCCGCACGGCACCCACTCACACGTCGCAAAAGCAATATACCGCCACCTTTTTAAATCTGTTTGATACCGTCACCACCGTTGTCGGCACCGCCGAAACGGAAGAGGCATTTCAGGCAAAAGCACAAAAGGTATACGATGCTTTACTTGTCTATCACCGTCTTTTTGATATTTACCATAACTATGACGGCGTAAACAATTTAAAAACGGTCAACGACGCCGCGGGAAAAGCCCCCGTTACGGTGGACCGTGCGATCATTGATCTGCTAACCGATTGCCAAGCGTATTACGCTCAAACGGTCGGTAAAACAAACGTTATGATGGGCAGTGTGCTCCGCCTGTGGCACGAGGCACGCACCGACGGCTTAAACGATCCTCAAAACGCCGCCCTGCCAAAAGCAGATCGATTGCGTGATGCGGCGAACCATATTGCCATTGAGGCGCTGCATATTGACAAAGAAGCCTCTACCGTATGGCTGAGCGATACCGAAGCGTCGCTGGACGTCGGTGCCGTCGCTAAGGGTTGGGCAACCGAACGGGTCGCTCGCGAAAGCCCACAAGGCTTGCTTATCAGCGTGGGCGGCAACGTGTGTGCCACCGGCCCGAAAGCACCTGACACCCCGTGGGTTATTGGCATTTCCGACCCGAACGACAGCAGCCGCAACTGCCACACGTTGTATCTCTCCGAAGGCGCCGTGGTTACCAGCGGCGATTATCAACGCACCTATACGGTGAACGGCAAAGCCTATCACCACATTATTGATCCCAACACACAATATCCCTCCACCTTATGGCACAGCGTAACGGTGGTGGCCAACGATTCTGCTTTGGCCGATGCACTTTCAACAGCTCTGTTTTTGCTGCCGTTGGAAGAGGGCCAAGCGCTGGCCGCCGCTTGCAACGTGGACGTATTGTGGATCGGCGAAAACGAACACATGACCGTGGGGTTTCGTGAAAAACTCCGCACGTAATTGAGGTGACAGTGATGAGTTCTCTGTTTTTCGGCGGTATTCATCCCGCCCCCAAAAAAGATATGTCCACCGCAACCGCCACACTGCAAGCGGTCACACCCGACTACGTCGTCATCCCCATGAAACAGCACATCGGCGCCCCCTGCACTCCTTTGGTATCGGTGGGCGACGTTGTGAAGCGTGGGCAAAAGATCGGTGACGGCGAAGGTTTGTGCGTTCCCGTGCATGCCTCGGTATCCGGCACCGTAACGGCGGTGGAACCGCACCCGCATTCCAACGGCGAAGACGTGATGGCGGTTGTGATTCAAAACGACCGCCAAAACACCACGGTGACACTCCCCTTGCCCGCAAACGAAGACGCCGTTTTACACACCATTCGCGAAGCCGGCATCGTAGGCTTGGGTGGTGCGGCGTTCCCCAGCGACACCAAAACCCTGTCGGCGATGCAGCAAACGGTGGATACCGTTATCATCAACGCCTGCGAGTGTGAGCCGTATATTACCGCCGACGACATGTTGATGCGCACCGCTGCTGACAGCGTGTTGGAGGGTGCCATGCTTCTTCACCGCTTGCTGCAGCCCACACGGCTGGTCATTGCGGTGGAGGACAACAAGCAGCAGGCCCTTACTGCCTTGCGCGCACTGTGCCAAAACTATCCGGCGATCACCCTTACCACTCTGCCCACACGGTATCCGCAAGGTGGAGAAAAACAGTTGATTCAGGCCGTTTGTCGGCGCGAGGTGCCGGCAGGCGCGTTGCCGATGTCGGTGGGCTGTGCCGTGTTTAACGTGGCGACCGTGGCGGCGATGTACCGTGCCGTTTTTGAAGGCGCCGTGCTGACCGAGCGCATCGTCACCGTTTCGGGCGAAGGAATAAAGCATCCCCAAAACCTGCTGGTGCCGATCGGCACGCCGATTAAAGCGTTGATTGTTGCAGCCGGCGGTATGCACGAGGGTGTGAGCCGCGTACTGTGCGGCGGTCCAATGATGGGGCGAGCGCAAAGTGACCTTTCGGTGCCGGTGCTCAAAGCCACCAACGCCATCCTGTGCTTGCCACCGGCCCCTCGGTCGAACGCGACCGCTTGCCTGCGTTGCGGTCGCTGTGTTTCGGCTTGTCCCATGCATCTGCAACCGCTGCACATCTACCGCGCTATTGTTCGCGGCAACGAGGAAGAACTGCAGCGCTTGCACGCGTCGGATTGTATCGACTGCGGCTGCTGCTCATATGTGTGTCCTGCCAAATTGCCGTTGGCTCAAAGCGAACACAACATCAAGAAAGGAGGCTCGTAATATGTCGCTTAACGTAATGTCTGCGCCGCATATTCAAAGCCCCCTCTCTACCAGACGCATCATGTGCGACGTGTTGCTCGCCCTGTTGCCGGCGTTGGCCGTGGGGGTTTGGCGCTTGGGACTTCGTTCTTTATACGTCGCTCTGCTGTGCGTGGCCGTGGCGGTCGTGACGGAGTGTGCGGGTGGTTTGTTGCTGAAAAAACAAACGGTAACCGATGGCTCGGCTGCGGTGACCGGTCTGCTGCTCGCCATGACCCTCCCCCCCACCGTGCCGTATTGGTTAGCGACGGTGGGCAGCTTGTTTGCCGTGGGATTCACCAAACTGCTTTGCGGCGGCTTGGGCGAAAACGTTTTCAACCCGGCGCTCGCCGCCCGTGCCTTCATGCTGCTCATCTTCCCCGTCGGCATGACAGTATACAAAGGTGTGGACGCCACCAGCGGCGCCACGCCGCTGCATCACATGGTGATGCCGGCCCTGCCGGAAGAAAGTGTGTGGGATATGTTCCTCGGCAACTGCAACGGTTCGATCGGCGAGATCTCTGCCCTGGCATTGTTGCTCGGCGGCCTGTATCTACTTTGGCGCCGTGTGATCAACCCGCGCATTCCGCTGGCCTATCTGGGTACGGTTGCTTTGTTGACCTTGATCTTCCATAAGACCAACGCGCCGCTTTTGTGGATGCTGTATTCCTTGTTTGGCGGCGGTGTGATGCTGGGTGCCCTATTCATGGCGACCGATTACACCACCTCCCCTGTCACCCCGATGGGTCAATGGATCTACGGTATCGGTTGCGGTGCGCTCACGGTCTTCTTCCGCTATTTCGGTCTGTTCCCCGAAGGCGTCACCTATGCCATTTTATGTATGAATGCCGCGACGTGGCTGATCGAACGCGGCACGGCACCGCGCCGCTTCGGTAAGGCGAAAGGAGTGGCCTCAAAATGAAAAAGACGATTCTTCTTTCGGTCATCGCCGTGGCGGCGGTCGGGCTGCTGCTCACGGCTCTCACCTTTGGGTTAAACGGCGTGGCTAACCGCAACGCGCAAGCGGCGCACGAACGCCTTTTGAAAACACTTCTGCCCGGCAGCGAAACCTTCACTGTGGAACCGTATGAAGGCGATGATCCGCTGATCCGTTCGGTCCACAAAGCCGAAAACGGGTTTGTCATACAAACCGCCGTGTTTGGCTATGCCGACGAGATCACCATGCTGATCGGCGTCAGCAGCGAGGGCACCGTTACCGGTTTGGTGGTGCAGGAAATGCACGAAACGGCAGGGCTCGGCAGTGCCGCCCTGACCGATTGGAAATTCCTTTCCCAGTATTTAAAAAGTGAAGGAAACGCCGCCGTCGGCAGCGATATTGACGCGCTGTCGGGTGCAACGGTGACCTCCAAAGCCATTACGCGCAGTGTCAACGCCGCCGTCGCTTTTGTGACAGGTGCCGACGTGGATTCGGGCGCCACTTCGTGGGGAGGTTGAAACGTATGAAAGATAACCGTTTTGTTTTGAACGCGGCGCTATCTGCCGCGGTGGGCATTGCCGTGGCGGTTTGCGTGATCTGCCGTGCGTTCTTGCCTTACGCCGTGTTGCCACAGTTGAACCTGCCGAACATGGCGCTGCTCTCGCTGGTGGCGCTCACCGCCAATGCGTATCTTGCACCGCGTGCCAAGCCGTGCTACCTGCTTTCGGCTTTGGTGGCAGCCCTGTGTTTCGGTGCGTTTCCCTGGATCGGCGGCTTCCTCGTGTGGAGCGAAGCGATAAAAACCGGTCTCATCGGCGGTGCCCTTTTCCTGCTGCTCACCGTGGTTTTCACCTCTCTGCAGCAGCGCGCGCCGGCCTCTCGCACCGCCCCGATCGTGTATGCGTTTGGTTTGTATCTCGCCGCACAAGGGTTTGTGGGCATTCTGCTTTAACAAAAAGACGCGATGGAAACCAAACTTCCATCGCGTCTTTTTTCACTTAAAACTCCACAACGTCCAACCGTGAACGGGTCTTCCAGGCACCTTTGGTAAAATCGGGCATTGCCTGCGGCGCACCGCCTTCGGCAATGGATTTTTCCGACAACGCACCCACCGCTTGCCAGGTGGCGCTGTCGTATACGTCAATCGGCATCGGGGTGCCGTTTTGTACTGCATCGACAAACGCTTTATATGCAAACCAGTCCATGCCGCCGTGGCCGGCTGCCAGCGCTTCGGGAGTCACCTTCTTCCAAATATCCGGCAAAAATTCTTCCTCATACTTCACGGCGTTATTCAACGCACCGCCGTTGTAGTAATGCACCGACTCCCCTTCGGCATCGCCGTCCAAGAAAACCATATTGGTCTCTTGCATATACATCCCCTTGGTGCCGCGCACGGTAAAATCGCGAGAGTAATGGCGCGGCAGCGTGGTATCCAAGCGCAGCAGCACTGTTTCACCGTTTTCACAGGTCAACACGGTGTGAACGATATCCCCCTGACAGAAGGTCTCTGCCTTCATCTCATCGGTGGCATCTGCACGGGCAGAGATATATTCTTTGAGTCCCACCGCTTTCGTTGCAAAAGAAGACACCGATACAATACGGTTGCCGCGGTTGATATCTAACACTTTGGCGATCGGGCCCAGATCATGGGTGGGATAGTTGTCACAGCAATGATCGCGATATTGGTCGTAACGGTAATGACGGTTCACATGGCCGTAGGATACCTCGCCGCGCAGATCGTGCGAATACGCGCCGGCACAGTGCACGACGGTGCCGAATTTGCCGTGACGGGCCATGGCGGTGGCCAGCATCTCCTCCTTGCCGTAACAGCAGTTTTCCATGAACATATACGGTGTACCCGTTTCCTCGTGGGTGTTCACCAACGCCCAGCAGTTCTCGAGCAACAGTTCACTGCCCACCTCGCTTGCAACAGGAATACCGCGGCGCATGGCGTGGCACGCAATCTCGGTGTGGGTATCCCAGCTCGTAAATACGAAGGCTGCTTGTAATCCTTCCACCGCGAGCGCCTCTTTATAATCCGTAAACCCCTGCGCCTTACCGCCGTTCTTTTCCAGTTCTTCCTGCGCTGCGGCAATGCGATCTTCATACACGTCGCACACCGAAATGATTTGCAGATCGTCGTTCTTTGTCAGCACATCGCGAATCAACTGATAGCCGCGGCAACCCAAACCGATCACACAAGCTTTCACCATATCTATCGCCCTCCTTTTTCTCTGTTATCATCATACGAAAGACCCAACGAATATGCAAGGGGTTTTTTTCACAAAAAACCGTGTTTTTTTATCCTTTACTTTTTGCACCTCTTGTGATAGACTCATATTCAGGTGATGATATATGGAAAAATTTTTTGACAATCCTGAGTTTTATAAACTTTTTCAATCTCCCGATTTGTTTGGCATCTCCACCCTGGGATACAACGATTTCCACACGGTGCGCGCTTTACACACCTTTCACAAGCAACATGCATGCACCTTGCATTTCGTGCTTGGCGGCAGCGGCACACTGGAGATCGGCAGCACGGTGTATACCGTGCAATGCGGCGAAATGTTTTTTACTCCGGCCGACACGGAAATGCGGTATTACCCACATGCCGATGATCCGTGGGAGTACGTCTGGTTCGGTTTAAAAGACACCGCCCAATGCCGGGCGGCGTTAGGCTTTTCTGCCGAGGCGGCCGTGCGTTCCATCCCCCATTTTCATAAAGTCAGTGCCGTGCTCAAGCGCACGCTGCATGCACTGGCAGCCGAAGAGATTAGCTATTTCGGTGTGCTTTCGGCCTTTTATGAAGTGTTGGAAATGTGTACCGCCTATACCCCCAAAAGCGGTATCCACGCGGAAAAAG
>JAZODN010000048.1:0-22548 GCA_045597045.1 Acutalibacteraceae bacterium
CTTGAGGAATATTATGCACAGTTTCCAGATTGGTATTGGAAATATGGGCTTCACGATGCTGTCATACTTTCTGTATCCGAATTGCAATTAGTTCCTGATTACAAAGAAAAGAAACCGAAATTTAATTGTTTGGAGATTGAATTAGATAGTAAAAATGCTTTGTATGAACGTGATATAAAAACAATCCGTTTATACAACTATAAAATCAAAACACCTGATATTGATATAAACAGTATTGATAAGCCTTGGTGGATGGGCGATACCATTAAAGAATTGAACAATAAATGCTACTCTCTTGACATTGAAATTGAGTCGGCAAGGGGTAGTCGAAAGCATTTTATTGTAGAATTTGAAATCCCCGAAATAGTGAGAAATTAAATATGAATAATCAACCAAAACGAAAACAAATCCGCATTGTGGATTATGATTATTCCACACCAGGGATATATTTCATCACAGTCTGCGTTGCGGATAGAAAACCGATTTTATGGAATGTAGGGGCGGCAACCTGCCGCCCGAATTTATCAAAAATCGGTGCTATTGTTGAAACGGCAATTCTGCAAATCCCAAAACATTATCCTATGATTACCGTGGATAAATATTGCATTATGCCCGACCATATTCATATGATTTTATCTATCAATACCGACAAAGACGGGCGGCAGATTGCCGCCCCTACGGTGTCGACTGTAGTGGGACATATGAAGCGATGGGTGTCAATGCAAATCGGACACTCTATTTGGCAAAAATCGTTTGTTGACCGAGTAATACGCAACGAAAAAGGTTATTATGCCGTATGGGAATATATCGAATACAATCCCATTAAATTGGACACGTCATACGATATGCCCAATTTTGATAATATGTAAAACATTGGTAAAAACGCAGGGGCGGCTATCAGCCGCCCGTTTTTGTTATGCGTATATTTTCGGGCGGCAGATTGCCGCCCCTACATTATGGTACATAGCCAATAGATAATTCCATACACTACACTTGCCACCGTACCGTACACGATCACCGGCCCTGCGATGGTAAACATCTTCGCGCCGAGGCCCATTATAAACCCCTCGGATTTAAATTCAATAGCCGGCGAGGCGACCGCATTGGCAAAGCCCGTGATAGGAACCAGTGTGCCGGCACCGGCGTGTTTGGCAATGTCATCATAGACATCCAACGCCGTGAGCAGAATGCTTGCAGCGATCAGGGTCAGCGAGCACAAGGTGCGCGCCTCTTTTGCGGCCATGCCGTTTTGCTCTGCCAGCATGCTGACCACCTGCCCCAGTGCGCAGATGAAACCGCCCACTAAAAACGCTTTGACGCAATCTTTCGCCACGGGTGAAGGCGGTGCCGCCTTTTTGCTCATCATTTGATATTCCCGTTTGGTCATCTTCATGCTTGTATCTCCTTTGTGACACGTTTTGCCTGATGCCTATTATGCGGCAAAACGGCCCAAATATACCGTATGATTTTGGAAGTCGTGCATACACTACCAATAGCGAGAAAACGCGCTGAAAAGGCGGTGAATCCGTATAATTGGCTCGATATTATACTTGTTGTATAGAAAAACGCGCGAGAAGGGTGAAATCAGCGGTGAGCAGTGTCCAAAAAACAGCCGAACAAACGAGGGGTCAGTTTTTGGTAAATGCGGTCTACTACGTTGTGTGGACGGCGTTGCTGGTCGGTGCGGCGTGGGTCACGCTGCGATGGCTCATGCCGTTTGTGCTGGCTTTTGCCACGGCGGCGTTGTTGCAGCGACCGCTTCGCTGGATGTCGCAACGCACCCACGTGCCTCGCGGTTTCTTGTCCGGTTTGTTGGTAGCACTGCTGGTTAGCGCCGTGGCGGCGGCGGTGGGCGGTGTCGGTTGGTGGCTGTGGCGCAACGCGGTTACCTGGGTGGGAAACGAGGCATGGATAAACGGCGTTGCCGACCGCCTGGCGGCGGCCTGGGAAACGCTGGGGAACTTTGGCGAACGGGTGTTTGCACGGCTTTCGCCTGCCACACAGGCGGCTCTGCAGAGGGTGATTGAAGAGTTGCCCACCACGGAAGGGGTGCTTGGAGAATGGCTGCGTGAGGGCGCCGGTTGGTTGGCGCGCTTCGCGGTGGGGAGTTTGCCGTCCTTACTGTTTTCGTTTTTTGTGTGGGTGTTGGCTACCGCGTTTTTGACAGGCGACTTTCCGCGCGTGGTGACGTTTTTGCGGCGGTGTGTGCCTGTGCGCTGGCGTGGCAAGGTCTCGGAACTGCGAGGACTGTGCAGCGGTACGGCGGTGAAAATTGCAAAAGCCTATCTCGTTTTATTTGGGGTTACTTTTTTGGAACTTTGTGTGGGACTGTGGTTGCTGCGCGTGTCGGGAGCGCTGTGGCTGGCGCTGCTGACCGCACTGGTGGACGTTTTGCCTGTGTTGGGGGTTGGCGCGGTGCTGTTGCCCTGGGCGGCAGTGACGGCTTTAACGGGCGAGTGGCGCATGGCAGCGTGGCTGTTGGTGCTGTATCTGGCCGTGCTGCTGGTGCGCAACGTGTTAGAGCCGCGCTTGATCAGCCACCGTGTGGGGTTGCCGCCTTCTGCTACGCTGTTTTTTGCCTATGTGGGTCTGCGTGTGGCCGGTGCCGTCGGTTTGCTGGTCGCACCGTTGGCAGCGGCCGTGGTCGGCGAGATGTGGAGACGTAAAAAAACGGGCAGCCATGAGTGACTGCCCGTTTAGATTACAGTGCTGCAAGAGCTTTGCCGGCCAAGGTGCCGAGTAGCGATAGGCCGCGGTTGTTAAAGTGTCCGCTTTCGGTTGGGTGGATGTATTGTGCATCCAAGCTCATGGCAACGGCCTCTCGTGTCAGCATCGCGAAGTCGCGGTCACGTTCCGCGGCGATCTCCTGCGCCCGTTGGATGGTCTCGTCATTTTCTGCCCCTTCCTCGTGGGTGCGGTCGGACAGCCAGCGCGCGGTTTTGCAAAAATAACCCACCTTGATGATGCCGAAGCGGTCAATGCCGATATCCCGTTTCAGATCGTTTTTGTAGGCGGTGAGGCGGGTGATATATTCTTCGGCCGAGGTGCGTGCGATCGCATCCGATTCTCCCTGCAGCCACACGTAATATACACGGCACACCCGACCGAGTGAGGCAGCGCGGCGCAGGGCGGCCGTTGCTTTTTCCACCACCTTATTGTAACGCGGCGTGCCCTTTTGCCACTCGGCAATCGTGGTAGCCCCCTGGGCAGCGTGGATCATCACCACCGTCCGTCCCGTGGCTTTGACGTATGCGCGGCAACAATCGGGTGCCAGCGAGCCGAAACCATAGCACGCCGGACCGAGCAGCGGCTCCAAATCTTCACCTACGGGGTGCTGCACGGGGCGCAGCAAGTCGCCGAGCAAACAGTATTCCCACGCACCGTCTACCGGTTCGTTGGGATGGGGCAGACATTCGGTTTGCCCTTCCATATTGCTTTGGCCGCCGAAAATCAACACGTCGATATCCATGTGTATCACTCTCCTGTGTCGTCTACGGTCAGTATACCACATATGGATTTTTTGTGCAAGTTAGAAGAGATTGTTTGCTGATTTTTGTGAAATATCTGCTCTTTCTTTTTTTGCTCTCACAAGATATAATGATATACATAAGAACGCGCGACGTTGGTATGCGGGGAGAGAAAAGGAGAAACGGTGTATGTATAGAATGGGCAAAGAAGAATTGGCAGAGTTGGCCAAAGTGATTGAAACGCGTAGTTTGTTTAAGGTGAATGACGGTTTGAAAGAGAGCGCGCAAGTGGAAGAAAAACTGGCGGCTATCTTCGGTGTGAAATACCCGATCTTTATGACCAGTGGACACGCGGCGCTGACGTCGGCGTTGGTGGCGCTCGGTATCGGTCCGGGGGACGAGGTGATCGTGCCTGCTTACACCTACATCGCAACTGCGATGGCAGTGGTAGCAGCCGGTGCAATCCCCGTGATCGCGGAGGTGGACGATACGTTGACGCTCTGCCCGATCGATACCGAACGGAAGGTCACGGCCCATACCAGGGCGATCATTCCGGTGCATATCCAAGGGTTTCCCTGTAATATGGATGCGATCATGGCGATCGCCAAGGCACACGGGCTGTATGTGATCGAGGATGCATGCCAGGCCGATGGCGGCAGTTATCACGGGCGGCGGCTCGGTTCGATCGGCGATGCCGGCGCGCTCAGTTTCAACTTTTTTAAGATCGTGAGTTGCGGCGAGGGCGGCGCTTTGTTGGTGAATCGTAAGGAGCTGTTTGAGCGTGCGTTAATTTATCAAGACAGCAGTGCGGTGGCCTTTTTCGGCAACCAGATGCAGGATTTTGAAACAGAAGGCTTTTGCGGTAACGAATACCGTTCCAACGAACTGTGTGCCGCCGTGATGAATGTGCAGTTGGATCGTCTGGAGGGTCTGCTTTCGGATCTGCGTCGTAATAAAAAATATATGATGGATGCGCTGGCCGAGGAGGCAACGTTCAGCCCGTCTAACGATTTGGAGGGCGATTGCGGCATTCAGCTGCCCTTCTGCTTTGAAAGCGAGGAAAAGGCGCGTGCGTTTGCCACGGCCGAAGGGGTGTGGGGCACGTTGCCGATTGACACGGGCAAGCACGTGTATACTCACTGGACGCCGATCATGGAAAAGCGCGGTGCTTTCCACCCGTTGATGGATCCTTTTAAGATGGAAGCCAACCGCGATATTCTGCCGGATTACCGTGAGGATATGTGTCAGGCTACGCTTGATCGTCTTTCCAAAGTGGTGTATGTGGGAGTGGATCCCGATGCCGACAAGGCGGCGCTGGACGACCGCGTGGCCACCCTTCGCAAGGCGCTTGCCGCTGTAAAATAAAAAAACAGACGGGGCACACGTTCAGTTGGGTGTGCCCCGTCCTTTTTATTCGCCAAACCAATCTTCCACCACGTCGCGCAGGTGTAACGGTGAAAGTTGTGCTGCTTCAATTCGGCGGCGCAGTGTCGCAACCGCCTCGCGCTTGGGGGAGATATCTTCCACGGTGGCGCACCCCGTGTCACTTTCAATGCCGATGCCGTACGTGGTAAAGGTGTACCCTTCCACCGTAATATGGCTTACGATCTCTGTTACACGATACGTACAACCACCTCCCTCGTTCGTATAGTGAAATACTATCACGAAACCGCCCAAAAAGCAAGTGGTTTTTGCGAAAAAAAATCACCAAATTCTGGACAAAGAGGAAGAAACCAGAAAAAGCCGCCGCTTCCAATCGATGGGAAGCGGCGGCTTTTGAATAGGTCTTATTTCGACAGGAAGTTTTCGACGAAATCGTTGGGCAGGGCATCTGCCGTAGCCAAGATAGCGTCTTGTTTGTCGTAGCAGAAGGCTACGGCGCGCATATCCATCTCGGAGAAGGATTCCTCCACCGTGGTTTCGCCTTTGTAAAGAGCGATCAGCGCAGGAATCGAGTTCGGAAGACGGTTCTTTTTGAGGAAGGCGATCGCACGCTCGATCGTGGAACGGTCGATGATCAGTGCGCGAAGAATGAAGGGCAGTACGTAACGTTCCTTATCGCGCGGATGGATACGTTCCACCTGACCGCTGTCGGTGCGCGCACACAACGTATCGCAAATGTGGCCGGCCAACGCATAGTGGGGATCGATCTCATCGCTTTCACAGCAAAGCGCATTTTCGAGTGCTTCATAGGAGGCGACATCGTCGTTTTGGCTGTCGTAATAGGCCGAAAGTGCGCGGTAGAGCGAGGCGTTCAAGGGATCCTGATGCAGCGCGTGGCTAACCGCTGAATACGACAGTTCGTACTGTTCCAGACGACGGGCGGCATGGCAGATGTTGCGCAGCACGATGGTGTGGTGAGAGGAGGAATCCCGATAGAGCAGGAAACCAACTTCGATGATTTCCTGATATTTTTTCAAAGTGAAATACACGTCGAAGAACGAGGCAAGCATTCTGGCCGAACGCACCTTGGGGAGGAGCTCAAACTGACCGCTGATGCGCTTGATGCCCAACATGTCGTTTACAATGGTTTGGGCGCGGTCTTTTTCGCGGTAGTCGTTGCTGTATTCGTTCGCCAAGAAGCCTTGCAACTCTTCATTGTCGGGATAGAAGGAAACGGCAATTTGGATGTAGCGTTTGGTGATCTCCGGAATTTTCAGACGGCGGCAGATGATATAGACGTTGCGGCAGTCAATCTCGTCCAGATAACCGCGTTCCAGCACTTCCGCGAGGAACCGCGCAAACTCTTCATGTTTCTTCTCGTCGGCCAGTTCACGCAGGCGATCCACGGCGGAATCGCTGACCAGATTGCGGTTTCTGGCCGCTTCCACAAACAACGCCTCAAGGTCCACCTTGGCGGTCTCGGCGGCGGCATCCAAACCGGCCGATTCCAAGCGTGCCTTCAACTGCTCGATCTCTTCGGTCAGCTGACGGTTTTGGTCGGAGAGTTCCGCAATGCGCTTTTGCTCGCGATCGTTGCTGTTGCTCAGCATCGCGGTCAAATTTTCGGGCAGCGCGGTAAAACAGGAGTGTACCGGACTGTCGCAACGGTTGGTCTCCATAGCGCTTTTAATCGCCTGCACCAGCCGCTTCTCGACATCGTCGATCTGGCTCATCCAATCGTGACGCGAGTAGATGATGATGTTCAGCGAACGGATGTCAAACGGGATTTCGGTTTCATCGTTGCACAGCAAAACCGTGCGGTTTTTTGAGAGGGCGTGGCGAATACCCAGTTCATACGCTACGTTCCAGTTCAGCATGGAAATATCGGCAATAACCAGTTCGTCCATACCGAGGTTTTGAATGACGTTGTCGATGATATGGCCACCCTCGCCGGTGTAGTCCTGGCGGATGGGGGTGATGGTGGGATCGTAACTGTTGAGAGCTGAGTTGATCAAAAAGCGGAAGATGTTGTTAAATTCTTTTTTTAACTGTTCATCTGAGCCGCCGTACGGCATAATCACGTAGGCGCGCGTATTTTGCTCCATGAAACATCCTTCTTTCTGTGCAATATGGTGTAAATTATAGTATCATAACCTGCGGCAAAAGTCAACAAAAAGTGAGTGCTTTTGCCGGGGGCGAGAAGGGCCGCAAGGATTAACCGTTTGTCGGCAGCAGTTCGACCAGGGTGTTGGCTATCTGCATGGGGGTGGGGCCTTGGCCGCCTTCCACCACGATGTAAAACGCGGTTTTGGCGGATTCAATTACCCCCACCAGCAGCTTGTCTTCGGTGCGGTCCCCCTGCTCGGCGGTGCCGGTTTTGGCATAGTCGATCTTATGACTCATGCCCTGACGGGTGTAGTAGTAGGCGTTCACGCCGTCTTTCCAAAAGGCCGCTGTCGCCTCGGCGGTATCTTTGGAAAGCAGCTTTATCATTTCGGTTTCGGCTTTCTGCACCGTTTTCTCACGGCGTCCGTGCGCCGTGACAGAGGAAACTACGTAGGGTTGTGCCGCACGGCCGCCATTGACCACTGCAGCCGCAAGGCGCGCCATATCGATCGGATTAGCCTGCGTGTGGCCTTGCCCGATGAGACCCCAAATGTTCTTAAAGCTGGCGGTGTTAGTGATGTTGACCGAGGAGACCGCCTTGTTCAGACCGTCGACTACCTCGTTTTGTTTTTCGTTCTCGTTCACCGCAAAGCCCATTTCCCGAAGAGAGGTCAGTGCTTTTTCCAAATCCAGGCTTTGGATCAGCTGCGCGAAATAGCAGTTGCAGCTTTTTCCGATCGCGGTGGAAAAGCCGATCTTGCCATGGGCGCCCACGCAATTGACGGTGTTGCCGTCGGAGAGTTCGTACGCCCCTTTGCAGGTGTAGGTGATGTTTTCCACGTCTTTGCTTTGGTCGACCGCCAATGCGGCAGTTACGATCTTCATGGTGGAGCCGGGAATGTATACCGAGCTGAAGCAACGGTTGATGTAGGACGGTTCCTGTGCTGCCGGGTCAAAAGACGGGAAAGAGAGGGCGGTATAGACCTCGCCGGTTTCGTAGTTATACGCAAAGCAGCAGCCTTCCGCGCCGGCGAACATATCCGCAATGGTCTGCTGTGACTCGGCCGACAGCAGGGTAGTCTTCATCACACGCGGCTCTTTCTCCAGTGCGCGGTAACCGAAGACGGGGTTGATACCGTCGGGGCACAGCACTTCGGAATGACGGTACAAAAGCGAGTTGTGAATGTAATCTCTGTGCCCGACGAGATTGCCAAATATGGTGTAGTTGACGTTTTTACCCTCTTGATAGATCGCTTGGCCGAAGCGGTCGGTCAGCATACAGGTCACACCGGTGAAGTCGGCGATGTCTTCGTATTGAATATACGGTGTTGCGCGTGTGACTCCCCAAAAGATGCCGATAGCAATGGCCAGCACCAACAGCCAAGCCAGCACGGAAAACAAGCGCTCACGCCGAATCGGTTCCCGTTTGACAGGCGTGTTATCGGAGTTGTTATCCGGTTGATGAATCACAAAAGAGCGTGACGACGAAGCCGCGTCATCGGGTTGCTGCGGTGTGAAATCTTTGAACGAATAGGCCATCAGCCGTTCACCTCCAACGGTTTAATAACGGGGTGCAGGGTTGCCAACAGAATGCCGGCCATGGCGCAAAACGCCATCAGCGCAGAGCCGCCGTCCGAAATGAACGGCGCCACGATGCCGGTAAACGGCAGCACGTCCACCGCCCCCAAAGCGTTCAGCGTGACCTGCGACACCAAAACGGCCGAGATCTGCGCCGAGGCAAAATAAAACTCACGATAGACGGCGTGTTTACGCAGCGGCAGCACCACCAGCAGTGCATAGCAGAGCAGCACGATCAGCAGCATGCCGTAGCCGAACACGGCGGTGAGACCGGCGATCGCCATGTCGTTTTCGATGGCAAAGATATTGAGGATGTACGACGAGTTTTCCAAGCCCAATCCGCCAAGGCCGCCGAACACCAGGGCCTTTAGCATATCTGCCTGCTGGGATTGCGCCGGATTTTCCATGGCACCTCCCGCGTTCGAAAAACGTTCAAGAGCATACGGGAACAGCGATAACACCACGAAGAACAGGCAGACGGCACAAACCAAAATGATCACCAACAGTTTGCGATGTTCACATAACGGGAGGGTCATCTTATTGTCCAACAGCAGGAACAGCATGATCACCAACATGACGAACACGACCATAGCGGCACCCATATCGCGCAGGGCCAGCAAACATACGATGGTGATACCGTCCACGACAAAAGCGGTGATGGCACGCCACATTTTACCGTAGGAAGAGGCGAACAGCACCACCAACAGCACCTTGATGATCTCGCCCGGCTGCAGGGTGAAGCCGGCCACACGGATCCAAAGCTTCGCGCCGTTTACGTCCACGCCGAACAAGAAGTTGGCTGCAAGCAGCGCAAAAATGCCCAGTACCGGCACAAAAAACAGGACGTCTGCATGGGTGAGCTTGCCGATGCCCAGCCGACGGCGGCTGAGACGCGCAGAAATGTAGGGGCTTTTGCGATAGAGCAAAAAGGAGGCACCGCCTACCGCAACGGCCAACACCAACTGCACCAGATCAAAAAACGCCCACGAAATGACCGAGCGATACGTTACCCCGATGGCCAAGAGCAGGCACACTGCACACAGCGGCGCACTCAGGAAATGGTAGTAATGATACGTGGTCTCTTCGTGCGGGATCAGCGATGCTTTGCGGAAGCTGGCGGTTTTGGTGCTTTGCAAAAAGGCCCCCAAAAGCAGCAGGCCCATCAAAAAACTCATGGTAACGGCATAGACCGTCTCGCGCTTCTGCAGCATATTTAGCCGTTCGGTGTAAAAGGCGATGTTGTTGTTAATCCTTTTGGTTTCCTCTTCGGTGGCGCCGTGGCTCTTGGCGTATTGTGCATCACTTTCCAACTGCTCCAACCGTGCGTTACAATCGGCAATGCGTGCATCCACCGTGGTGCGCAGCCCGTTGTTGGTGAAGACCATCAGCGCAATGATGAATATCGCCGAGGCAATCAGGAGAAAGAAGCCTAAGCTTTTCGTGGTCCAATTTGCGCGCATCATGCTCCCCTCCTGTCATAATTTACCGTGATTTGCGTTTCGCCTAAAAAGACGCTGTCGCCCAACTCTAAAAGCTGTTTGCCGGATTTGATGGCAAAGGAAGGCCGCGCTTTGCCTTGCAATTGATGCGGCAGGGGCGGTAATTTCTGCTTTTCATCGTTTGGTGCGTGGAACGGCGCGCCCTTTTTAGAGTAATTGTCCAAACGCTTTACAAGCAAAACGACTTCGGAGTAATCCTCGTTGCACACCCACGCGTAGGGCTGTTCCAGCAGCCGCACGTATAGCCGCAGACTGGTTGCATCCGGTTCCACCGTGAATTCGGCTGCGGTTCCGGCCAGCGCCTTATCGGTGGTGTTGATCGGCAGATCTAACTGGTGTTTTTCGCCGGCTTGCTGTCGGCCGCAGGTGGTGCTGGTGGACAAAATGGGGTGCACCTTTTGCGCGTGATCGTCGGAAAGTGCAAAAGCGGCACGGTTTTTTTCGGTGGGGCAATAGACCCACAGTGCCAGGTTGTCAAAAAACATGCGCACTTGTTTGTTTTGCGCGCGAGCTTCGTTGTTTAACTGCGCAAACAGTAAGAGGGCGATCGCCAAACCGGCCGCCACAATGAACGTATACATCAGTCGTCCTCTCCCTTTCTTTTTTTGCGTGTTTTCTTTTGTTTGGCAAACACGCTGCGTGTGAAGGAAATGGCAAAATAGCCAATGGGCATGGCGATCAGCAGCATGACGGCAATCTGAATGCCGTAGGCTGTGAGCAACCACTGCGGCGGCAGCAAGCCGCGTGCCAATACCCCCAAAAAGAACATGCACACACCGAACGCCGCAGCAACCAGCCACACCGCCGCCACCAGCAGGAACGGCACCGTTTGCCGCCACGCAAGCGCCAATGCGGCACCGACGAGAGCAAGCAGTTCTTTGGGGTGTGTCCGTTTCTTTTCAGGCGGCCTTTCGGGCTTGCTTTCGGCAGGTCTTGGGCGGTCTTGCCCTTTTTTGGAGGACGTTTTCGGTGTTTTTTTGTGCGCGTCATCACGCGCCTGCTTTGGCTGTTTTTTCTCGTTTTGTTCGTCTTTTTTCGGCTTGCCCTTTTTGGCAGAGGCGTTGTCCTTGTGTGCACGCTCGCCGCGTGCGGCGATATCTCCGATAAACACCGCCTTTTTGCCGCCCTTTTTGCGGTGTTCACTCAACGGGCCGAGATGCGTTTCCAGTAACGCCAAAATAGCCGGGGCGCCGGCGAGAAGTTCGTGCTCGCGATAGATGGCCGACAGTTCTTTTTCTGAAAGCACGCGGTTTTCCACCGCCGCCGCAAAGCCCTGTGCGCCGATCATCAGCGCCAGTGAGGCGCCTTTCGTTTTGGCGGTGTCTTTTTCGCACACCGCTTTTACGTAATCCCAAAAACCTTTGGCGTTATCCGAACAGAGGAACAGGTGATACAGCTTCCGTTTTTCCTCGGGCGAAAGGGCCAGCAGTCCCTCGGCCAACGCGGCAGGGGAGGCCAATCCCACCAGTTCGCTGCGCAGCATAATGATCTTTTTCACCGCCATGGCGCCGCTGTAATTTCCGCGGGAGGACATGGCGGCAAACAGATCGTCGTAAGTGACGGCCAACGAAACGCCGATCGTCTCTTCGGCCGTTACCGCGCCGATATGGAAAGAAATGTGGCGGCGCATCTGCACGGGGATTTTGGAAAACAGCCAAAAGATCGGCGAAAACAGCGAAGAGTCTGCGGTACAGCCCAAAAACACTTGCGCACGCAAGGGTGCGTTGTCATATACCGCCTGCGTGGCGTAATAGGCAGCGGTCATGAGCACCGCTTCGGCCGACGTGGGCACTTCGTGGTGATAATCGACAAAAGTGGGCAGGTCGTGCGGAAAGGTATATTCCATGCGGCGAAGCACGTCGTCAGATTCTTCAATTTGGTGCATCAGGGTATACGCCACGTCGTTGCCGAGGAAGTCATTGGCTTCCTCCGCGGTGAACAGCCAGTTAACGCTGGCAAAAAACGGACGTTTTTCCGCATGACAAACACAGTCTTTGTAGATCACCGAGAATACGTAGCGATCTTCCAACGGCGCAAAGCGATAACAGCGCGCGCCTGTTCGATCATCGGACGGGCCGACGATACGCTGCTGTTCATATAGATTTTTCACGCTTTCGCGGTACTCCGCGGGGAACAGGGGATCCACGTCATACAGGTTGAACCCGTTGGCTCCGCCGGAGTAGACGATAGATTGTGCCAAGGAACTCGCTCCTTTCAAGAATAGGGGGTACGTTTAGTCTGCGATGGGGAAGATGTCCAACTCGTTCAACAGCCACAGCAGCGGATCCATTACGTTGATGGGATCATTGAAGTCGAGCTGCGGCTCCTGCCGTGCGGCGTTGGGGCCGGTGGGCTTTACCAACGTGGTGGATTTCACCAAGAAGCCGGCACAGCGTGTTTCGCCGGCCACCACCCCCACCAGGGGGTGACGTTTTTTGAGCAGATGGGTCTGCAGTGCCACCTGCGCCTGCAAAACGCTCTTGCGGTAACGCTTGGAGGTCTGCTCGGCAAAGGTGTGCTCGGTGAGCAAGGGCAGCGTGGGCAGTTGCGTATTGTTGTTGATGTGCCGGCACGGCGGATTTTCAATCAGCAGGTCGGCCTTGTTCATCACGAAGCAGAAGGGGGTGTTGTTCAAGAGTGCATAATGTCCCCGTGTGCGTTCAAAGGTGGTGGTCAGGTTGTATTTATCGGTTTCCGGCAGCGGATCGGTCATGAACACCACGCCGTCCACACCGCTGTAACCTTCGCCGCCGCGGAAAATGCGCGCGGCCGAATTTTCGAATTCCTCCTCGTGGTCTTCGGCAAACAACTCACCGGCAAAGTCCATGATCAGCACCTGTGCGACCATGCGGCCGCCGCGATCCGACCGTTCGCGAATGCCCATAATGCGTGTTTTACCCAGTTCGTTCAGTTCGTTCGGTTTCAGAACAGAACACTGTTGATTGGCCCAGTGTGCCGAGGTGAGCAGATACCCGAAACGGTCTTCACCGCACTGCTCGTTGACGCGCTGCACGTTGGCAGGGCAGGACAAAGCGTGGATCCAGCAGGATTTTCCCACCGTGCGCGCACCCACCACGCCGATCACGTAGGTGGGCAGATCGCCCAATCCGGGGATCAACGGCATCACGGCGTTCCAGCCGGCGCGCTGCCCCACGCAAAACGGGCAGGAGCGCACGAAATCCAGCACGGTGCGTGTTTTCGCGGTGTAACACTCCACGCTGATTTGGTGCTGCAATCCCTGCACCTGCCGTTCGTTAGTGGGGGAAAGGCGCACGCGCGTGATGGTGTCGGCATCCGCTTCGGCTTGCGCGTTTACCAAATACGGCGGCGTGTAGGGAACCGCCACGAATTTGCCGGTCACCTTGCGGCGCAGCTGCACCCACGTGTTGGATTGACCGTTAAAATAATACGCCTCCTGTGTGGCGTGCCCACAGCGATGGCAAAAAACATATCCGGCTTGCAGCATCAGTGATTCCCTCCGATCCAAGTGATGGCACAAAGTTGTACGTCATACGGCACCTGTGTGCCATCGGCTTTTTCTTCGATCATGCCGTAAGCCAAAAGGCACGGCTCTTCTCTGGTGAGCTCCACCTTTTTGGCGGCCAGCTGCTCTTCGCGCGAGGGGTTGCGCGGTGTGAGGCAAGCGAAGGCACGTTCGCCGTTTTCGGTGCATTCGCGCACCACGGTCAGCTGAATCTCTTCCTCCATATACGAAAAGAAGAGAGGGATCGCGTTGCTGTTCGGCCAGGGGTGTATCACTTCTTTTGCCTCATAGGCCGTGCGCAGGCTGTCTTCGAGCCACTGAATGCGCACGAAAGAAGGGGGGCCGCCGAGGAAGCAGTAATCGCTGGTGTCGCGCAGTTCTTTGAATCGGCGGTGGGCGGTGATGCGTTCGCCCCACGACAAGAGCCGGGACGAGCTGGCGTGAATCTTTTCCTCCGCTTTGGTGGCGTTGGGTACGCCGTAGGTGTAGATCTCAATACGGCGTTTTTTCACGATGTCGATAACAAAGTGAGAGGCGCACCAAAGCAAAATATACACGGCGGCAGCCAACACGGCGCACAGCGCCACGGGTGACCATTTCGAGCCACTCGTGCTGCGCAGCAGCACAATGCCGCCAAGCTCCGCCACCGCACAGATCAGCACCAGCGGCCAACGGCGGCGCAGGTTCATAAAGAAGCGCTGAATGCGTTCCAGTTTTTTCAGATCATTCATAGCGAAAACGTCTCCTGTTCACAAGTTTTTGGTTATACCTTCGGCTGACCGCCGATCAGTCGGAAACCGTGCCCTTTGCAGCGGCGTGCAGCGGCTGCGTTCGGTGCGGCAGCTTTCGGCACGGCCGCCGCTGCTCCTTCGCTGCGAGGACGCTCTTCGGGGAAGGTGACAACGGTATACCACGCTTCGCGTTGGCCGGCCTCGCCATCACCGAACGTGTGAACGTATATACGGTCGTCTTCCCGTCCGAACGTTGTGCAAAGCTCTGCGGCGGTATACACGACGGTATTGATGGTGCCGTCCACGTCGACTGCCGAGATGGCAAAACGGCAGGCGTTTTGCTCGTTCGGCGCATCGGGAGACAAAATGTGTATCTCACCGCAAAAGCCTTCCCGGTTGGTTTCGTTGCCCAAGAAGGCGAGCAGGTTGTGCAAGCACACTTTCAGGGTGCTCACGTCCATGCTTCTACGGTGCGTTTGCGCGATCCGCTGCAGATACATGGCGGCTTGGTCGGCATACAGCACGTCCGGATCCATGGGGGTGGTGTCCGGCTGGCCGGAGGAGGCGATGTGTGCGCTGCCATAGGGTAGAACCACCAGCTTTGTGTCGGCAGGGTGGCCGGCCATCACGGTTTTTATCGCGTGGACATACACTTCCTCATACCGTTCTTTTTCGGTGGTGTCCACCAGAAAATAGATTCGATTCTCCATTTCTTTGCGCTCCGTTTCTCCTTGAATGTAGATCTGTTCAATCGGTAGTTCTCGCTTGATGCGGCGCAATTCCGTCTCAAACGTGTGCAGAGACGTGCGATGATAGGGGTTGATGGTTGTTGCCCAACGAAACAGCCGCCGCAGATCGGGGCAAATGCGCTCGATTGAGTTCCAACCGGCATTTTTATCAAATCGCGCCAGAGCACCTTCCAACCAGCCGACCGAATCGGCGTTGGTGTAGGGAAAGCGCTTGTTCAATGCTTCGTAAAACGCACGGCAGGAGAGGGTATCCGAAAGATCGACCCCGTTTGAAAGGCGGAACAGCAGCGAAAGCGGATTTTTCTCTTCCTCATAATCCCAAACGCGAAACAGTTCTGCCAGCATGGTGCCCAGGGCAAACACGTCGGTCTTGGGGCCGACGGTATAGTTAGGACACACGTTTTCGGGTGCGGTATTTTCGGTGGAAAAGAAGCCGAGATAGGTGTGTGCTTCGGGGGCATCCTGTTCCGGCTCGCTACACTTGACCGAGGGGAAGTCGATAATGCGCAGACGCCGCGTATTGTCGGCGCGGTGCTCTACCATTACGTTTTTGAATTTCAGATCGCGGTGTGCCACGATCTTGTATCTCTTCAGCGTCGTGTTTTGCATCAACTGCCGCAGACCGGCGATGATCTGCAGCATACAATCCACCTTGTCGTGAAAGGTGGGAAAATCGGCAGCATCAAACGGCACGTACACCGGTTCGATCACCGCACAGCGGAACATCTGCTGCTCGGCACTGCCAAACGGATGTAGATTGCCGTCCATCAGCAAAGAGGACATGCGGCGCGCGTCGTCGTTTAACGCCAGCACCTCGCGCAGGTTATCTCCTTCAAAGGGAAAGAAATCCCAAAATTGCCGTTGTTGCGGATAACTTTTGCCGTTGATAGGCAGCAGCACGGTGGCCTCCTTCAGGCAATACAGCGTGTCGAACTGCAGCCCCACGGGCAACGCGGCATTTTCAAAGGGGGTTCCTGTGTTACGGAAAAAGTGACCGACATATATTTCCTTGCCGCGGCTTCCGTTACTCAGCTGATGCTGCACGGTGAAATGATAGGTGGCGCCGTTGTACTTAAAAGGGAGGCGAGTGATATACCTTTGTGTTCCCGGCTCGCTCATGTGACGTTTCCTCCTTGCCGCTGTTATGTGTTATCTTCGCTCTCGTCGGCTTGCTCGGTCGAAAACAAGTCGAACCGATCCTTTTCGCCAACCGTGCGACGCTGCCGCTTTTGGCGGCTGTCGTCCAGTTTCTTTTTGACCGCGTCCAAAAGGCGCCCCTTCCCTTTAAAGATCGGCACCACGGCATCCTCTTCCTCGTCGATCACCACAAAAGCAGGCGTGTCATCCCGGAGGTGACTGTCTTCTTCGGCTTGGCTCAGCGGTTGATCGTTTTGCGCCGCGTGCAGCAACTGATCGAGTGGGGGACGGCGCAGCACGAACGGCGACAGGCACTGTTCGGCCAAGGCGTCGCAAACGGTGAGCGCGTGCGGATCAAACGGACCCACATCGGTATATTTCAGCAGCAGATAGAGATAAGCGGCCATATGTACGTCTGCCGAAACGTCGGGCGTTTTGTCGCGAAAAATCTCGCGCGGAAGGCCTTCGTATGCGGTTTGCGGATCATACAGCAGCGGCAGCAGGCGCACACCGTTTAACTGCCCGTCGGGAGAGATGTCCAAATACACGCTGTCGCGGCAGATGCAAAGCAAGGGACGATACCCGTTTTTGTTGATTGCGCAGCGGCGGTAGGTGTGAAGAATGTTCAGCAGGGCGGCAAAAATTTCCAGTGCCGCCTGCGGTTCCAACGGCATCGGCAGATCGGCTAAGCAACGATATTCTTCGGGTGCGGTAAAGGTGAAAATGCCGTACTCATCCACGTATGACGAATGGCTGAAGTTCAGCATAGCACCGCCCATATGGGTGTCCAGTTGCTGGTACATCGCCGCCAGACGGTGCAGGTTGCGATCGCCTGTGCCGTCTTGCGCAAATTCATCTTTCTCCATGCGGATTGCTGCGTGTAAATGCAGCGTAGAAACGCCGCCTTCGATGATGCGTTGCGTACACACGATGCCGTCCAAGGCGGTGCGCCGTCCGCTGCGAATCATGCTGCGAAGCATTTCTTCGGTCATCATGAACAAAAACCCCTTTCAAAGCCAACGGGAGGCTGTTTTTAATAAAAATTAAAAGTACATAGGTAATATTATGGTAAGTATAACAATTTAACTGCGTAAATGCAAGAGGTTACGCGAAAAAAGTTGCCGCCACACACAACTTGTCAAAAAAGAGAAAATTCTCTTGGCAACCTTGCTTTTTTGTGTTACAATGGTGTTTAGAATCTCTAATGCTTTCAGCATACAGACGATATGGAGGAACGGATATGGAACTGACGATTCTCAAAAATGGCGAAGCCGATATCGCAGTGTCTCAAGAAACGCCGCAAGCAGAGCCGGCGCATGTGGACAATGCAGCGCCGATAGATCTGCAATTGTCGTTGTCGGTGGCGCCCGTGATCAACTATGCGTTGCACCGCAACGGCGTGCGTGCGGTACAGAGTGTGACGATCACCAACCGTTCGGAACAGGATGTCAGCGACCTTACGCTGCGGATCGTCTCCACCCCTGCTTTTGCTACGCCGCTGTCGGTGGATATCCGTTTTATCCCGGCCGGTAAATCCTATGAGATCGCCACGGTGGATTTGCATTTGGATGCGGAGTTTCTTGCCGGTATGACCGAGCGAATCGAAGGGGAACTGCGGGCTTCACTTTGGGGCGAGAGAGAGCTGGCTACCGCCAGTGAGCCGGTGACCGTGTTGGCGTTTGACCAGTGGAGTGGTCAGCCCAATCATCCGGAGCTGTTGGCGGCGTTCGTTACGCCCAATCACCCGATTTTGGCCACCGTGATCTCGCGCGCCGCCACCTACTTGCAACGGTGGACAGGCGATTCCTCCTTCACAGGGTATCTGTATCAGGATCCCGACCGCGTGCTGAAGCAGGCGGCCGCGTTGTTTTGTGCTTTGAAAGAGGAGAATTTGGTTTATTGTATCAGCCCGGCCAGTTTTGAGGAAACGGGCCAGCGCATTCGTTTGTGTGATATGGTGCTGCAACAGAAAATAGGCACCTGTATGGATTTGACCTTGTTGTATGCCTCTTGCCTGGAGGCGGTGGGGCTGCACCCGTTGCTGATCCTGACCACCGGCCACATCTTCACGGGCGTGTGGCTGGATGAGCTTACCTTTACGGATACGGTGCAGGATGATCCGGCGGTGATCACCAAGCGTTTGGCCGACGGTGTGAACGAGATCGCCGTGGTGGAGACGACGATGGTGGTGAACGGCAAGAACGCTTCGTTTGACGATGCGGTCCGTGCGGCGGAACATCATTTTATCGGCAGCGACCCGATCGATTGCGTGATCGACGTTCAGCGCGCGCGTTTGTGCGGCGTCACTCCCATTCCGCAACGCGTACACGATGCCGAGGGGTGGCATATCGAACACGATCTGCCCGAAGAAACGGGTGGTTTGCATGCGCCGCGTGCCGTGAGCGAGATCATCGACGTGGCGCCCGATGCGTTTGATCCGCAAGCGGTGCCGAAGATGGTGCAGTGGGAGCGTAAATTGCTGGATCTGGGGTTGCGCAACAATCTGATCAGTTTGCGTTTCTCCAAAAACATCGTTCCGCTGCTTACCACCTCGCTGGACGATTTGGAAGATGCCTTGTCGGAAGGGGAGGATTTTTCCGTTCTGCCGCGCCCGGGAGATCTGGTCGGCAGCAGCGAGTTCAACTTTGAAACCATGCACGATCCCGGTGAGTATGCCGGGTTGATCTCCTCCGAATACAAAAACCGCCGTTTGCGTGCGGTGCACAGCGAAGCGGAACTGAACAAGACGATGAAGACGTTGTATCGCAACGTGAAGACGGCGTTGGAAGAAAACGGTGCCAACACGCTGTATTTGGTGATGGGTCTGCTGCGCTGGTATGAGAGTTCCCACAGCACCAAGCCGCGTTATGCACCGGTGGTGCTTTTGCCGGTGGAGTTGGTGCGTCGCGGCGGCAGCAAGGGATATGTTTTGCGCCTGCGTGATGACGATCCGCAGATCAACGTTACGATCCTTGAAAAAATAAAGCAGGACTTCAACGTTAACGTGGCCGGCCTGGATCCGCTGCCTATGGACGAGCACGGTATTGATTTGCGCCGTGTCTTTACGGTGCTGCGCAAAGCTACCATGGGTCAGGATCGCTGGGACGTGTTGGAATCGGCGTACCTCGGCATTTTCTCCTTCTCGCAGTTTGTGATGTGGAACGATATGCGCAACCGCAGTGAAGATCTGCTGAAAAATAAGATCGTGCGCAGCTTGATCGAGGGCAAACTGGCGTGGGATGCCAAACCGATGGAGATCGGCGCACAGGTGTCGGAGGAAGGCACCTTGCTGCCCATGCCTGCCGATGCATCGCAGCTGTATGCCATTCAGGCGGCGTGCCGCGGCGAAAGTTTTGTGCTGCACGGGCCGCCCGGTACCGGCAAATCCCAAACCATCACCTCGCTGATTGCAAACGCCTTGGCGCAGGGGAAATCGGTGTTGTTTGTAGCCGAGAAAAAAGCGGCTCTGGAAGTGGTGCAAAAGCGGTTGGAGAGCATCGGCATTGCACCGTTTTGCCTGGAACTGCATTCCAACAAGACTAAAAAGCGTGCGGTGCTCGAGCAGTTGCGTATCGCTTCGGAGGTCACACGCGACAAAACACCCGAGCAATATGCCGAAAAGGCGGAGCGTCTGCGTGAATTGCGTCGAAATTTGGATGGCTATGCCGTTCAGTTGCACACGGTTCTGCCTTGCGGCTATTCGGTGTTCGGGTTGATCAATGAATACGAAGATTTTGCCGAAGCGCCCGATTTGGTGGTGTTTGATGCCGCGTTTGTCGAAACAGCCGATCGCCGCACCTTTGACAGCCACACCATTCTTTTGGAACGGTTGGTGGCGGCGGCTCGCGCATTGGGGCATCCGCATCAACATCCGCTGGCGTCGGTTGGCGTGCGGCAATACACCCAACAGTTGCGGCAGGCGTTGGCGCCCACCGTCACTGCCTACCGCGAGGCGGCTGCGGCGTTTGTGCCTCATGCGGCCGGATTGGCCGAAATTCTCTCCTTCGGTGCGGTGCGTGACCGCATGGATATGGAACGCTTGCTTTCGCTGGCCAAGAGCGTGGCGGCTTTCGGTCGGTTGCCCCGTGGGTGGGCAGCGGTGGAAAATCCGTTTGAATATTTTGCTGCCGTGAAGAAGATGGCTACGCATTTTACGGAATATTTGCGGCGCCGCGATTATCTGCTCAAAACGTGGTCGCAGGAGTTCTTGGAACAGGACGGTACCGCCTTGCTGAAGGAGTGTCAGGAAATATCGCTGCGGTGGGCAGTTCCGAAACGGGTGGGTATGCGTCAGTTGCAAAAGCGGCTGCAGCCGTTGGCGGTGCAGCCGATTGATGACGTGATAGACGCCGTGCAGGTGCTTAGCCGCATGCAGGCCGAAAAAGCAGCTGCCGAAGCGCTGCTGCCACTCTACGGCAGCGATTTGGGCGGCTGGTATCGGGGCGAGGACACCGATTGGAAGACCGTGAGTGAACAAGCGGAAGCGGCGCAGCACCACGTTGCGGTGTTGCAGGATTACGTTGGCAACACCGTCGCGCGCACCACGCTTTGCACCGACAGCGGTGCCGTTATGGCGGCGACCGCCACGGTGGAAAATTACGAAACCTTCCGCCGTTGCCGCACGGCTTGCTACGACCTGCTTTGCGTGGTGGAATCGGAGAATGCCGACTGGCTGTCCGGTCAAATCGAGATGTGCGACAGGATTTTAACGCATGCGGATGATCTGAAGGATTGGATCACCTTCGTAGGTATTGCGGGCGAAGCACAAGACGCAGGGCTTTCGGCGTTGGTGAGTGCCTATTGCAACGGTGCTGCACACGAGGATATTGTGCCGGCCTACAAAAAGGCGGCGTACAAAGCACTGATCGCGAACGCCATCGACGGGCAGGGTGTGCTGAACGCGTTTTCGGGGCCGGTGTTCAACGAAACGATTGAGCAATATAAGCGGTTGGACAAGGAGTTCACCGATCTCGTTCGGCAGGAACTGTTCTGCCGTCTGGCGGCCAATGTGCCGGACTTCACCGGCGAAGCGGCGCAGAGTTCCGAATTGGGTATTCTGCAGCGTAACATCAAGAGTGGCGGCCGCGGCATGAGTATCCGACGCTTGTTTGAGCAGCTGCCGCATCTGTTGCCGCGCCTGTGTCCGTGTATGTTGATGAGCCCCATTTCCGCCGCACAGTATCTTGATCCGCGCCGCCGTCCGTTTGATATCGTGGTGTTCGACGAAGCGTCGCAGCTGCCCACCTGTAAAGCGGTGGGGGTGTTGGCGCGCGGTGTGGATGCGGTGATCGTCGGCGACCCGAAACAGATGCCGCCCACCGCCTTCTTTGCCACCAATGCGGTGGACGAGGAGAATTTGGAATCCGAAGATCTGGAAAGCATTTTGGACGATTGTTTGGCCATCAATATGCCGCAGACGCACCTGCTTTGGCACTACCGTTCCCATCACGAGAGTCTGATCTCTTTCAGCAACCACCAGTTCTACGAAAACAAGCTGTTTACTTTCCCGTCGGTCAACGACCGTGAATCCAAGGTTTCGCTGGTGCATGTGGACGGTGTGTTTGAACGCGGCAAAGGACGCCGTAACCGCGCGGAAGCGGAAGCGGTGGTGGCCGAGATCTGCCGCCGTTGCCACGATCCCGCACTCGCCGGGCTGAGCGTGGGTGTCATCACCTTTAATATTTCGCAGCAGGTGCTGATCGACGATATGCTGAGCGATGCCTGCACGACCGATCCGGCGCTCGAAAAATGGATCTACGAACGGGAAGAGCCGCTGTTTGTGAAGAACTTGGAAAACGTGCAGGGCGACGAGCGCGACGTGATCCTGTTCTCGGTCGGTTACGGTCCCGATGAAAACGGTAAGGTATACATGAATTTTGGCCCTCTTAACCGCGACGGCGGTTGGCGCCGCTTGAACGTGGCGGTGTCCCGTGCGCGTGACGAGATGATCGTGTTTTCCACCTTAACACCCGATCAGATCAATCTGGCCAAAACCGACGCGGCCGGTGTGGTGGCGCTGAAAGCGTTCTTGATGTATGCCGGTGGCGAGGAATTGGCGCTGAATGAAAATTCGTCGCTACAACTGCAGTCGGTCAAAGCCGGCATTGCCAAGCGCATTCGCTCGTTGCTGAAGGCCGAGGGCTTTGATGCCGATCTCAACGTCGGCCGTTCGGAATACAAGATCGATATCGGCGTGATCGATCCGCAAAACCCCGAAACATACATTCTCGGCATTGTGCTGGACGGCAGCAGCTATGGGGCGGCCAAAACCACCCGTGACCGCGAAATCGCGCAAATTCGCATTTTGCATGGCCTTGGGTGGAACGTGATGCGTATTTGGACGATGGATTGGTGGGATAATCGCCAAAAAGAGATCCGGCGCATTGTGGCCGAGGTGCGTCGCCTGCAGGCGGC
>JAZODN010000049.1:0-11183 GCA_045597045.1 Acutalibacteraceae bacterium
GAAAAGGCAGATATTTATTCGCTGGGCGTGATGCTGTATGAAATGCTGACAGGCAAATTGCCGTTTGAAGCAGATAATGCGGTTTCGGTGGCGATTATGCAGTTGCAATCCACTCCGGCCATGCCGCGTGAGATCAACGCATCCATTCCCGAGGGGCTCGAAGAGATCACCATGAAGGCGATGCAAAAGGATCCTTCTAAACGGTATCAATCGGCGGCAGAAATGCTGTATGATATCGACGAGTTTAAACGCAATCCCAGCATTCATTTTGAATACAAGTATGTGTTCGTGGATGAAACGCCCACCCGTTTCGTGGAAACCATCGCCAAAGTGCGCGAGAAAGAGCGCGTGGCCGAAGAAAAGGAAGAAGAGGTGGTGGAACGCCGCCGTTTCCCCGTGCTACCGATTTTGGCCGCCATTGCGGCTGCATTGGTCATTGTGGCACTGTTCAGTGTGGGTGTGATGCTGATCGGGAACATTCTGCAAAGTGACCCTAATCCGGATGCCGGTATGATTACCGTTCCGGATCTGATCAATCAGCAGTTTGTTGATCAGGAGACCTTCCTTGCCGAATATCCCGAACTCGCGTCGCTGAACATCAGTGTGACGCGTCAGTGGGATGATACCTATGCCGAGAATGCCATTATATCCACCGATCCGAAGCCGAAAAAGAAACTGGAGCCCGGCGAAACGCTCAGCATTACGGTCAGCCGCGGTGCACATATGGCGCAGGTGTTGGAGATCACGCAGGATGAAACCGCCGAGGTGTATATCACACGCTTGCAAAATGCCGGTTTCCAGGTCGTGCGCAAAACCATGTTCAGCGAAGTGGTGGAAAAAGGCTTTGTGGTGCGCAGTGAGCCGTCCTACCCCGATTCGGTTGCATACGGCAGTGCTGTGACCGTGTTTATCAGCAGCGGTTCCGAAAATGTGGAACCGGAACTCAAACTTGTGCCCAATGTGGATCAGCTGACCGAAGAGGCAGCTCGCGCCGCACTGGAGGATGCCGGATTTGTGGTTGGTACTGTCACGACCGAAAACCACCCCGCCTATCAAGCCGGTGTGGTGGCGAAGCAAGAGCCTGCGGCGAACACCGAACTGGAAGTGGGCGGTGTTGGGAATTTGGTGATGGCATCCGGTTACCGTGATGTGGAACTGGCGCTGCCGCTGCCGGAAACTTCGTCGGTCATCTCGCTGGAGGTGTTTATCGACGGCAAACCGCAAACGCGCCCCGAATATTCCACTGAACTGCAGAACATTCTGCCCAGCGCCATTTCAACGTGGTATTTTACCTTCGATGAGCAAGTGGCAAGCTACAAGGTGACGTTCCGCATTAAGGGCGAAACAACCCCTGCCTTCCAGCTGTATGCCAGTTATACCGTGAACGCATTGACCGGTGAGTGGACTCAGGATGTGCTGTATCCCTTTGGTACCACCACGACCGAGACCACGACCACCACTGCGACCGAGCCTTCTGTGCCGAGTATTGATGATGTAACCGCTACTACTTTGCCGGATGTGACTGCGCCTACCGCACCGACCGAGGCTGTGGTGACTCCGTAATGCCTATGACGATGACAGAACAGAATAACGGTTTGGTGCTGAAAGGGGTTGGCGGCTTATATACCGTTGCGGTGGGCGACCGCACGGTGGAATGCCGTGCCTGCGGTCGGTTTCGCCGCGAGCGTATCACCCCCTTGGCAGGTGACCGTGTAACCGTGGAGTTTCAAGAAGACGGCAGTGGTTTTTTAACTGCGATTCTTCCGCGCCGCAACGTGCTGGTGCGGCCACCCGTGGCCAATTTGGACTTGTTGGTGATTGTGGCGTCGGCGGCGCAACCGACACCCAACACCATGGTGATGGATAAATTGATCGCCGTGGCGGAAAAGCGGAATATCGAGCCGATCGTGGTAATCAATAAAACCGATTTGGCCGATGCCCGTGGGTTGGAGGAGATTTATCGCAACAGTGGGTTTACCACCTTTTTCCTCACTGCCAAAGATCCCGAGGGTGTGCGCCCGTTACAAGAATTTCTGCGCGGTAAAGTGAGCGCCTTTGCCGGCAACTCCGGCGTGGGCAAATCTTCGCTGCTCAACTGTATTTGCCCCGAATTGGCGTTGCCGACAGGCGAGATCAGTCAAAAACTGGGGCGCGGCCGCCACACCACACGCACCGCACAGCTCTATCCGTTAGAAGGCGGCGGTTATTTGGTGGATACGGCCGGATTTTCTTCGCTGGATATGGAGCAGGTGGAGCCGATCTTAAAGGATGAACTTCCGTTTTGCTTTCGTGAATTTGCGCGCTGTTTCGGCAAATGCCGCTTCACCTCCTGTGCTCACGTCAAAGAGGTGGGCTGCGCGGTGAAAGCGGCGGTGGAATCCGGCGAGATCTCGCGCTCGCGCTACGAAAGTTATGTGGCGATGATGGAGGATTCTTCCAAACTGGAAGAATGGAAACTTAATAAAAAATAACCGAAAGCAGAGATTGACGCTGTTGGCCTCGACTGTGTGAACAAACACCCCCTATGGTAGTTTACCGTAGGGGGTTCGTTTTTGCCGATTACGGCATTCTCAGTTTTTTGGCACCAAACCGTAGTTTACACATAGTATGGAATGTAACGGGAGCGCAAGTGGAGGGGTGACGGTATGCGAGGTAAACGACAGTGTGGGAACGGCAGTTTGTGTGCGGCATTCGGTGCCGGATTGTTGGTGGCTATTCTGTTTCCACCCGAATGTATTTTGATCTTTGCGGCAGCGGCACTGGTCTTGCTTGGCTGTTCCCGTGTGCGCAGCCGATGAGAGGAGAGGTGTGTATGAAGATCGTAGTGGTGCGCAGCCCTAAACTGTTCAGCGGTTTGCTGCGGCATATGTTTGGTATTAAAAAACAAGAATACATAAGCTGAAATAACAACGCGGAGAATTTCTCCGCGTTGTTATTTTTTTGTTTATCTGTGCATACAGTGAAGTAAAACCGAAAGAGGAAATAAGGAGAGAGGAACTATGGATTTTCGTGTGGCAGAAACCGACTTCCTGACCTGTGAGAAGGTGGTAGACGCAGTATCGGAACAGCCGATCGACGGCGATTTTATTTTGCCGGAATATTGTCCCGACGTGGCATCGGTGTTGAAGTGTCAGGTGGCCGCTGTTGTGCAGACACGCCAATTAAGCGGCGATCGGCTGACGGTGGAAGGTACGGTGGGGTTGCGTGTGCTGTATCTTGATGAAGAACGCCATTGTGTGCGCGTGTGTGAATTTTCGCAACCGTTCTGCACGGTGTTTTCGCTGCCGTTACTGTCGCCCAAAGCCTTTTTTTATTTACACACCGACACCGATTATGTGAACTGCCGTGCGGTGAGTCCACGCCGTTTGGATATTCACGGTGCGTTTACGGTATCGCTGAAGGTGATGGACACCGTGGAACGGAAACTTATCACCGCGGCGGAGGGCGAAGGGGTCTATGCCCGTCACGTACAAATGAACGGCACAGTGCCTGCGGCTTTTCAGGAAAAGCCGTTTTCCGTAAACGAGGTGTTGGAACTGAACGGCGATCATCACGCCTCCACAGCCATGCTGCACACTTCGGTTGTGCCGCAGATACACGAGTGCAAAGTGCTCACAAACAAAGCCATCGTGAAAGGTATACTGTATGTCGGAGCGCTGTATATAACCGATGCCGTAAGTGGTGCAGTAGAGGAAGCGGCAGCGGAGATCCCGTTCAGCCAAATTTTGGATATGGAAGGCTTGAATGAAGAGTGGCTTTGCGATGCCGACGTGGTGGTGACGGCCGCGGATGTGTGTGTGGAAGCATCGCAAGGTGGCGAAAATGTGCGGCTGGCGGTCAATGCGAAACTGCAATGTGCGTTGTACGGTTGGCGAAACGAAAATGTGCAGGCGGTGTGCGATGCGTATTCGGCGCACTATCCGCTATCCATGGAACAGCATACGGTTCCTTGCATGCAGCTTCATGTCGTTTGCCGCGAGGAACACACCGTGCAGCAGCGCTTTGAAGTGCCCGGTGAGGATACGCAGACCGTGTTGGGGGCATGGTGCCGTGTGTTGTCATGCGGTATGTCGGGTGATGGCGACCTGCTGAAACTGGAAGGTCGACTCTTGTGGTGTCTGCTGACTCAGGACAGTCGCGGTGAGGTGTCCTATTACGAGCGCACCGAGCCGTTTTGCTTAACATATACCGATAATTGTCGCGACGATACACCGGGAGTAGCGGTGAGCCGCACCGCCTGCCGTTTAATGGGCGGCAGAGTGGAACTGAGTGCCACGTTGGCAGTGACGCGCCGTGCGTGCCGTGCTTCATCTCATTGTGTACCGTGCAGTATCGTCGCCGACGAAAGTGCTCCGTATCCGCAAGATACCGCTGCATTGAAGATCGTATACGCCGCAAAGGGCGAGTCTCTGTGGGAGATAGCGCGCCGCAGCCGTACGGGTGTGGAGGCGATCATGGAAGAGAACCGATTGAGTGAAGATATTCTGGCGGCAGATACCATGCTGTTGATTCCGCTTTGCTGACAAAAAGGCAACATTCACATGCGTGAATGTTGCCTTTTTACACTGTGTTCGGTTGCAATTCGGTGATGTTTTTCCAATATTTTTTCGGCATCAGTTGTTGTCGCAGCTGCGGGTTCAGCCGTTCTTTGATCGCAACGGTATCATAAAAAGTGCGCCATAATCGGCGGTAATGTTCTTCGTTTTCCGATAGCCGCGGAATGGTGAGTTCTTCGGTAGAGACCAGCACCCAGCGCGTGCGGTCATACACACCGGCCAGCCCGTGTGTTTTATCATGGATTAAAAAAGGGTGGGTGTTCATCCGTGCTGCAAAATGCGGCATAATAAGCGGCAACACCATGTGTTCGGGCGTGATCTCGGCGTAATAGAGATGGCCTTCTACCTCCGAAAAACGCACGAACTCCGTGAGAAAAGAGGCTTCACGGCCCGTGAGAGCACACAACTTGTCGATTGCAAGCACGATAGGGTGGGTGAGCATGTGATGAATCTGTTCGCCCTCTTTCATGCCAAGGCGAATATAGCGGTAAATTATAGTGTCTTTTTCTTGGTTGCTGTGCAAAAATGCCTGCCACACTTTGCGATAACCGAGTGGTCCCATTTTTCGCTGCACACCGGCAATGACCCTTGCCGCGTGGTGCCGGTCGGTGGAAACGTCTTTGTAACGGCAGCCAAGCTGCGGCTGATAGCAGGAGGCAGTCTCCAATCCCATCGGCGGTGGAGAATAGGAATAGGAATCAAAAACGGCGGAAAGCACCCCTTCCAGCGTGCCGTCGTGCAACAAAATCAAAGCTGACCGTTCAGACATTGTATCACGTCCTTTCGCTGCGGAAGCAGAGCAGGGGTATCGAACCAGGTTAATTGTTGAATGGTGGGGTCGGAGGGCAAACGGTCGGGGTGCAAGGCGGTGCCGGCGGTGAGCTGGCGGTAAATGGCCGTCGGGTCGAACGCTATGCCTTCTTGCATTTTACCGTCGCAGGTGATAAAGAACACCGCACGCTTTAACACCACGCCTAGTTTTTTTAAGTCCTCAAAGTGCAAACGGCCTGCGCGCCGTGCCGAGAGAATGCGTCCTGCAGAACGCACGCCTATACCCGGTACGCGAAGCAGCACTTCGCGTGGTGCGCGGTTGATCTCCACGGGAAATTGTTCCAAATGTCGCAGGGCCCATTGGCATTTCGGGTCAAGCAGCGGATCAAGCGAGGGATGCTGTTCGTCCAACAGTTCGCTCACCGAAAAACCATAGAAACGCAGCAGCCAATCGGTTTGATATAATCGGTGTTCGCGCAGCAGCGGTGGCGGTTGATCGGCCGGCAGTAAGGCCTGATTGCCCACGGGAATGTACGCTGAAAAAAACACCCGTTTTAAGCGGTAGGTTTTGTATAAGCTTTCCGACAAGCGTAAGATTTGAAAATCGGTTTCGCCCGAGGCACCCACGATCATTTGGGTGCTCTGTCCGGCCGGAGCAAAGGGGGGAGCGTGACGAAAAACCGCCAGTTCTTCGCGACTTTGTGAGATCCCGTCACGAATGGCGCCCATCGGCTGCAGAATGGCTTGCTTTTTCTTATCCGGCGCCAAGCGCAAAAGGCTCTTTTCGCTTGGCAATTCAATGTTTACACTTAAGCGATCGGACAGATGCCCCAGTTTCTCGACCCATTCGGGGGAGGCGCCGGGAATGGCTTTTGCGTGGATATAGCCGTTGAAGCTGTGGTGATATCGCAGTAACTCCAGTGTACGGCACATCTGTTCGGTGGCGCGGTCGGGACTGCCGGCTACACCCGAACTCAAAAACAGCCCCTCAATGTAATTACGGCGATAAAATTCCATGGTCAGCCCGGCCAGCTCCTCAGGGGTGAAGGAGGCGCGCGGCAGGTCGTTGGAACGGCGGTTTACGCAGTATTGGCAGTCATACACACACACGTTGGTTTGCAACACTTTTAAAAGTGAGATACACCGCCCGTCGGCCGAAAAACTGTGGCACAGCCCGGGCAGGCAAGTGGCGCCCAACATGCCGTGCACTGCTGTGCGAGCCGATCCGCTGGAGGTGCAGGCGACATCGTATTTGGCGGAATCGGCTAGTATTTGCAGCTTGTCTAAAAGTTCCACAGCGCCTCGTCCTTTCGTAAAGTGTAGATACAGTATACCACACTGTTCGCTCAAAGTCAAACATATGTTCGTTTTTTGAGTAAAAAAATTCCCCTTTGCCGAAAAGCAAAAGGGAAGGGGATTATACTTCTTTGAAAAATTCGACCTGTTCGTTGTCGGGGCCTTTCACAAATGCGATGTGAATACTCATGGGAGCAGGCGTGGCAGCCAGCGGCACCGTCTTTGGCGGTGTCAGCGGTTCGAAACCGGCTTGCAGTGCCAGTGCATAGGCCTCGTCCACGTTGTCGACCGACATCGCAAAGTGCTGCCATTTGCCGTTTTCGTGATACGCATCCGAACCGTTGGCAAACAGTTCGATGCGTCCACCGTCGCCGATGTCCAGCATGACGATCAGTTTTTCACCTTCCCCCCAACGGGCGACCTCGGTCATGCCGAGAGACTGATACATGGTCAGGCTTTTTTCAATGTTGCAGCAGCGTAACGCAATGTGGTGAAAGCCGAGGGTGGGAAGAATGCGGTTAGACATAAAAACATCTCCTTATATATTTTTTACGAGCCACTCGCCGTTTTCAAAATAGTGATAGTTTTCGGTAAGCTCGTCATTTAAAAACACTTGCAGCATGCTGTCGAAATCGTGAGCAAGGATGTGGTTGGTGATCTCGTTTTTGTTCAGCCAAAACACGCGCCCTTCGTTCGACGAGCGCAACTCGCCCGTGAACACGTTGGTTTTAAAAAACAGTACAATATAGCGGTAAGAGCCGTCACGCGAGGTCCACTGCTTAACACCGCACAGCCGCACGTTGTCAATATCCAGCCCGGTTTCTTCCTTGACCTCACGCACTACTGAATCCACAAAGGATTCGTGCGGTTCCACGTGGCCGCCGGGAAAGGTCAGACCCGGCCAATCGGGATCTACACGTTCTTGCACCAACACGTTTTCACCATCACAAACCATACACATGTTGGTCAAAATGCAGGTTTCCTTTTGAGCCATCTTATTCCACCTCGATTTGTATGTCGCAGCGTTGCGGCAGATCGGTTGCGACAAAGTACGCCGTTTCCATGGGGATCCATTCCTCCCAAAAACGTTTAGCCAGCAACGGTGTGTTGCGTTTTGCAATGCGCTCTTTTTGTTGAACGGAAGAAATGCTTAAGAACACTGAAAGGGTATAGTATTTTCCGAAAGACGGGTGCATGGAGTAAACCCCTTCCACTACCGTCAGCGGTGTCGGCGTGATGCATAGGGGTTCTTTGAAGCCCATTGTTCCGCAATCAAACGGGCGATAGCACAAGGGCAGCCCTTGCTGCATCGGCTGCACGATTTCGGTTGCAAAGCGTTCGTAATCTATATTGCCGCCGATTTCGGCCAGACGTGCGGCTGTGCGCTGCTCAGTCCGCAGAAAAAAGTCATCCATATGAATCACCGCACAATTATACAGCGCGCAAAGCCATTCGCTCAAGGTGGATTTGCCGGCAGCGCTGCCGCCTTCAATTGCCAAGGTGACGGACCCTTCGGCTAACTGTGTGTCCAATCGTGTCAGCAGTGGCAAAAAGGGGAGAAAGCGGTTGTCGATCACACGGTAGGACGGGGCATATGCACGGCGAAACGTGTCTGAATGGTGCAGTGCCGAAAAGTCGGCAGTTTCCCAACGGGCGACGGCCTCCTCAAACGCCGTGACCGAAAAGGGTAACGCCCCGTCGGCAATCAGTGCCCCGGCAATGTTCAGTTTTTGCCTCAGATTCGCTTTGCCGGTTGCCTCTTCTTTTGCCGAAAGAAAGAAGAGGCGCCCCAACGTTTCGGCGCGCAATCCGCCGTTGAGATACGAAAGCGGTACGCGGCTGTATGCACCGTCGAGAGGTTCGATCACGGGGATGGTATTGTGCGAAAGGAGTGCGTATTCTTCCTTTACGCCGGTGCATGCGGCGGCAGCGGATGGCACGGCATGTTCGCACCCGAAGGAGCTTTGATGCAGGAATTTAAAAAGATCCTGTATCTGCAGTAAAGGGTACTTTTGATAATGGTCAACTAACCGCTGACGGGTTTGTTCCGGTGTGTTCATAGTGAGTTAAATTCCTCTTTTTGCATGTTGTTTTCAGTATAGCATATAAATGTATGCTCGTCTACACTCTTTTGGTAAAGCGGTCGGCGATTGGTAATATTTACTGTATGTTTTTACCAGAGCGCATTGACATAGTGCAATTTTACTGATATACTTTAACTTGGTATTCAACAAGTATTACAGTGGAGGATGATATACTATGGCAAAGAAAGTGCGAACCGCCTGCGACGGACCTCGCAAGTTTGGCATGCGCGATAAATTGGCGTATGCAGCCGGTGACCTTGGCTGCAACATGAGCTTTTCTCTCAAAAGCACGGTGCAAACCTTCTGGCTCGTGTATATGGCCATGGAAACGGGCCTTTTGTTCCTTTTGTTGTTGGTGGTGCAGATTTGGGATGCCATCAACGATCCTATGATCGGTTCGTTGATCGATGCCGACAGACGTTCCTACAAACTTGGCAAGTTTAAAACCTATATTTTATTCGGCGCGATCGGTCTGTTGTTTGGCGGTGCGGCGGTGTTTCTGCCGTTCCCCAATGCCTCGGTTGTCGTGAAGACGGTTTTGTTCATTCTCGGTTATATCGTTTGGGATGCGTTTTATACCATCGCTAATGTGCCGTACGGCTCCATGCTTTCGGTGATTACCGAAGATCCCGGCGAACGTGCTCAGCTTTCTACTTGGCGTTCCATCGGGTCTATGATCGGCAACATCCTACCCGGCATGATCTTGCCTGTTTTGATTTGGAAAAAAGAGTTTAATCCGGACGGCACCCCCCTTATCAACCCCGAAACCAACGTGCAAGTGGAAACACTGCTTGGTGATCGTGTGTTTATCGCTGCTTTGATCATGGGTGCACTTGGCTTTGTGTGCTTTTTGTTTATGATCAAAAACATTACTGTCCGCGTGGACGAAAACAGTGTGAAGACCAACAACAACGAAAAATTTAATGTTGTGAAAGCGTTTGGGAATTTTGCCAAAAACCGGCCGGCAGTCGGTGCCACCTTGGCTGCAATGGGCATGTTCCTCGGTATGAATGCAGCCGCAACCGCCGTTACGATCATGTTTGCCACCTATTTCGGTTTGGCGCAATTATCGGGTGTGGTGCAGATGGTCGGCTTTGTACCTATGTTTTTCTTCATGCCGTTTATCAAAAAGATTGTGAATAAATACGGAAAGAAGGAAGCTTCCGTTGTCGGCACACTCGCTTCGCTGCTGGGCGGTGCGGTCATGCTGATTTTCCCGTTGGTCTCTAACAAAACGGCGTCACTGGCGGTATATCTTTGCGGCCTCGTGATCTTTGGCCTCGGTATGGGTATTTATACCTGCGTGTCCTGGGCGCTCATGGCCGATGCGATCGATTACAGCGAATGGAAATTCGGCACGCGCGAGGAAGGCACCATCTATTCGTTGCACTCCTTCTTCCGCAAACTGGCACAAGGTGTTGGTCCCGCGACCGTACTGGCCATCATGGGGTGGCTCGGTTACGTGTCGAAACTGGGCACGGGCGGTCAGTCGGCGGCGACCACGTATAATATGTGCTGGTTGGCGGCAGGTTTGTATATGTTCAGTGCTGTTGTGCAATTCATCGGTCTGGCATTGGTATATAATTTGGATAAGAAAACCTTGGAAACGATGAACACCGAGTTGGCAGCACGGCGTGCAGCGTCGGCGGAAAGCGGCGCGGTGTACACGGAGGAAACCGTATGAGACAATGTGTAAGTTTTAATAACGATTGGGTGTTTACCAAACAGACGGTGGCGATCCCGACAGTGTTACCCACCGATTGGGAAGCGGTTACGCTGCCCCACACCTGGAACGCGACCGACGGCCAGGATGGCGGAAATGATTATTATCGCGGTACTTGCCTGTATGCGAAGGCGATCGTTACCGCCGATCTCCCCAAAGCTGACCAATATTATCTTGAGATCCGCGGCGCAAATTCCTCTGCCGATGTCTACGTTGGCGGCGTGAAATTGGCGCATCACGACGGCGGCTATTCCACGTGGCGCGTGAACATCACCGATCACGTTCAAGACGATACGGTGCTCACGGTCGCGGTGGATAACGCTGCGAACGAGTATGTGTATCCGCAAATGGCCGATTTCACCTTCTACGGCGGTCTGTATCGCGATGTGAATTTGATTTGTGTCAGCGAATCTCACTTTGATTTGGATTACTACGGCGCCCCTGGTATTGCCGTTACTCCCACGGTGGAAGGGCGCACCGCCACGGTGAAGGCAGAAACCTTTTTGACCGCGCTGAAGGCGGGGCAGACCATACGGTACACGGTGTATGATGCCGAGGAAACGGAAATTGCACAGCAGGAAACGGCCGACACCACTGCCATCTTTAGATTGGAAAACGTGCATTTGTGGCACGGGCGTCGCGACCCGTATCTCTACTGCTGTGAGGCAGAGTTGTTGGAAAACGGCGAAGTGCTCGATAACGTTTGCACCCGTTTTGGTTGCCGCACCTATTCGATCGATCCCGAAAACGGCT
>JAZODN010000050.1:0-7628 GCA_045597045.1 Acutalibacteraceae bacterium
GAACCGCTGACCCTTCGCACGTCAAGCGAATGCTCTACCAGCTGAGCTAAACGTCCATATAAATGCCGCATAATCTTCGGCGCGAGTGTTATTATATAAAAAGTTTCAGAATTTGTCAAGTAGTAATTGAAAATTTTTTAAAAATATGTTATGATATATTCCGTCATTGTAAAATTATTGCATTTGGAAGGGGTTCTTCTTATGAAACGCACAGAAATCGCTGCCGTTTTTGCTGACGGCGAGCGTTTGAAGGGGCAGTCGGTATCGGTCTGCGGTTGGGCACGCACACTGCGTGTCAGCGGCGCTATCGGCTTTATTGAACTGAACGACGGCAGTTGCCAGCGCAACCTGCAGATCGTGTTTGAATCGACCAATCTCGAAAACTTCGAGACGATCGCCAAGCAAAATGTCGGCGTGGCGCTTTGCGTAACGGGTACCGTGGTGGAATCGCCCAACCCGAAACAGCCGATCGAAGTGCAGGCGACCGCCATTGATGTGGAGGGTGCCTCTACCCCCGATTATCCGCTGCAGAAAAAGCGTCACTCGCTTGAATATCTGCGCACCATTGCGCACCTGCGCCCTCGCACCAACATGTTCGGCGCCGTATACCGTGTACGCTCGGCCGCGGCGTTTGCCATTCACGAGTTTTTCCAAGGGCGCGGCTTTGTGTATGCCCACACCCCCCTCATCACCAGCAGCGACTGCGAGGGTGCCGGCGAAATGTTCCAGGTCACCTCGCTGGATATGGATAACCTGCCGCGCACCGAAGACGGGGCGGTGGATTACACCGAAGATTTCTTCGCCAAGCGCACGGCTCTGACCGTGTCGGGTCAGCTTTCGGCGGAATGCATGGCGCAGGCATTCGGTAAGGTGTATACCTTCGGCCCCACCTTCCGTGCGGAACGTTCTTTCACCGCACGCCACGCAGCCGAATTCTGGATGATCGAACCCGAGATCGCTTTTGCCGATTTGAACGACGATATGGAACTTGCGGCAGATATGGTGCAGTTCGTGGTGCGCAAGTTGCTTGAGCGTTGCCCCGATGAACTCGCGTTCTTCAACAATTTTGTAGATAAGGGCTTGCTTGAGCGTTTGAACGATATTGCGAACGCCACCTTTGCTCGCGTGACCTACACCGAAGCGGTCGCATTGCTTGAACAGCACAAGGATCAGTTTGAATACCCCGTTTTCTGGGGATGTGACCTGCAGACCGAGCACGAGCGTTTCCTCACTGAACAGATTTATCACGGCCCCGTGTTCGTAACCGATTACCCGAAGGAGATCAAAGCGTTCTACATGCGCTTGAACGATGACGGCAAAACAGTGGCCGCCATGGATATGTTGGTGCCCGGCGTGGGTGAACTCATCGGCGGCAGCCAGCGCGAAGATCGTTTGGATATTCTTACCGAACGCATCAAGGAACTGGGCATGAACGAAGAGGATTACTGGTGGTATCTCGACCTGCGCCGTTACGGCGGCACCCATCACGCCGGTTTCGGCCTTGGCTTTGAGCGTCTTGTGATGTACGTGACAGGCATGGCGAATATCCGCGACGTGCTGCTCTTCCCGCGCACCACCGGATCGGCGGATTTCTGATATGGATGAGTTATTGTATTTGACCGACGAAAACGGCAATGAAATCGTGTTTGAAGTGCTCGACGTGGTGGAATGGGGTGGCGACGATTACGCTGTTCTCTTCCCTGCTGACGGCGGCGAAGGGGCGGTACTGTTGCAAATTCTTCCTGCTGCACAAGGCGAGGAAGAAACCTTTGTCGGTGTGGACGAAGAGACTATGCAGGCGGTATTTCAAAAATTTCGCGAACTGCATAAAGATGAGTTGGAAGGGTAATCTCCTGCCTCGCTTTTTTAAAAAAGGACTGTTCGGTTATTAAAACCGAACAGTCCTTTTCATATTCTCACATCACGGCGTGTAATGCACCCCGTACCGTATAACAGCAGAAAAAACAGACCGCACAGCAACGCGATGCCCGTTGCCAGGGAAAGCAACGGCGGCCACACGGAAATCCACGCGTTTTTTTGCAGCATATCACTGCCGACGGCGGCCAACACCACCGCTATGGTGGGCGCGAACACCCATTGCCGCCAGCGAAAGCGCATGTTCGTCACGGTCAAAAGCCGATGCACGTTCAGCACTGCTACCAGCACGTTGCTCACCGTCATCACAAATAAAAACCCGGCCATGCCGGCGTGCGGTACCACGGTAACCACCAAAAACAGGCGCAAGGAAGAATCCAGCAAATTGTGCCGCAAGGTGCTGACTTGCTGATTTAAGCCTTTTAAAATACCGTCTACCATACTTTCTACGTACATGGCGGGCACCAACGGCGCAAGCGCACGCAGTAAACATCCCACCTCGTCGCTTTGATAAAACAAACGGCCAAGCGGCATGGCATAGAGATAAAACACACCGCCCACCAATATACTGCCTGTCAAGGTGAGATGCAGCGTGCGCGCCGCCGCCCCTCTCACCTTCTCTTGTCGATCCAGTGCTGCAGCTTCGGATATTTCGGGAATCAACAGCGTGGCAAGCGAAGAGAGCAGCGATGCCGGAAAAAACAGCAACGGCATAGCCATGCCTTTCAAGCAACCGAACTGCGCCAGCGCCACTGCACGGGAACCGGTATACAAAGCCATACGTGAAGGCACCAGCAAATTTTCCACCGTATGCAGTGCCGTGGTGAGATACCGCGTGGCAGTGATCGGCAGCGCAATACCCATCAGCGTGGTCATTACGGCCCCTTTAGCAGTATCCTCCCCCGGCGGCAACCGGCGGCAATCGCGCCGAAAAGCGCACAGCAACCGCAAACAGGAGGCACACTCCGCCACCACGTCACCAATCATTACCACCGCACAAGCCGACGCCACCGTGGTAGCCACGCCGCGTTCTAACAGCAGCACGATAACAAAGATACGCACCGCCTGCTCCAACAATTGAGCCCGCGCCGTAACTGTCACCTGTCGCCGTGCAATGAAATATCCCTTCACGCAAGATGACACACCCATAAACGGCAAACTCAAGGTAAGAATACGCAAAGCCCCCACCACGCGCGTATCCCCCATGCCGTAACGGGCAATGGGATAGGCGGCCAAAGACACCGCCAATGCCGAAGCCGCGGCCACACCTACGCTGATTACGACCGCCGCACGCAAGGCCGACAGTGCCGTGCGACGATCACCGCGGCAAAGTGCATCGGTTACCATGCGTGTAACGGCGGTGCAAATGCCGGCCGACGCAAACGCCGACGCCAACACATACACCGATACGATCAACTGATAAAGCCCCATCCCTTCCGCACCGATACGCGCGGAAAGGTACATACGAAAAAAGATCCCTACCGCGCGCAACACCAGTGACGTTACGGTCAACACAGCGGTATTCTGCAAAAACGCAGAGTGCCGCACCGTTTTAACCCACAACATACGCATTATACGCAGCTGCCAGGCGATCCCATGTGCGGCGGTCAAGCCGCCCGTGCGGCTCAAAGCCGAACACCTGCTGCAGCTGACGCACGGCGCGGACGGTTTCCTCATCAAAACGCGAAGTCAACGCCACACGCTGCAGATTTTGGAAATTCACCGACACAGCGTTCAAGACCGCTTGCAGCAAAGCAACCTGATCACCGCTGTCGCCGATCTGTAAAAACGGTTCTCCGGCAGCAAACGGGAAGAGACCTTGCGGTCGAGTGGTAGGATACACCGCTTTGCGATACTCTTCACGTAGGCGCACCCATGTGTCGCCGTCTACCTCACCTGTCACGGGCAGCGCCCATATGGTTTGAAAAGCACGCACTGCCTCGGCAGTCACGGCGCCGTATATACCGTCTACCGCCAACGGTGAGATCAGCGGATATACACCGGAGAGAAAGCGCAAATACTCCTGAACCTCGCGCACATCGGTCGACCGGTTTTGTTCATTCGGTGTCATAATGTCCCCTCTTCCTCCTCCGCCGTTAAGGTATACCCCGGCTCCTGTCCTTCACGACGCATCGCACCGTTCGTAATATCGGTATAGACCGTTATGATCTGTAAAAACGTCAACGCATCAACCACCCCGTCCGGCGTTAAATCAAATAATCGCTGAAACGCCGTCACCGCCGCTTCGGTGCCGGCACCGAACTCGCCGTCGACTGTGGGTGACGGCACGGTCGGATAGGCCGACGCAATGGTTTGCAAATATTCCTGTAAGCGGCGCACTTCCTCGCCGCTGTCGCCGCGACGCAACACAAAAGTGTCGAGCAAACGCGCACCGCCCGGCAGTTCTACCGTCTCTGCAATGCCACGATACGCGCGATACAGCGCCGTCCAGGTGGCAATCCCCACCACACCGTCTTCCGCAAGGCCTGCCATACGTTGAAAAGCGCGCACGGTGTTTTCGGTAGCAGTGTCGTACTGCCCGTTGATCACCAGCTGCGGCACGGCGTTATAAAACTCCGCTACCACCGCCAAATAATACTGCAGCACACGCACCTCATCACCGCTGTCACCAAGCCCCAAAATCTGTGGTCGCTGCAAAGGCAATTCTGACAGCGTAATCCCTTCGGAATTCAACTCTGCTAACCGTTTTACAGCAGCATAGATGTACGAAATGCTGTTCCACGTGGCGTTGCCGATCACACCGTCTTCTGTCAATCCAAAAATGCGTTGATAGGCACGCACGGCACGTTCGGTTGCCGTATCGAACAGTCCGTCGGCCACAGGGATTTTGGGAATCGCCGGATAGTTTTCGGAAATGCGATTCAGTTGAATCTGTTTTAACTGCACATCCTCGCCCGTGCTGCCGATCCCAAGCGGAATGCCACCATAGCTCAATGTACCGACACGCACGGGGGCGTCGGTCACCAGTTCGATATCGTTGCCGTAAAAGCGAGTGAGAATATCGAACGGACCAAGCCCCTCTTCGGCCAGCGGTACGGTACCCCACTGACTTAACCCCTCACACGTGACAGTGGTACCATTGCAATACTGCGCAAAGAACGGCTGCACCGTTCCCTGCTCACGAATATAACTGTTAAAGATATCGTCCACAATGCGGCTGATGTTTTCATAGATCGCACGATTGTTCACAAACGCTTGGTCATAAGCGGTGGAGTTGGTAATGTCAAAATCATACCCACGGCTGCGATACCATTCGGTATAAAAGCGGTTGAGAGCAAAGGAGATCTGTGCATAAATATTGGCGCGCAAAGCGCTTTCGGGCCACGTGGGATACACCTCACTTGACGCCACATTTTTGATATAATCCGGAAAACTGAGCGTCACGTTTTCGGCCGTTGCATCGGGCGGCCCCAAATGTACGGTAAACGTTTCGGGAATATACGGTATACCGGTCATGCTCTCTCCTCCAATCCCTGCGGCGCGCTGTCTCGGTATACCAACTCACCGTCGGCGATCCCCTCCGGCAACGGAATCATGCGCACCGGCAGTACGGCGCGCACACCGCCATACATCGGTACACCGATGTTTTCCACGCGGTAATATCTGTCTGCAAACACTTCCACGTTATACAGCGTAAACGGCGCAACTGCGCCCTCTTGCGAGAGCGATTCCTCCGCCCCTACTGCAGGTAGCGGAATCGGAGCCGTTCGCCCCGATTCATCGGTCACACCGATATACTGCACTGTGCGACCGTCGGGTGTGTCATAACTCACCGTCACATGAGCTCCCGAAAGCGGCAGTGCTGAAGACGCTGTGGTCACCCAAACCTCAAGCACACCGAGTGCGGTCGGATTTGGCACGGTATTGTTCGGCAAGGAGGGCACCTTTTCGGTCACCGCCACCACGGGGGTCGCTTCAACCTCAGCAGACGGCGGATTTTGTCGGCGATAGGTTTCCAACAGCTCACGGTTATACCGCGCGATCATCGTGTGAAAGTTGTCTTTATAATCCAACGGCACATCATCCTTTCACCCAAAATTACTTACCACTAATGTGTACGGCAGGCAAAAGCGAAATATGCGCTGAAAAGGCAAAGGTTTTTTGAAATTTAGGAATAAAACAGTTGACATTCCGCAAGAAAAATGATATTATACCATTCGTGGACGGCAAGAGTCCCCTTGGGAAAGCACGGAGAGGTGTCCGAGCGGTTTAAGGAGCCGGTCTTGAAAACCGGTGACTCGAAAGAGCCAAGGGTTCGAATCCCTTCCTCTCCGCCACATTCCCTTTAATTGCATAACCGAAATTCTTGTTCACCAAGCAAGAGTTTTGTGTATACGGAGAAGTACTCAAGTTGGTGACGAGGCGCCCCTGCTAAGGGCGTAGGTCGGGTAACCGGCGCGGGAGTTCGAGTCTCCCCTTCTCCGCCAAAATCGACAAATCTCAAAAGAGGTTTGTCGATTTTTCTTTTTAACTCTTCACTCTTCACTCTTCACATTTCTCTTACCGTCGATTTTGGCGAGTAACAAGTAATAGTGCATCGTTTCAGCATCGTATCCCGCGAGTCCAAAACGGCCGCCTACCGTTCTTTACAAAAAGCATGGCGTGATATCCTTAACGGATATTACGCCATGCTTTTCTTCGTTATTTCTTTTTCGGTTTGGGTTTGCGAATCTTATTCAATTTGGCGTTGAGCGCCAACAGATCCTCTTTGGTGAACTTCGCCTCCATCATACCTCCGGCGAGTGTGATCAAACGTAGGACGGTAAAGCCGTTCATCATGGTGATCATTTCGGGGGTGACCTCAAAACCGGCCGCTTTTTTCTTTTCGCCTTTTTTCTTGCCACCCAGCATCTTGGCCATCAACTTGGCAAAAATTAACTTGCCGCGCACAGTACCGAGCACCTCGCCCATCTTGTCATTAAGCGAAAAGCGGCCTTCCGGCGCGTGAATATCAAACCAGTTGAGAATCGCCCCTTCTTCGCGCAGACGGTAATCCTCATTAAATTCGGCCACCTTGCGAATAACGCTTTCATCTTTGCAATCGCCTGCCACCGCCTCTAATCTGGTTTCGCCGATGTTTGGCACATCAAAATAGAAGAAGTGCTCGGCGGCGGTCTGCTTGCCGAGGCTGCGGCCATTGGCAAACAGTTCCACTTCGGGTAAATTGGAATACACCGTAACACGCGTCATGTCTTCCACGCGATCCACATACCGCTTGCCGCACACATGCACAAACGGCTCATCCGACAGCCACGCTTTATAGGCATAGAACGCATCCTTCTTATAACGGCGATCCATGGTGACGAGACCCTTGTGGTTTTGGCCGTTTTCGCCGCCCTCGCAGCGTGCATCGGCACCGAAATCAAACATATTCCACACGTGGGTGGCCCACATGTATTTGCGCGTGAACAGCTGCTTGATCAATTCTTCGTGATAATAGGCTTGATACTCCTCGGTATAATCGCCCTGGCGCGGATCGGAGGTGTGCCAATTAAGTGCCTCACAGCCGTATTCCGAGCAACCGATCGGAATGGTGGGATGTGTAGCATGGAACTTATCGAACCACGGGCCGTTCATATCCGTCTCGCCGCCGTACCACCCAAAATAGTGGTTATAGGACACCACATCAGGAATTTGCAGATACGGATCGTCCAGTTTGCACATGGAAACCGCCGCAATCGTGGTGAGACGCGTGGGATCCAACTTGTGACAGAGATCGTTCAACAAACGGT
>JAZODN010000051.1:0-7870 GCA_045597045.1 Acutalibacteraceae bacterium
CTGCCAGCTGTTCTTAAGTGATACACTTGTTTTTTCGCAAGACAATGATATTCTTAGCAATGTTAATATCTTTCATTTAAGATAGTCCTCCTTGAATTTGACAGCAGGCCTTCTGTTCTTGAGTTTATTATATCAAAACGAAAACAGTAAAACAATAACTTGTAAAGAGATACACACAACCGATGGTTGTGTGAGCATTAAAATACCTACTTCCGGTTGATTTTCTTTTTGAGAAATCACAGTATAAATTCCCTTTAATCACAAATACTAACAACACAATTTGTAATTTAAGGAGAAATGTATATATGAAAGCAACAGGTATTGTAAGAAGAATAGACGACCTTGGTCGTGTGGTTATTCCGAAAGAAATCCGTCGCACCATGCGCATTCGCGAGGGAGATCCGTTGGAGATCTTTACGAACAACGATGGGGAGGTCGTGTTCAAAAAATACTCTCCCATGGGGGAGCTTGGGGAGTTTGCGGCACAGTATGCCGAGGTGATGGCGCGTGCGCTCGGGCAGGCGGTGGCGATCAGCGACCGAGACCGCGTAATTGCCGTGGCCGGAGGTTCTAAGAAGGAACTGCTGGACCGTGCGGTATCGGCAGCACTTGAAGCCGCCATGGAACAGCGTCGCACACATCTGGCACGTGCCGGCGAGAGTGAGCGTATGGCGGTGGCGGAAGGGGTTGATCGCTTCGCCGCGGTGGCGGTGCCGATCATTGCCGCCGGTGACGTGATCGGCAGCGTGTGTTTGTTGTTGCCCGAAAGCGGTGCCATTCCCGGTGAGGGCGACGTGAAGATGGTGCAGGTGGCGGCCGCTTTTTTGGGAAAACAGATGGAAGAGTGATTGACAAATGTGCGCTTTCGTGCGATACTGTTGGTATCAACAAAGGAGGCGCGCTATGAACATTTGGCACAACATCAACCCCAAACGCATCACGAAAGACGATTTCGTGGCCGTAATCGAGATCGAGAAGGGCAGCAAGTGTAAGTATGAAATGGATAAGGAGACCGGCATGCTGAAGCTGGACCGTATTCTTTACACCTCCACCCACTATCCTGCCAACTACGGATTTATTCCGCGCACCTATGCGGACGACCTGGATCCGCTGGACGTGCTGGTGCTGTGTTCGGAGGCGCTGCACCCCATGACCTCGGTGCGCTGTTACCCTATCGGTGTGATCACCATGATCGACAACGGGCGCTATGACGAGAAGATCATCGCCATTCCGTTCCACGATCCCACATACAACGGGTACAAAGATATTTCGGAGATTCCCTCGCATATTTTTGACGAAATGACCCACTTCTTCCGTGTGTATAAAGAGTTGGAAGATAAAGAGACGGCGGTGAACGAGGTGCTGGGCGCTGTGGCCGCACGGGACGTGATCACCAAGGCGATTGACGGATATATCGAGAATTACTGCAAATGATAAACGCGGAGAAAATCGTGCGATTTTCTCCGCGTTTTCTTAATATTCCGTTTTGTTGTGCACCGCCTGCCGTATGTAGCGGAAGGTGGCGGCTTCGCCCTGCTCCTTTAACATCACAAGCCAGTGCTCAAGCAGATCCGACGTTGCCGGGTGGATGGCACGGGTGGGCTTGCCTTTTTCAAAATAGGCAAGCGGATGCGCGTCGGTATACTGCGCGCCCTGATACACTTTGCTGGCTGCGACGCGGTCGCAAAACATTTCGGCCACGAAACGCAGTGGCATCTTCACGGGAGTCATCACGTGGGTGACGGGATCGTAATCGGTCCAATACTCGAAATGGTGCCGGTTGCGCCCTTTGTGGTGCATCCACGCGGTGGAAAAGCCCTGCTCGCGCCGTTCGATCTCGTTGGGGCTGCGCTCGCCCACAAAGTATTTTGCACCGGGTAAGAACTCGGTGGGGGAGTATTTGGAAAGATCGTGCAGCAATCCTTGCCGCAAAATGCCGACCTTGGCGCAGTGTGCAATCACGCGGCGACGGTGGCGAAACACGGTGCGAAAATGCCGAAACGGATGTGCCACAATATCCCCCCTTTTTTAATACTGCGTGAGATGCCCTTCGGTGCGCAGTGCAGGGTAACCCCATTGGCGCAGCACCTCATAAACCCCTACCGCTACCGTGTTGGACAGGTTGAGCGAACGGGCGGCGTCGTTGGCGATCATAGGCAGGCGCACGCAGGAATCGGGGTGGTCGTGCAGCAGCCATTCGGGCAGGCCGGCCGTTTCCTTGCCAAAGACCAGATAAGCGCCGTCGGGATAGGTCATATCCGAATGGATATGCGTGCCCTTGGTGGTGAAGAAGAAGAACGGGCCGCTGTTCTTTTGCAGGAAATCATGCAGGTCTTTATAATAGGTGATGTCCAAAAGGTGCCAGTAATCCAGGCCGGCACGCTTTAATTTGCGGTCATCAATGCGAAAGCCAAGAGGTTCCACCAAGTGCAGGCGTGCGCCGGTTGCGGCGCAGGTGCGCGCAATGTTGCCCGTGTTTTGCGGGATTTCCGGCTCTACCAGCACGATGTTCAAGGTCGGCTTACACATAGCTTTGGAGCAACTGTGCCTTGCCCGTGACCTTCACCGCCGTGCCGGCCGGCACGAAGGCAGAAGCGCCTTTTTGCAGGGAGATGGTGGTGGTGCCGTCGGTCAGCGTGGCTTCGCCATCCAGGCAGAGCAACGACACGAACGTATCGCCCATGCCGAAGGAGGCAGTGCCGTCGACATTCACCAGGTTGGCGGTAAAGAATTCGCAATCGGCCAGCGGACGCACGGCGGCGCCTGCCACGGGAATGAACTCGCCCGTTTGGCCGTAAGGAATGGAGGGCGGCGTGGGAACCGTGACGTCCACCGCTTTGTCCACGTGCAGAGGACGGGGCTTGCCGTCCGCACCGAGACGGCCGTAATCCGACACGCGATAGGTGGTGTTGGAGTTTTGCTGTACTTCGGCGATCAGGATGCCTTTGCCGATGGCGTGCAGCGTGCCGGCTTGAATAAAGAACACGTCGCCCTTTTTCACGGGAACAAAGTTGCAGACATCGGGCAACGTATCGGCTTCGATGTGTGCACGCAGTTCTTCCGGTGTCAGCGTGGTGTTGAAGCCGTAGATCAGTTCGGCTCCTTCATCGCAATCCACCACGTACCACATCTCGGTTTTGCCGAATTCGCCTTCCACGCGCAGCGCATACTCGTTATCGGGGTGCACCTGCACCGACAGGCGATCTTTGGCGTCGATCAATTTGATCAGCAGGGGGAAATAGGGGAACGCGGCTGCGCGCGCGCCGATGGCGGCGTCGCCCCACAGCGCAAGCACTTCCGGCAGGGTCTTGCCTGCTAACTCACCGTTTTGGACGGTCGAGGCGCCGTCCTTATGGCAGGAAAGCACCCACGCCTCTGCAGCGATATCTTTATCGGTGGGGTAACCGTATTCGGTCTTCAAACGGGTGCCGCCCCACAAATAGTCGGTCACGTGAGGGGTCAGCAACAAGGGATACATTGTCATAACAACATCATCCTTTTCCAAATAATATTTTTTCCATTGTACCGCAAAATCTGCGATTTGGCAAGCCCAACCGCACATATTTTTTATCCCTTTGCCTCATACTACACATAAAAACGAAAGGGGAGATTACGAAATGGGACGAGCACTTTGCGGTTTTGCAAAAGGAATGGTAGTTGGGCTGTTGGCCGGCGCAACGCTCGGTGCCTTGGCGGCGTGCTACATGCATAAAAACCGCCGTGGACTGAAACGAAACGTGGGGCACGCCCTGCGCACGGTGGGAGATTTGACCGACAGCGTGTTAGGCATGTTTTAACACAGTTTGCAGTGTGCAAACCGCCTTTGTCGAAAAAAGGAAAAAAACGCGCGCCGTGGCGGTTTCCGCCACGGCGCGTTTTCATATACTCAAAATCAGTTCGTCCATCGAATGCACCGTCGTGACACCCGGCGGAGGTGTATACCATCCGCTTGCCAGCATAAACCGCGTTTGCATGCCTACGGATGTGGCGCCGGCAATATCCTTTTTTGGATGATCACCCACAAACAGGCAATCGGTAGGTGATACGCCGAGCCGTGCAGCGGCACGGCGAAATACTTCGGGATCGGGTTTGGCAACGCCCTCTTCACCCGAAATCACAACCGTATCAAACCAGGGACGCAAACCGCAGACATCCAGCTTTTTGTTTTGCATCAGTATGTCGCCGTTGGTTACGATTCCCAAAAGATACCCCGCTGCCCGAAGGGCGGTTAAACCTTCCACAACACCCGGCAAAAGCGTGGTGTGATTGGGGAAGAAACGGCGTGCTTCTTCGACCAGCTGCGCAACGGGAGGAGCTTCTTGCCACTGCCAGCGAGCAATCAACGCGGTATAAAGTGCGGCATAACTCGGGAATTCATTGCCCGAGCCGCACAGCGTAGCCATGTCGCGGGCGCGCGCTTCTTGCGTATCTGCGGAAAGGGAAGAGAAGTGTCGACGAACGAACGCGTGCGAGTAGTTCAAAAACGCTTCGCGCCGATTTTGCAGCGTATCGTCAAAATCAAACAGCACGGCGCGCAGACGGCTTGTGGGGGCAAACACGGCGCGTGCAGCCTCGCTGTCTGCCTGGATTTGACAGCGCAACTCTTCCAGCGAATCGAACACCTTCTCTGCACGTAAAAAGCGCACGGGACGCACTGTGACAGTGCGTCCGTAAAGATCACCGTCGTAATCCAAAATACAAGTTTCTGCCAGCGGCTCACGGCCGCCCACGGTTGGTTTAACACCGAGGTTGGTGACAGCGTGATGCACACGGCCGTCCACTTCGACCGCCGAGGCGTACACGCCAAACGGGGGGCACACTGTTTCGGTGGGGAGGTTTTGGTTAATGGTGGGGGCGCCGATGGTGCGACCCAGCCGCGCTCCGCTAACCACCGTGGCGGTCACCTCGTAGGGGTGACCCAACAAACGGTTGACCGTGGGCAGATCGCCGTTGGTCAGCGCTTCGCGAATGCGTGTGGAACTGATGGGGACACCGTCTGCCACATCCAACGGCAACACCTGCACGTCGATACCAAAAACCTGCCCCCAATGCATGAGGGCGGCGGTGTCGCCTTCGCCGTTTTTGCCGAAGCGGAAGTTCTCGCCGCAGCAGACGGTGACGGCGTGCAACTTGTCGACCAGCACCTCGCGCACAAACGCCTCGGGTGAAAGGTTGCGCAAAGTCGCAAACGGGGCGGTGATGCGCTCCGCAAAACGCAGTTGTTCCAAGCGGCGGTCGGTTTCTTCGCGTGAGAGGAGGAGTCCGCTGTCGGCCAACTTGGGGAGGGTGTCAAAGGTGAAGACGGTGGGGGTGAGGTCGCGGTTTTCTGCTGCCGTCAGTGTATGACGCAGCACGGTGCGATGCCCCAAATGTACCCCGTCGAAAAAACCGAGTGCCACGGCACGCGGCGTGCTTTGCAATGCGTCAAGTGAGCAAATACGTTTCATGTGCCCCTCCTTAAGGCGACACGAGTAATCCGAACCCGTTTTAAGAAGGCGGATTTTCGCTCACCCTTCGTTAAAATACTCGCCCATACGGGCATATTGGCTGTGTTTTTGCCTTGGTTGACCGAGAAATCCGCACCCCTTAAAATCTTCGACCTCAAAGCGAGTAGATTTTGAGGGATTTGTGTTTCTTCTTTTCTGCCGATATGCTTACGCCTTTCAAAAAAAGAAGGAAAAGCACCGAAATATGCCGCTTTGAGGCTGGTTTGGATTGCTCGTGTCACCTTATTCAAAGAACAGACGGGCGACCTTCAATTCGTCTGCTTCCGGTCTGCCGAGACCTAAAAAGGTGCCGTCGGGTGCGTACACGCGTGTAAGTCCCAGGGGATTGCTTTTCAGACGGTTCAACGCCAGTGCACCGCCGTTGCGAAAGCGCACGCCTTGCGCTTCGCTGACGGTGAGAGGGGGATATTCCTGCAAGGCAACTTCGGTGGGGATGAGCCGCGCGGCAAGGGTGCCTTCCTCTGCCAACACACGCGCTGTTTCCAGCGAGATCGCCTGTGCTTCGGTCAATCCGACGGCCACCGTGCGGCGCAGGGCAGTCATCACGGCACCGCAGCCGAGCGCACGGCCTAAATCGTCGCAGATTGTGCGGATATAGGTGCCTTTAGAGCAGGTGCAATCCAATGTGGCCGTTGCGGTGGCGGCGTCAAACGCCGTTAAGGTCAAGGCGTGCACCGTGATCGGGCGTGCCTCCCGTTCCACCTCAATGCCTTGACGGGCGAGATCATATAACCGCTTGCCGTCTTTTTTTAACGCCGACACCATGGGCGGCACCTGCAAAATATTGCCTCGGAAAGCGGCGAGTGCTGCTTTCACTTCGGCTTCTTCGGGAGTGGGATTTCCTGTTTCCGTAACCTGCCCCCATATATCCAGTGTGTCGCTTACCGCGCCGAAGCGAAGGGTGGCCACGTAACGTTTGGTGTGATCGGGCAGGAAATCCAAAGCGCGCGTGGCGTTGCCAACCAAAATGGGCAGCACCCCCGTAGCCTGCGGATCCAACGTGCCGGCATGCCCCACTTTTTTTGTGCCGAGCAGGCGGCGCACTACCGCGCAACAGGAAAAGGAGGTCATATCCGATGGTTTATCCAGACACAAAATGCCGTTTACACTCATCTTCATAACCTCCTTTATGTTTATATTCCTTCCACACGAGCCGCAATCGCTTCCAATACGCAGTTGATCGCCTCGTTCAACGGGCGGTTAACGGCACAGCCGGCGGCACCGCGGTGCCCACCGCCGCCCAGCAAGGCGGCAATATCCGCGGCGTTGGCTTTGTCGCCCGTGCGGATGCTGGCTTTAAAGCCGCCGTCTGCCTTTTGGCGCAGAGTGATGCCAACCCAAACCCCCTCGATCTGACGGGGCAGAGGGGCTAGCCCTTCCATGTCGTCTTCCGATGCGCCGGCCTCTTCCACCATGCGGTTGGTGATAACCATGATGGCACAGCGGCCTTCAAAGTGGTACTGCATACCGGCCAATGCCAAGCGTTCGAGATCCATGCGTGCACGCGATTTGCGGTCGAACATGGCTTCGTTGATCATCGCATAACGCGCGCCGCATTCTATCAATTCGGCGGCGATGCGGTGTGCTTCGGGGGTGGTGTTCGGATACTTGAAACAACCGGTATCGGTGGCGAGGCCCGTGTAGAGACACTCGGCCATGCGGTGATCCAACGGCACGCCGAGCGCGTGAATAACCCGATACACCACCATGGCGGCGGCACCGCAGGTGTCGTCCAGCAGCAGATGCTGCGCATATGCCACGTTGGTACCGTGGTGGTCGATGCACAGATCTGCTTTGAGGCCGATTTCCGCCAACGAGCCGAGCAGTTTGGTGTCGGCAACGTCTACTGCGCAGACGAAACGGGGGGTAAATTCCGGGAAATGCACCCCTTCGGTCAAGTATGCGTATTTGTGGGGGATCGGATCGCTGCACACGGGGCGTACACGCTTGCCGCACGCCGTGAGCGCCATCGCCAGTGCGTAGGCACTGCCGATGGTGTCACCGTCGGGATACTGATGGAGTAGCAGAAGAATATCGTCTGCTGCCAAAAGCAGGGAGGCGGCCTCTTCTGCCGAAACGCGGCGGCTCATTCTTCCACCTCGCCGCGCGCTTCGCGCTCTTTCTTGAGTTCTGCCAGCGTTTTGGCAATGCCGGCACTGTATTCGATCGAGTCATCGGCAATGAAGTGCAGTTCGGGCACGCAGCGCAGGCGCAAGGCCATGCCGAGCTCGCGGCGCATATAACCTGCCGCCGAGCTCAATCCTTTCACGGCGCTTTTGGCGCTTTCGATGCCGTCCATCGAACTGACATATACCTGTGCGTGACTCATATCACCCGAAACCTCCACGCGCACGATGCTGATC
>JAZODN010000052.1:0-2759 GCA_045597045.1 Acutalibacteraceae bacterium
CCCCTTTGTGTGAACAACCGCTGATCAGTATGCGACGCGCGCCTTCTTCGATCAACAGATACTGCTCATGCAGAAACTCGTCAGGCAGGTCCGTGCCGTTTTCGCGGCGCGTAAGACCGCTTCCCGTTTCAGTAAACGGGCGTGCATACCCGTTGCCGTCCAACAGCGTCAGCCCTTCGGCAATCACCTGCACCCCCTCGGTGAACACCAAGCGCGGATGACTTTGCAGAGCAGTATCCAGTCCGATATATTTTTCCCCGTTATACTGCGCACCGAAAGCAGTGCGATGCAGATACACGGGAGCAGTTTCGTTCGTTTTCAGGAATGCCGCCAAACCGCCGCCGTGATCATAGTGCCCGTGTGAAAGCACGGCCATGTTCACCGCTGTAAGATCCACACCCAACCGCGCAGCGTTACGGAGAAAAAGATCGGATTGCCCCATATCGAACAGCAGGCGTTGCCCGGCCGCTTCGATATACAGCGACAAACCGTGTTCTGCCTCCAGCAACGGTGTGCGCGACGTGTTTTCAGCCAAAACCGTAATACGCATGTTATACCACCCGATTGTGCCACGCACCATCGAAGAAGCGCGTGATATTCTCGGCCATGGCTGCTACACAGCGTGCACGCGCTTCCACCGATCCCCACGCCATGTGCGGCGTCAAACAGACGTTTTGGCAGTCACGCAACTGCCAAAACGGGTGCTGCTCCGAAAATGGCTCGACCGAATAGACGTCCACACCTAAGCCGCCCAATTGACCGCTTTGCACAGCAGCCACCACGGCAGCTTCGTCGGTCACGGCACCGCGTGCGGTATTGATCAGCACCGTGCCGCGTTTCATGGCCGCCAAGCGCTCACGGTTGATAAGCCCGCGGGTGCTCTCCGAAAGCGGAACGTGCAGCGAGATAATGTCGCTCGTGCGGCAGAGGGTGTCGATATCACACAAAGGGAACGCCCCCTCCTCTTTGCGGCGACACATTTGCACGCGGCACCCCAACGCCTGCGCACACTCTGCCACGCGCGTGCCGATACCGCCGCCGCCGACCACGCCCCACGTGAGAGTGGACAACTCGTGATACACAGGAGTGAGGCAGTTGGCAATGCCCGACGCCGTGTAGGCACCCGAGTGGGTATACTCGCGATAAGCGGTGAGGTGGGTCACCAACGACAGCGCCATGGCAACCGTCAGCTGCGCCACGCTTTCGGTGGAATAGCCGGGCACGTTACACAGTGCGATACCGCGGCTTCGACAATAGGCAACGTCAATGTTATCGTAACCCGTTGCCGCCACGCAAATAAGCCGCAGTGCCGCCGCACCTTGCAGGTTGTGTGCACCGAGCTTCAGTTTGTTGGTAACAATCACCGTCGCCTCCGACACGCGCTCTTCGATCTGTTCGGGGGCGGTGAGGCCGTATTCCGTGCACTCCCCCACCGCATGCAGCGGCGAAAGATCAATATCCGCACCCAGAGTGTCTTTATCCAAAATGACGATCTTCATACGCCATCTCCTTTGCTGTGGAATGAAGGTATAGATTTAGTATAGCAAGCAGACAACCGTTCGTCAAGAGGATGTAAAAGCGATCGTTCGCTGCCGTTACCGTTTGTTGCGTTGCGAATGAGGAAGAGTGAAACAGCAAAAATGACAAGATTGCGTATGCATTTGAACTCTCACATAATCGTTCGTTTTTTGTGATATTCCGCCTTCGACGAAGTGATTAATTTTGCGTAAGGTAACACGAACGAAATGTGATATTGAAACCTGCGATTTCAGTGATAGTATATCCAACTCTAACGCCCACAGGCATATCCCTTGCGAAGCCAATATCACGCACCGAAGGTGCATACACCTCGCCATTAGGCGAATATAACGGAAAACGACAAGTTTCTGTCGAAACTTGTCGTTTTCTTGTCTATGGGCTACAAAAAAGATATTTTCTATACATCACTCACGGGGTTTAAACTCTCGCACCTTTGTCTTTTGTTTCAAGAAAGGCAAGATATTGTTTGTACTTTTTGAGCATCATATTTTTAGCATACTGTTCCATATACGCATAATCGGGTTCGCCGTCATCGTTTACAGGAACAAGTAATCTTTGTTTAGCCATACGTTCGGCATTAAATTTATAAAGATAACCGAATTTACTTTTTTGCTTAAGAATAATAGACTTAAAAAACAACAGAACATATGCATTGTCTTTATAATTTTTTAAATGAAAACGTTTTACGTCATCCGAAAAAATGCATTCATAAGGATGATAAAAACCTATGCACATTCCGTTTCCATTGTAATTAACGCCGAGAACATTACTGTCATTTGAAGCATTATTGTTTGAAACAAATCCTGTAACACCGTTGTTATTATCTGCGGCTCCAATAAAAGGTCTGTTCCCCGGTTGTTTGTTTCGTGATTCAAGGCGAGTCCCACTACTTATGCTGAATATATCATCAAGAATAAAAGGTTCCCATTTCTTATCAGTTAAAGGGAGTACATCAGCACATTTACCTAAGCTTGAAATTTGCCGTTGTATATATTTTTGATATTTACACATAAGTGCATGGCGTTTTTCACGAACATAATCAGCCATATATTCATAGTCAACATCGTTATTATCGTTAACAGGTAATATTGTTTTATCTTTTTTGAAACGTTCCAATCCGACAGGCTTGCCGTATGAATATTTTGATAATTGTTTATTGATGCATACCGCTTCAAATTTATAAGAATCTGAATCAGATAAATCATTTCGCAAAACAAGAA
>JAZODN010000053.1:0-10970 GCA_045597045.1 Acutalibacteraceae bacterium
AGTGATATTTTGCGTTATCACGCAAAGTGATATTGAAACTTGCAGTTTCAGTGATATTATATTCGCCCCAAAAACTCGCAAAGCGAATATAACTTGAGCGTAGCCCAAATATAACTGCGAAGCAATATAACTCGCCTTTGGTGAATATAACTGTGGCACCTCCCTTACGGAGGGTGCCACAAGGGGGGCTCTTTTTTGTCGAAAACGGTTGACAAAGAGCCTATTTTGCGATACACTGAAAAAAGCAAAAACACATCTTTCTGCACGGCATATTCCGAAAAGCAAGATGGTATATCGTAAAACTCCGTCTTGCTTTCGGCAAGTCTTTTTTTATGCCGTGCAAAAAGAAAAACGAGGAGGAAAAGAAAATGAATCTGGTCTATGGTGTCAAAGACAAACCCAAGTTTTTGCAGGTGCTGGTGTTTGCGTTTCAGCAGTTGCTCGCGATTTTGGCGGCAACCATTGCCGTGCCGGCTATCATCGGCAACGGTATGAGCCAATCGGCCGCCCTGTTCGGTGCCGGCGTGGGTACTCTCGTGTATCAGCTGTTCACCAAGTTCCGCAGCCCCGTGTTTCTTGGTTCGTCTTTTGCGTTCCTGAGTTCGATGTTTGCGGCCTTTGCAGGCGGCGTGTCCATGTCGGCCGGTTATCTCGGCATGATCATCGGCGCAGTTATGGCCGGTCTTGTGTATGTGGTGATCGCCATTGTGGTTAAGATCGCCGGTGTCAAGTGGATCAACAAATTGATGCCTGCGGCGGTCATTGGCCCCACGGTGGCTATCATCGGTCTTTCGCTCGCCGGCAACGCGGTGAAAGATGCGGTCGGTGGGTCGGCCGGTTTTGTGCAGTTCAGCGCAGATTTCAATGCTTACGTGATGAACGGCAAGGGGTGGATCACTTTCCTGTGTGCAATGGTGACGTTGCTCACCGTTGTGGCGTGTTCGGTTTACGGCAAAAAGATGACCAAGCTGATTCCGTTTATCATCGGTATTCTGGCAGGGTATCTCGTGGCGACGATTTTTACCGTGATCGGCATTGTAAGCGGCAACGATACCTTCAAGATCATCAACTTTGAATTGTTCAAAAACATGCAGTGGGTGCCTGATTTCACCTTCCTCACGGCGTTTAGCGGCAACTACGATTTCGGCGAGGCAGGCTCGCTTGCTTCGTATATTCTCACCGTTGCGGTGGCATATGTTCCCGTGGCGTTCGTGGTGTTTGCCGAGCATTTGGCAGACCACAAGAACCTTTCCACCATCATCAACAGCGACCTTACCGAAGATCCCGGCTTGCACCGCACCCTGCTCGGTGACGGTATTGGCTCGTTGGTGGGCGCCTTCTTCGGCGGCTGCCCCAACACCACCTATGGCGAGTCGGTCGGTTGTGTGGCCATCACCGGTAACGCTTCGGTCATCACCATTACGACCACGGCGTTTATGGCGATCATCGCCGCATTTATCGCGCCGTTCGTCACCTTCCTTGCCACCATTCCTGCTTGTGTGATGGGCGGCGTGTGCATGACGCTGTATGGCTTCATTGCCGTTTCGGGTTTGAAGATGGTGCAGAAGGTAGATCTGGAAGACAACCGCAACCTGTTTGTGGTGTCGGTGATCCTCATCGCCGGTATCGGCGGCATGGCGCTGCGCATCGGCCAGGTGACTCTCACCTCCATTGCTGTGGCACTCATCCTCGGTATCGCGCTGAATCTGGTTCTCTCTCGCAAAGAGAAAGCCGAATAAATCTTGAATTTTCCCTAAAAAACTCTTGACAAGCGTGCGCAAACAAGGTATAATTTTTCACATATTCCAAAACACAGTGAAGGAATTATGCCACACAGAGCGTGTGTTCAGAGAGTCGGCGGTTGGTGCGAGCCGGTGACACACTGCGCGGCAGTCTCATTCCGGAGTGGAATTTCCGAACACCGCAAGCGGTCGGTAGGAAGTTACGGCTTGCCCCGTTACCATGGCATGGGAACTGTTAGGTTCCGACAAAGAGGCTGTTAAACAACAGCAAGCAGGGTGGTACCGCGATTTATTCAAGTTAGATCGTCCCTGAAGCCGCAAGGCTTCAGGGATTTTTTTATTTCGGAAAGGTTGGTAAAACAGTATGAGTCAGAGAGTCAAGGCGTTGTTCGTCACCGACGTTACGCTGCAAGAATGTGCAATGCGGCGCGAAAGCGTGCCCAGCTTCCGTGAAAGCTTGGAATTTGCCAAAGGTCTTGAGCGATTGCAGGTGAACGCGATCGGTCTGCCGCCGATTCAAAACGTGAAGGCCGATACACTGCTGATCCGTACGATTGCCAACGCCGTGCGCACGCCCGTGTTGTCGCTTCCCGTTGGGCACACCGAAGAATCGCTGCACGCAGCATGGAATGCACTGTCGGGTGCGGCACATCCGCAGCTGTGTGTCAGTTTGCCTGTCTCTACCGTGCAGATGGAATACCTCTGTCACATGAAAGCGCCGAAATTGTTGGCGACTGTGGAATCGCAGGTGAAAGCAGCTCGCGCGCTGTGTGCTGACGTGCTGTTCATGGCCGAAGACGCCACCCGTGCGGATATGGCGTTTTTGCAAACGGTGTTGCGCACGGCGGTGAGTGCCGGTGCCACTTCGGTTGGTGTGCGCGACAGTGTGGGCGCCCTGCTGCCGGATGAGTTTGCTGTGTGGGTGGATGATCTGTTGGCGGCTGTGCCCGCGTTGGATACCGTGCCGTTTACGGTGCAGTGTGCCGATACGTTGGCACTGGCGGCTGCTTCCACGTTGGCGGCGATCAAAGCCGGTGCTGCCGGTACCGCGGTGGTGACCGAAGGTGTTTCGGCACCTTCCATGCGTTCCATCGCACGTATTGCGGCCGATAAAGGCACCGCCTGCGGTTTTACCACTGCCTTGAACGTGACCGAAATGGGGCGTAGTCTGCAGCAGCTTGGTCGTATTCTCGGAACGCACCGCAGCGAAACGTCGCCGTTCGACAGCGGCGTGCAAGAAGAAAACGGCTTGGCGCTGACCGCACAGGCAGATACCGCTACCGTGGCGGCTGCGGTTCGTTCGCTCGGCTATGAACTGACCCCCGAAGACGATGCCCGTGTGTATGAAGAATTTTGCCGTGTGGCCGAAAAGAAGACGGTGAATGCGCGCGAACTGGAGGCCATCGTTGCCACCGCTGCCATGCAGGTGCCGCCGACCTATAAATTGGTCAGCTTTGTGATCAACAGCGGCAACCAGATCTCCGCCACAGCCCACATTAAGTTCGAAAAAGACGGGCGTATTATCGAAGGGGTCAGTTTGGGTGACGGTCCCATCGATGCGGCGTTTTTGGCGATTGAACGCATTGTCGGCCGTCATTATGAACTGGACGATTTCCAGATTCAATCCATCACCCGTGGCCGCGAAGCGGTCGGTTCCGCTTTGGTGCGACTGCGCGAGGGTGGACGTCTGTATTCGGGCAACGGCATTTCGACCGATATCATCGGTGCCAGTATTCGCGCTTACGTCAACGCGCTGAACAAGATTGCGTACGAGGAGTAAACCACAATGAAACTGTCATTTTCCACTCGCGGCTGGAAGGGGTATACCTTTTTGGAATACTGTGAAGCAGCCAAAGATATGGGCTTTTCTGGTATTGAACTGCACAACCTGCACGACGAGGCCTTTCAAGGGGAGGGCAACGTATTTGATTCTGTAATGGCAGGCATCTTTACACGTAAACTGTCGGATATGGGGTTGTCTATCCCGTGTATCGATTCGGTGTGCAACATTGCAGACAGCGCCGTGACGGAACAAAATATTTCGGAGATCAATGAATGCATTCGTGTGGCGCACAATCTGCACATTCCCTATGTGCGCGTGCGTGCACTCGCGGCCGAAGCGGAGGAGGAAACGGTGTATACCTGCCTCTCCGAGGTGATCGGCAATGCCGAAAAAAACGGCGTTTGCCTGCTGATCGAAACGGTGGGCCTATATGCCGATACCGCACGCTTAGCCGCTATGCTGGCACGCTTTGCCAGTGATTCGCTGGGGGCTTTATGGGATATGCATCATCCCTACCGCGTATGCGGTGAGACGCCGTGGACCACGGTGAAGAACTTGGGGGCATTTATTCGCCAGGTACATTTGAAGGATTCGGAAGAGTGCGACGGCGAGGTGCGATATTGTCTCATCGGTGAAGGTACGTTGCCGGTTGAAGATATGATGAACGCCCTGTATTCCATTAACTATAACGGCTTTGTGTCGCTCGAGTGGGATCCCGATTGGGATGAGATCCACGATATGGAGATCATCTTCCTGCATTTCGTCAACTATATGAGCCGTTTTGGCAGCTCTTCTCGTAAAGCGAAGAAACTTTACAGCAATCGTGCCGGCACCGGTAAGTTTGTGTGGAAGAAAAACACCTTGATCGATTGCACCTTCTCGGAAGTGCTGGATCGCCAGGTGGAAGAGTTTCCCGATCAGCTTGCATTTAAGTATACCACGTTGGATTACACTCGCACCTATGCGGAATTCCGTGACGACGTGGATACCTTTGCCCGTGCGCTCATTTCACTGGGGGTCAAGGCCGGCACACACGTGGCGGTGTGGGCCACCAACGTGCCGCAGTGGTATATCGCATTTTGGGCCACCACCAAGATCGGTGCGGTATTGGTGACGGTCAACACCGCTTACAAAGTCCACGAGATCGAATATCTGTTGCGCCAGTCGGATACCCACACGCTTATCATGATCGAGTCGGCGCTGGATTCCAACTACGCCTCGATTATGGCTGAGCTGTGCCCCGAACTGAAAAAACAGCGGCCGGGTGAGCCGCTGCACGCCCGGCGTCTGCCGTTCTTGCGCAATATCATCACGGTGGGGTATCGCCAGCAGGGCTGCCTCACGTGGGAAGATGCGATTGCCCGTGCGGATTCCGTGCCGGTGGAAGAGGTGTATCGCATGGCCGCCGCAGTGGATAGCCACGATGTGTGCAACATGCAGTATACTTCGGGCACTACCGGTTTCCCGAAAGGGGTTATGCTCACGCACTATAACGTGGTGAACAACGGTAAATACATCGGTGATACGATGGATCTTTCCACTGCCGACCGCATGATGATCCAAGTACCGATGTTTCATTGCTTCGGCATGGTGCTGTCGATGACGTCCTCAATGACACACGGTGCCACCTTGCTGCCGCTGCCGTATTTCTCGGCGAAATCGTCGCTCGCCTGTGTGCACCAGGAGCGTATCACCTGCTTTAACGGCGTGCCGACCATGTTCATTGCCATGCTGCGGCATGAAGATTTTGAAAAGACCGATTTCTCCTATATGCGTACCGGTATTATGGCCGGTTCCAACTGTCCGGCCTCGCTGATGCGTGAAGCGGCCGAAAAAATGGGTATGACCGAAATCACCAGTGTATACGGCCAGACCGAGGCATCGCCCGGCTGTACCATGGGTCGTTACGAAGCCGGTTTGGATGCGCGTGTGGAAACGGTGGGCAGCGCCTTCCCCGAGGTGGAGTGCAAGATCATTGATCCTGAAACGGGCGAGGAAGTGCCTGTCGGTCAAAACGGTGAATTCGTGGCACGCGGTTACAACGTGATGAAGGGGTATTACAAAATGCCCAAAGAGACCGCCGAGGCTATCGACACCGAAGGTTGGTTGCACACGGGGGATCTCGCATGTGTGGACGAAAACGGCAACTACCGCATTACCGGCCGCTTGAAGGATATGATCATTCGCGGCGGCGAAAATATTTATCCGCGTGAGATCGAGGAGTTTTTGTTCACCAACCCGAAGGTGAAGGACGTGCAGGTGATCGGTGTGCCGGATGAACAGTACGGTGAAGAGATCATGGCCAGTATCATTCTGCACGAAGGCGCCGAAGCGACCGAAGAGGAGATCAAAGCGTTTGTGGCCTCCCACATGGCGCGTCACAAGGTACCGCGGTATGTGGACTTTGTGAAGGCGTTTCCCATGAATGCAGCCGGCAAGATTTTGAAATACAAAATGCGTGAAGATGCCGCTGAAAAATACGGTCTAAAAAAGAAGTGACGAAAGAAAACCATCCGTAAGGGTCGCACTCTTAAGGACAAGAAAAAGGAGCACGAAAAGTTTCGTGCTCCTTTTATTTTGTTTGCAAATTATGTATGGTTTTTAAGAATCTTATCAGGGAACACGGTTGCGTTAATCAAATCAGCAGGGGCTACTTCTAACGCATCTGCAATATTGAAAAACACATCTAAAGAGAACGGACGAACCAAACCGGGTGCTTCAATAGCACTAATATGCGAACGACTAACATTCGATTTCTCTGCAAGTTGTTCTTGTGACATACCACGCATTTTGCGTAAAGCTGCAATGGCAATTCCTAACTGAATAAATCTATCTCTATTCTTAAAATCTATTTGTTTACTCATAAAACAGACGCCATCCTCTCTACACATAATTATACGTTTCCCTTGTTTATTCGGCTGTATGCACAATAGAGCGCTTGGCTAATATTCAGAGCAAAAGTATAATTATAAGAGAAAATGCGAAAATCAAAGTGCATTTGCACTTTAAGGTGAGAGGAGAATTATATCTATGAAAAATACTGCCTGTTTTTTCGGCCATAGAATGATTAGCGAAACGGAGGAATTAAAATCAAAACTTATCGAAATTATCGAGAGACTGATTGTGGACAAAAATGTTGACACATTCCTTTTTGGGAGCAAAAGCCGATTTAGCAGCCTATGTCTTGAACTCGTGACCAAAACAAAAGAAAAATACCCACATATAAAACGAAACTATGTGCGAGCAGAATATCCCGATATAAACGCGCAATATACAAACTACCTTTTGGAAAGCTATGAGGACACATATTATCCCGAGAGATAAGAATTTAAAGAGTGATATTTTATTCGCCGTAAAACTGCCAAAGGCAATATCACTTGGGCGAAGTCCCAATGCCACTGCGCAGCAATACAACTCGCCGAAGGCGAATAAAACCGACGGTATCCTAAAGGAGGCTTTCGTTAGATATTCTCTTCAAAAAATTTGCCCAGCGCGGCGGTCAGCCGTTCCGGTTCCACTAAATAACCACACCCGTGTTCTGCCCCCGGCACAGTGATCAGTCGCTTTTTGGAAGCGCACACCTCAAACGCGCGGCGACTCATTTCACAGGGGACGAAACTGTCTGCTTCTCCGTGAATAAACAGCATGGGAATACGGTTGTTTTTCAAAGCGTCCAGCGCATTCGCTTCATATAACCCGAAGCCGCCGAACAGACGGGCCGTGAGGTTCAAAAACGGCACAGTGATGCAAGGGGGGAGGTGAAAATCGCGTTTTGCTACCGTGCCGATAATGTCGGCAGGGGTGGTGAAGCCCGAATCCGCCACAATGCCTCGCACATTTTCGGGCAACGGCAGTGCCGTGGCCATCATCACCGTGGCGGCCCCCATCGAAAGACCACTCAAAAACAACGGCCGATCACTGCCGAATTGCTCGTTCAAATAAGTCACCCAGGTGAGTACATCGTGCCGTTCGCGAATGCCGAAGGTGATGTGACGCCCTTCGCTGTTACCGCTGCAGCGTTGTTCCACCATCAGAACATCAAGACCGAATCCGCGGTACATGTCTACCGCACACGCGTAGTCGCGCAGTGCGGTGGAACGGTAGCCGTGAAACACCAACACCGTGCCGTGTGCTTGCGCGGCAGGATACAAACGGGCAGAAAGAGTCAAGCCGTCAAAACTCTTCACCATATGCACCGTGTGGGGAGCGCGGTCGATGCGTTCCATATTTGTGCGAATCATTTCGCTGTAAGGGGAGAGAAAATGGTCGGTATTTTCAAGTAGCGCCAGCACATTGTCATGTCCGCGCACGAAGGTGTAGTGAAAAGCCCACCGAGCTGTGAGCAGCAACAGTGCGCTCAGACCGAGAAAAAGAAAAATCCAAAGCATAATTATCGACTCCGATGCAGTAAAGGGATGATAGATAGTATACCACGGTTTAACGGTTACGTGCAAGGGGAATGCCACAAAAAGAAGGGAGAACGGTCGAAAAATTACTCTTGACGAAACGGAAAAAATATGCTATTATCCATTCGTAGTTTTTTATCTACGCTGGTTTAGCTCAGTTGGTAGAGCAGCTGATTTGTAATCAGCAGGTCGGGGGTTCAAGTCCGTCAACCAGCTCCAAAAGGGAAAAGGATACCCAACGGGTGTCCTTTTTTCTTTTGGATTTGTTTACCTCGACACGCAGAACCCCGAAAAGGCAATGCCTTTTCACATGCTTTTGCGCTCGTAGGATTTACGACCGCGCACCTCGCTTAACGCAAAAGCGAGGTTCCAAGTCCGTCAACCAGCTCCCAAATCCCGTTCACGCAGGTGGGCGGGATTTTCTTTTTCACTTGTGTCGCCACGGCGTATGTGTTATACTGAGTCTGAGGAAGGTGGTTATATGTTCAAAGAGACACTGACCTTTGAGGGGATTTGCTACGATCTCAAACGTTTGGTGAAATGGCAACCGACAGATATGAACGCGTATCGCATCGGTGCCACGGTGTCGTTTCTGGCGATGGCGGTGATCGTGTGGTTGGCGCTGAAGCGTTGGTGGCTTGTGGCGGCCGTTTCGCTGTTTTGGGTGTATCACCTTGTCTGCGGTATATGTGAATACGGCACGTGGCGTGCCAAAAAGCGCGCGGTAGATGCGCTTTGTGTTCGCAGCGATATTTCCGTTACCACCGTGAAACTCAACGCGATTACGGAAGAATACATATATCAGCCGCACGGCACAACGAGCCTGTTCGGGGGTGCTACGCTGCGCTATCACCGATGTATCACGGTATATTCCTTTTCCTCCGGTGCGCGTTTTCGGGTGCCGCCGTTCAAGCAGCATTATGCATGGAGTCGCGAATTTCACATCACCTCTAAAGGGCTCGAAAACATGTCGGTTCCGGGAGATGCATTCTACTTTGTCTCTCTGCAAGGGTTTCATGATGTAGCGTATATCTACCCTTGCAAGCGGTTTGCACTCGCCCCATCGCTGGAAATATAAAACGCACAGGCACCGAAAGCCTATCTTTCGATGCCTGTGCGTTTTCTTTTATTCTGCCACCAACAGCGTTTTCACCGTTGTGTGACCTTCTTCGTGGGTGATGGTGATGAGATCGCCTGCTTTGAGGAAGGGGAGATTCTCGCTCACCGTGATGTTGGCGGTGAAGATGCCGCCCACTTCGTTCAAGCGGAAGTAATACACGGTGTTGCCGTTTTGCACCACGGGATGAATCTCTGCGACAGTTCCGCTGATCTGCTTATCGGGGGCGTCGTTGCCGTTCGCTGTGTCGTTACCGATAATGTCGCCGGCGCGCAATTTGTCGAGATAGGCGGTACGTGCGGCTTCCAGCTTATCGCCCGTGCCGACGATCTGATACTGTTCCACGTCGACAAACGCATACTTTTTCACCAGACCGGCATCGTCTTTGAGCGACATGAAATAGGTGGGGCGCCCTTCCACGTTCAAAAGGATCGGGAAGGTGGCGGTGTAACCGAGATGCTGTTCTTGCCCCTCGGCAGAGCTCATGGCAGAGTATTCTTCGGCGCCCGGCACGGAGTAATACCGCGTCTCCTTGGTGCGCAGATTTACCAACACGAAACCGACGTTAGATTCGTCGCCGCCGGCAGAGGTCATGCCGGTGTAAAGCCATACGTCGTCGTCGATCGCAAGGTAGTTATACCCGTCGGTCGGATATTTCACGCCGGCCTGCCCAAACACCGAATTCCAAAAACCGGACTGATAGGCACCGTAATAACCGAGCTGAGTCAAGATCATATCCGAATCGAACACCTGGTCCACCCAGGTGGGCACATCGGCCAAAGCGTAACGCGTGGCTTCGCCGGTAAGCGCGTTCACCATTACGGCGCCGTTGGCATCCTGCCCGTTGGCAAGACCGATACGATAGGTGTAGGTGGAGGCTACCCAGTAGGGGGTGCCGTCTTCATCAATCTCGAAGCTTAAATCGTCATACAGCAAAGTGGGGAACTTAAAGCGCAAATAGCGGTTGATATTGCGCATGAAATATTCGCTTTCGGAATACTTCATCCCCTGCGGCAGGCTCACCAGATCCACCGCCTGCGTGACCATATCCACCTTGATATATGACGGAATACCCGTGCTTTGGTTTCGGAACCACTTAAAGATATCGCCGTAAACCAGTGGCGTTACGCGTACGGGTTTATCCTGGAAATTGATCTGTGTGTAGTTTTCTGCCACTTCAAACTGCGATACCAACTCGTCGATCTCGCCCAGCTTGCGCGAACCGAGCCGCGAAGCGCTGTCGCGGTCTACCACCGGAATCTGCGACCACGAAATTTCCGAGACATCGGTTGTAAAATCGCCGTTGGTGCTTTGAATTAGGTCTTTATATTGATTGGCGCAGAACACGGGAGAGAAGAAGAGGCTGCTGAGGGCGAAGACCGCCGTCACGACCAGCGCTGCCGCACCCACGATCTTCCACGCAAGCGGAATGCGGGTCGGTCGCTTAATCACAGCGGTGCCCTTGGCGTTGTGCACCGTTTCCAAGTTTTTGACCACACGGAAAATGCTGCCAACAGAGAACAGCGCCGTGATAACCAGCGCACTCACAAACACAAAAAGCCAAAAGGCAGGGGAACGCCAGTGCAGCGGCGGCAGGAAGAACCAGTAATAGAGGAACAGAAACACGAGTGAGAAAAGAACCTCACCGGTAACGATCAATGCTTTTTTCATAGTATATCCTCCTTTATTTCAGCTCGGCAATGGTGACACCCATCTCACCCTCGCCGTAAACACCCAGCCGAAAACTTTTGATGGACGGGTGCCGTTTCAAATGTTGATGCACCGCATTGCGCAGCGCGCCGGTGCCTTTGCCGTGAATGATAGTGATGTGCTCGCGGTTCATCATGACGGCGCCATCAATGAACTGATCCAGATCCAGTAACGCCTCATCTACCGTTTTGCCGCGCAGGTCTACCTCCACC
>JAZODN010000054.1:0-2740 GCA_045597045.1 Acutalibacteraceae bacterium
AATTTCGTTTTTAAAAATTTTAATCATAAAGGAGTTATCAACAATGGAAAAGAAACTGGTTTACAAAGGCAAGACGAGGGACTTTTACGCACTGGATAACGGCAACTATTTGCTGAAATTTAAGGACGATTGCACCGGCAAGGACGGTGTGTTTGATCCCGGTGAGAACGCGGTGGGTTTGACCATTGACGGCGTGGGTGACGTCAATCTGCGTATGTCCATCTACTTCTTCGAAAAAGTGAATGCCGCCGGCATTCTGACGCATTACGTGAACGCTTCGCTCGAAGATACCACCATGGAAGTGCTGCCGGCGAAGGTGTTCGGCAAGGGCCTTGAGGTTATCTGCCGTCACAAAGCGGTGGGCAGCTTCTATCGCCGCTACAGCGATTATATCGAAGAGGGTGCCGATCTGCCGGCTTACGTGGAAATGACCTTCAAGAACGACGAGAAGGGCGATCCGCTGGTGACCAAGGACGGCTTGGTGGATCTTGGCGTGATGACCGCCGAGCAGTATGACGACATGAAGGAAATGACCCAGAAGATCACGCAGATCGTGGCAGATGATCTGAAGGAAAAGGGTCTCGTGCTGTATGATATCAAGTTCGAGTTCGGTTACGATGCCGAAGGCCGCGTGATGCTGATCGACGAGATCGCGTCGGGCAACATGCGCGTCTACAAGAACGGCGAGTACATCGACCCGATGACCCTGTCGGAACTCTTCTTCGCGTAACGTCATGGGAGGGTTTTTCGGCGCGGTGTCGCACGGCGAATGCTTGGCAGACGTGTTTTTCGGGGTGGATTATCACTCTCACCTCGGCACCCGTCGCGGCGGCCTTGCGGCCTATGATAAAGAGATCGGTCTGCAACGGCAGATCCACAATATTCAAAACTCGCCTTTCCGCACCAAGTTCGAGCACGTGTTCGACGATATGCGCGGCACGGCAGCGATCGGCTGCATCAGCGATACCGATCCGCAGCCATTGCTGATTCGTTCGCAGTGGGGCGCGTATGCCTTGTGCACCATCGGCATTATCAACAATGCCGAACAACTGCAAAAGGATTGCCTTGCGGCAGGCGGCCATTTCAATGCGATGACCGGCGGCGTCACCAACTCTACTGAGTTGGTGGCGGCGCTGATTAACCGTAAGAGCGATTTGGTGGAAGGTGTGCGGTTCGCGCAGGAATCCATTGAGGGCACTATGTCCATTCTCATTTTGCGTGATGACGGTTCGCTGGTGGCGGCCCGTGACCGCTTGGGGCGCATTCCCGTGGTGCTCGGCAGGAGTGCAGAAGGGTATTGTGTGTCCTTTGAATCGTTCGCTTGTGAAAAGCTGGATTACGCACCGCAGCGCGAGCTCGGACCCGGCGAGGTGGTGAGCATCACCGCCGATGAGGTGAAGGTGCTGGTTCCCCCGGGAACGAAGAAACGGGTGTGTGCCTTCCTGTGGTCCTATTACGGCTACTCCACCTCGAAATACGAGGGCGTGAACGTGGAAGTGATGCGTTGCCGCAACGGTAGCGTCATGGCACGTGATGATAAGAAAAAAGGATTGTGCGAAGGGATCGACTACGTGTGCGGTGTGCCGGATTCGGGCACGCCGCACGCCATCGGCTATGCCAATCAAAGCGGCATTCCGTTTGCCCGTCCGTTTATCAAGTATACTCCCACGTGGCCGCGCAGCTTTATGTCCTCCAGCCCGATGGAGCGTAGCCGTGTGGCGAAGATGAAGCAGATCCCCGTGCACGAGTTGATCCAAGGCAAGAGCCTTTTGTTTGTGGATGACTCCATTGTGCGCGGCACTCAGCTGAAAGAAACGGTGGATTTTCTGTATGAGCACGGCGCCAAAGAGGTGCACATGCGCTCGGCCTGTCCGCCGATCATGTATGGGTGCAAATACTTGAACTTCTCCCGTTCCACGAGTGAGATGGACCTCATTGCCCGTCGCACCATTGTGGAATTGGAAGGGGAAGAGGGGTTCGCCCATTTGGCAGAGTACAGCGATTCCAAGACCGAACGCGGGCAGAACCTGCGCCGAGCGATCTGTGAAAAGCTGCACTTTGCTTCGCTCGAATTTCAGTCGCTCGAAGGCATTGTGGAAGCCATTGGCTTGCCGGAATGCGAACTTTGTACCTATTGTTGGTCCGGCAAGGAATGAGGCGGCAATCACCGCACCGTTCTTTGCACAAATATATCTTGCTGAAACCAAATTGAGGAGGATATCACAATGAATATGCAGTCCAAATCCGACAGCTACGCCGCAGCCGGCGTGGACATTACCGCCGGTTACCGTGCGGTGGAACTGATGAAACAGCACATTGCCAGAACCATGACGGCAGGCGTTTGCTCGGATGTCGGCGGCTTTGGCGGTTTGTTTGAACTGGATCTCACGGGTATTACGCGCCCCGTGTTGGTCAGCGGCACCGACGGTGTCGGCACCAAACTGAAGATCGCGTTTTTGATGGATAAGCATGACACGGTCGGCATCGACTGCGTGGCCATGTGTGTGAACGATATCATCTGCGCCGGTGCGAAGCCGCTGTTCTTCCTCGATTACATCGCCTGCGGCAAAAACGTGCCCGAGCGCATTGCGGATATCGTAAAGGGCGTGGCGGAAGGCTGCGTGCAGTCGGGTGCAGCGCTGATCGGCGGCGAAACGGCGGAAATGCCCGGCTTCTATCCGGTGGATGAATACGACCTTGCCGAAGTCGGATCGTAGCCATGTCGTTCTGTGAGCCAAGG
>JAZODN010000055.1:0-15964 GCA_045597045.1 Acutalibacteraceae bacterium
GACAATATGTGTCTGGAGTGCGCCATAGACAAGGGCACCCACTGTCCCGACTGCGATCAGTGTTATTTTGCCGTGGGCGAGTGGTGCGAGGAGTGCGGCCTGTGCACCGACTGTGCAGGCGATATCGACACGGCGTGCAGTTCCTACTACGGGCAGCGCCTTTGTTTTGATTGCGCCATAGACAAAGGAGAGAGTCATTGTCCCGGCTGTGACGTGTGCTATAACGAGATCGGCCATTTTTGTGGGGAATGCGGTCTGTGCGAGGACTGCGTGGAGTACGACGAGGAGTGTTCCGCAACCTACGGGACGGAGCTTTGCGTAGAATGCGCTGCGGAGAAAGACTCCCATTGTTTCGGCTGTGAGCAATGTTATTTCGTCGTGGGAGAATGGTGCGAGGAGTGCGGTCTGTGTGAAGATTGCATCGAAATAGACACTGCGTGCAGCAGCTACCACGGTATGCGCCTTTGCTTTGAATGTGCTTCGGATAAAGGCACCCATTGCCCCGGTTGTGACCAGTGCTATGCCGCCGCTGCCCATTTTTGTGGGGAGTGCGGTTTGTGTGACGATTGCGTGGCGTACGATGAGGAGTGCTCTATGGCTATCGGAAGCGAAATTTGCGTGGAATGTGCTATAGAGAGTGGTATGCACTGCCCCGATTGCTCGGAATGCTACAGCGAGTGCGGCGGAGAGTTTTGCGTGGAATGCGGTGTTTGCGGGGGTTGCACCGAGATCAATCCCAACGAGGACCTCTGTCTGGATTGCGCGATTGCTGCCGGTCTCCATTGCCCCGGCTGTGAGAGTTATATCGGGGACGTTCCGCTTTGCGAGGGGTGCGGAGAGCGGTGCTTGGAATGCGCGGAGTCGTTCTGCGAAAACTGCAATTTGTGTTCGGAATGTGTGTTGATGTGTCAGGATTGCGGCTCCTGCGAGGAGTGCGCGACCATTTGTCCGAATTGTGAGGAATATTGCTCAGAGTGCGCGGGTATCTGTGACGACTGCGACCTTTGCTTGATTTGCTGTGAGGATGTTGCGAATTTTTCGGGCTGTGATTGCGGCGAATGGGTTTGCGTGGAAAGCATGGATTGGGAGGAGCATTTTGCAGATGAGCATAACGATGCCTCCCCCGAGCAATCCAACCATACCGTCCGCCCGATGCCGACGTGGGATTGGGATTCCACCTATCACTGGCACAACTGCGCCTACTGCCGTGAGGACGCCCACGTGACGGGCAAGAGAGCGCACACCTTCGATGCGAAGGGAATTTGTACCGTTTGCCGTTACGTGAGAGACGCCGAGATTCGTGTTCTGGTGCAACCCGCCGACTCGAAGGCGGCCCTTGTGACCAGTGCGGACGAGGCGTATGACGAGAGAAACATTGCCCGCTTCGGCGTAAAGGCGGCAGGAAAGAGCGAGTTGACCTACACCTGGTACGAGGGATATTATCATTACGGTTTCGGCGGGATGAAATACACCCAACTGACCGATCCGCAGGACGGAGAGGACTATGAGGGGGATGAGATCTATTGGCTGGTGCCCACCGATGCCTGCACCCGTGATTGGTACATCCGCTGTGTCATCACCGATGCGTACGGCAACGAGGTGACCACCCGTGATGCGTTGGTGCAGGCGAAGCATCACTATCAGTACTTCGAGCGGTATCACAGCAACGAGCATCCTTACGAATTGGCAGAACGAAACAAATACGGTCATATTCTGCAATGCGTCGGTGAGGAATGCGAGAAGGTGACCCCTCTGCGCCCCCACGAGGACGAGGACAGAAACGGCTACTGCGATATCTGTGAATTTGAGATCGGTGCCATTCTCATCACCAAACAGCCCAAGAATTCCACCACCGCCTATTCGTATGATCCCGACGAGGGGTACGACGAGAGCAACTTTGCTCACTTCAGCGTGACAGCCGAGGGTGAAAGTGCGCTCACCTATACGTGGTGCCGTAAGCAGAAGGTGGGCGGCGTTTGGAAATACGTGCCGTTGTCCGACCCGCAGGAGGGGGAGGTGTATGACGGCCCCGAACTGACGTTGTTGGTACCCGAAGACGCTTGCTGCACGGAATACACCTACGCCTGCATCATCACCGACGAGGAGGACAACGAGACCCGCACGGTGGACGTCACCCTGACGGCAAGACACAATTATCAGTATTACGAGGATTATCTGACCACCCGTTCCACCCCCTACGGGGATGCCCGAAAGAAATATCACGGACATATTCTGGTGTGTGTCAGCCCCACCTGCGGAAAGGTGACCAGACTTTGTCAGCACGTGGATGAAAATGACGATTATATCTGTGAGACCTGCGGTTCTCAAAAGGATATGGTCTACCCGCCGGAGATCTTTGTGACCGCCCCCAAAGAAGGACAACTGCCGGATTACACCGTGACCGTTGACCGCCCGCTGTGCTATCGCGCCGCGGGGGACAGCACGAACTACACCCAGCACCGCTTCTGGCTGGCTTCGGACAACGGCGTGGACAACTGGAAGCTGATCGACAAAACCACCCCCTTCGTGGCGGGCAAATATTACAAGATCGAGATCGAACTGGAAACGGCGACGGGCTACGAATTTCTGCCGATGGTCTCCTACGACGGTGAAGAGCCGTACATCTGGGCAGAGGTCAACGGCAACTCGACCAAAGCGCACAAGACCTACGGCAAAGATCCGTCGCGCTACATCACCGTCCACTACGAGTTCGGTGTGTGCAACGACAGCGTGATCGAAAACATCGTCATTGACAATGTGACCGAACCCGTGGCGGGGCAAAAGCCCACCTATGCCGCCACCGTCCGCGGCAGTGGGTATTACGTAGACACATCCAAAAACGTTTACTACGACGACTGGATGAACGATCAAAAGTTGTATTATATCAAGAACGGCATCGGTTGGTTTGATATGACGGCATCGGCTTGGGTCTACGAAAACGAAGCCTTCATACCCGGTCACAGGTATCAGATCAGCGTATATCTCAAAACGGAGGACGGCCATACGTTCTATCACGACCGCTGGTACGAAATGCTGTTTACCGCTTCGGTGAACGGCACGGCGGCGGAAGGAAATACCACGGGCAGCGAAGGACTCACGAAACAAACCGTTCGCGCGGAATTCCCCTGTCAGCCGCAGGCGTTATCCACCGTGATGATGTACAATCTCGAAGCACCGCGTGCAGGTGAAACGCCCGACTACACCGTGACAGCGGCCTACCCCGAATTGTATCGGCCGGATCCCAACTACGCCGGTACGAACGGCGTGGTCTGGTACAACAGCGAAGGCGAAATGTTAGAGCCGACCGACACCTTCGTGCAAGGTGAGCAGTATAAGGTGGAGATCAAGGTGATCTCCACACAGATGAACGGTGCCGATGTGTGTGCGTTCGCTGCCGATACGGCGGCGTACCTTGACGGCAAGCAGGTGGTTGCCAAAGGGGACTGGGATAACGTGTACGTAAGCCGCAACGCGGTGTATATCTACTATACCTTCGAGGAAGGGGCGCTGCCGCCCGCGCGCAAAGGCTCGGTCAGCGGCTTCGTTACCGACACGGGCAATACGGCAGGGGATGTCACCCTGCAACTCATCCCGAAAGGCCTTACCGAGCCGGCGTATGAGACGGTCCTCACGGGGAATACGGTGAGTTATCGTTTCGCGCGCGTGCCGGCAGGTGTATATACTTTGAAGGCGCAAAAAGCAGGGTATCCTACCGTAACCTACACCGTAACGATAGCGGATACGGCGGTGATCCAAAACGTCACGCTGGTGCCTGCAACGTATACCGTCAGTTTTGCGCCAAACGGCGGCACGGGCAACATGGCGGCGGTCAGCGGAGTTGTGGGAAACTATACCCTGCCGCAAAACGGTTTTACCGCCCCTGCCAACAAAATCTTTGACGGCTGGATGATAAACGGCACAAAATACGCCGCGGGTGCTACCGTGTGGATCGCCGCCGATACGACGGTGATCGCGCAGTGGAAAGCGAGTGGGGAACCGAGCCTGCTTGGGGATGTGAACAGCAGCGGCACTGTCGACTCTACCGATGCGCGCTTGGTTTTGCAGTATGCGGTGAAGAAAATCAAAACGCTGCCCAACCTCGCCGTCGCCGATGTGAACGGCAGCGGCACTGTCGACTCTACCGATGCGCGGCTTATACTACAGTACGTTGTAAAGAAGATCAGCAAATTCCCCGCAGAAGGATAACGGACAACAAAAAAGCATACCCCGTTCTTGAACGGGGTATGCTTTTTTGTGCATGTGTTATTCGCCCTTCAACTGGGTTACGGTGAGGGCCACACCGTTGCTTTTGCACACCACCGTGCCGTTGCGAGTGGCAAAAAGTTGACAGCCAAGTGTGGCGAGTGCGGCAACCGTTTCGGCTGCCGTGGGGTTTTTATCCGAATCGCACGCCACCGCATAGTCGGGTTGTACCAGGTTGAGAAACGCGGCGGTCAGTTCGGTGAAATTGCCGTGATACGGCAATTTTAGGAAATCAGCCTTCCAATTTTTCTTGCTTACCACCAACTCGGCCAGACGTGCATCTTCCGCATCGCCGGCAAACAGGAACACCTTGGCGCCGTGGCGCGCACGCACCACCAGTGAGAAATCGTTATCCTGCTGCACGCCGTCTTTGTTAACGTAGGTGTCTTTAAGGGGGGAGTTTATGGTGAACTCCATATCCTCGATCTGCAGTGTGATGTCATCGCCGCCGCAGGGCAGGGCGGTATCCGGTACCTGCAGATCCTGCAGGGTGGCAAGGAAGGTATCGTACTCTTCGCGCACACCCGTGTAGTCGGGGCGGATCACCTGCTTCACCTCTGCGAAATTCAGCAGGCGGTCGGCACCGCCCACGTGGTCGCGGTCGTAGTGGGTGATGATGAGCAGGTCGATCACGGCGCGACCTTTTTCATTCAAATAGTTCAGCACCTTGCCGCCGTCATCGCTTTCGCCGGTGTCGATGACCACTGTTTTGTTTTGGGCAGTGATCACAATGGCATCTGCCTTCCCGATAGAGAGAACCGCCACCTCCACGTCACCTGTGACAGGCAAGGGCGGTTCGGTGTTATCGGTCGGTGCCTTCGGACGGCAGCCGCCGGCAAGCAGCAGTGCGCATAGGGTGAGTATCGCCAACAGTCGTTTCATATCGGTTCTCCTTTACCAATGGTTGATGTGGTCGGCTGTCAATGCATGGGTCAGTTTTTCGGCCACGTCGCCGTAATCGGCCGAAAGGGCGGTCACCAATTCTTTTGCCTTTTGGCGGTGAGTGTGTCCATCCACGGGGCAGCGCGATTTCACCACCGGCAGCTCTTCCGCTGCCGCAAAATTCGCGATGTCTCGCTCGGTCATGAAAAGCAAGGGGCGAATTAATCGCAAGCCGCGGCGATCAAGCTCGGTCACGGGGGCGAAGCAGGCGAAACGGCTGCCTTCCAGCAGATTCATCAGCACCGTTTCGGCGGCATCGTCTTTGTGGTGACCAAGTGCCACCACGTTGCAATTCGCTTCCACCGCCGTGCGGTGGAGCACGCCGCGCCGCATTTTGGCACACAGCGAGCACGGGGGCTTGCCTGCCGACTGTGCAATGGCGGCTTCCGCCAAACGGGTGCGCTCCAGAATATACGGCAGGTCACGTGCTGCGCACCACGCTGCCACGGCGGAAAAGTCCGTTTCCGTTCCGTCAAACGAGGGGTCAAGCGTGATGGCAGTGAGCGAGAAGGAAACGGGCGAAAACCGCTGCAATTCCGAGAGGAGGGAGAGCAGCACCATGCTGTCTTTGCCGCCCGACACGCCGACCGCTACGCGGTCGCCGTTTTGCAGCATCCCATAGCGGTCGATCGCCGCGCGCAGCAGGCCCAGCAGGTCTTGTTTTTTCGACATGGGCGTTCCTCCTAACCGATCAGGTGTGTGGCTCTCTTTTCGAGAGGGGGAGAGTGCTTACTTTTTCAGCCGCGCTGCGCGTGCTTTGTAATCCGGCAGCACGGCCGCCACCGCTGCGTAAAATGCAGCACTGTGATTCATGTGGATCAGATGCGCCAGTTCGTGCACCACCACGTAGTCGATTGCTTCGGGCGGATAGGCCATCAGGCGGCAGGAAAAATTCAAGTTGCCTTTTGAAGAACAGCTGCCGAAACGTTTGGCGGCGGCGTTTATCTTCACGGCGGTGGGGTGGACCCCCATTATATCGGCAAAATAGGCCACCCGTTGCGGAAGGTATGCCACGGCCTCTTTGCGCCATGCAGCAAGCTGCTGTTCGCTCGGCACGGGCGGTGGTGGGGGAAGTGAGGCTAAATGTGCGGCGATCCAATCTTCACGCAAGGCCAACTCGCGGTCGATCACTGCACGGGAAACGCGGTGCGGTGCGCGCACCCATAACTCGCCGTTTGGGCGAATTTCAATGGCCACGGTTTTTCGCCGTGAACGAATCAAACGATATGTGCGCACGCCGTCACCTCCACCACTACACTATATCATTTTTTGCGCGGCATTTCAATACATTTTCCATATAAAAGCCAAGGCGAAACCTTGACAAATTCACGGGTAAAGTGTATCATTACGGTGTAGGAGTATTTCCTGCGGTCAGTTCGAAACCATCCTGACCTAAAATAAAACTACGGGGGAATTGAATATGAAAACGAAGCAAAAACGTTCGTTGCGGTATTTGGTCGAAGCCGGTATCATTGGTGGCGTGTATGCGACACTGTGTTTGGTGTTTGCACCTATCAGCTACGGCGCTGTTCAGGTGCGTGTGGCAGAAGCGCTGACGGTTCTGCCGGCGTTTATGCCGGCGGCGATTCCGGGACTCACGGTCGGTTGTCTCATCGCCAACCTCTTGGCCGGCGGCGCGGTCGGTGCGTGGGATTGGCTGTTCGGCACGGTGGCCACGCTTGCGGCGGCGCTCGTTACGCGGGCGTTGCGCCGCGTAACAACCCGTGGGCTGCCGTGGCTTGCCACCTTGCCGCCGGTGCTGTTCAACGCTGTGGTTATCGGCGCGGAGTGCGCGTTTGCCGCAGGGAATGCGCAACTGTTTTGGCTTTTCGCCCTGCAGGTAGCGGCAGGGCAGACGGTCGCGTGTGTCGGCGGCGGTCTGCTGCTGGCCGGGGTGCTGCGGAAAACAAGCATTTTAAATGAGGGGGTACCTTTATGAAACTCATTATGGCAATCGTGAATAAGGACGATGCTCCTCGTGTGGCAGATGCGGTGATGGAAGCCGGTTTCTTTGCCACCAAGCTCGCCACGACGGGCGGCTTTTTGAAGGCCGGCAACACCACCTTCCTTATCGGTACGGAAGAGGAAAAGGTGGATGAGGTCATTTCGTTGGTGGGCAAGCACTCCAAGCGCCGCACGCAGTTGGTGTCCGGCACGGCATACGGCGGCATGAATACCGCAACCTTCCCGGTGGAAGTGACGGTGGGTGGTGCCACGGTGTTTGTGCTGGATGTGGAACGGTTTGAAAAACTGTAATGCGGTTCGGTAATTTTGTTGGTAACGAGGATGTAAAGGCGCTGCTCTCGTCGTATACCGCACGGGGGCAGTTTCCGCATGCACTGTTGATCGAAGGGGCCGCCGGCAGTGGGAGGCGCACGCTTGCGCGCACCCTTGCCGCGGCGGCGGTATGCATGAGCGAAGGGGAAGAGCGCCCGTGCGGCGTGTGTCCTGCGTGCCGCAAGGCGTTCGGCGGTGGGCATCCCGATATCGAAGAGTTGGGTGGCGACGGTGCGGCACGGTCATTTCATATTGCCACGGTGCGCGATCTGCGTGACCGCGCCTATGTGCTGCCGAATGAAGCGCCGCGACGGGTGATGATTTTGTGCGGTGCCGATGGCATGACGCCGCAAGCGCAAAATGCATTGCTCAAAATATTGGAAGAGCCGCCACCGCGGTTGCTCTTTATGTTGACCTGTGAAAACCGTTCGTTGCTGTTGCCCACAGTGCAGTCGCGCACGGTGTGCGTGTCGCTGCACGGCGTGAGCGAGGCCGAGGCGTTGCCGTGGCTGCGCGAGAAAGCGCCCGATGCGCCGATCGAGGAGGTTAAAGAGGCACTGGCACTGTATGACGGTTGTTTGGGGCGCGTGCTGCAGGCGCTTGAGGGCGACGGTTTGGCAAAGGTGCGCACACTGGCTGACACGGTGGCCGCTGCGGTAGTGGCGTCGCAGGAATGGGCGCTGCTTTCGGCGCTGGCGCCGCTGGACCAAAAAGATAAAACCTTAACCGACGATGTGTTGGCAGCGCTGGTGCTGTTGTTCCGTGATGCGTTGGCGTGTGCAAGCGGTATGCGTTCCCGTGCGGTGTCCGAAACCGCCGTGAATTTGGCAGGGCAATTGCCGCCGTCGCGCTTGGCTGCGTTGGTAGAGGCGGTGCAGGAACTGCAAAAAACGCGCCGCCGCAACGTGAACCACACGTTGCTTTTAACAATGATAAGCGCTCGACTGCGTGCAGCAGCAGGGCGTGATTGAACAGGACAGTAAGGAGAAGGCTATGACATATATTGTAGGGGTACGTTTTCGCAACGCAGGAAAGGCGTACTATTTCGATCCTGCGGGCCACGCACTGGCGGTGGGCGATCTGGTAATGGTTGAAACCGCGCGCGGTATTGAGTGCGGCACCGTGTGCATCCCAAACCGCACGGTGGAGGATGAAACGGTGGTGCAACCGCTTCGTCCGGTAGTACGCGTGGCAAACGACGAGGATAAAAAGCAGTTGAAGGAAAACGAGGAGCGCCGCCGCCGTGCGATGAACCTCTGCCAGGAACGTATTGCGGCGCACAAGCTGGATATGAAGTTGGTGGATGCGGAATATGCATTCGACAATTCCAAACTGCTGTTTTATTTTACCGCCGAAGGGCGTGTGGATTTTCGCGAATTGGTGAAGGATCTGGCATCCTCCTTCCACACGCGCATTGAACTGCGTCAGATCGGCGTGCGCGATGAAGCCAAAATGCTCGGTGGGCTTGGCATTTGCGGTCGCCCGTTTTGCTGCTCGGAGTTTTTGGCGGATTTCCAACCGGTCTCCATTAAGATGGCAAAGGAACAAGGGCTGTCCTTGAATCCCACTAAAATTTCGGGCACCTGCGGCCGCTTGATGTGTTGTCTCAAATACGAGCAGGAAGCGTATGAATCGCTGTTGCGTGCCACGCCGAAAAACGGGTCGGCCGTGATCACCGACGAAGGGCGCGGTGTGGTAACCGAAGTGAGTTTGCTCACCGGTATGCTCAAGGTGCGATTGGACAAAACTCCCGATTCGCCGCCTATCAGCGTGCCGGTGTCGGCGGTGAAAACGGTGCGTGCAGCCAACCGCCCCCGAAATAACGAAGAAGAAAAAAACGAGGAATAATATTTTAGAAGGAGTCTTAACCTATGTCCGGACATTCCAAATGGAACAACATTAAACGCAAGAAGGAGAAAACCGACGGCCAGCGCGCGAAGGTGTTCACCAAGATCGCGCGTGAACTTGCTGTGGCGGTAAAAGAGGGCGGTGGCCCCGATCCTGCCGCTAACTCCAAGCTGAAAGATGCCATCGCCAAAGCAAAGGCCAACAACGTGCCCAATGACAACATCGAACGCGCCATCAAAAAGGCGTCGAGCGAAGGCGGCGAAAACTGGGAAGCGTTGCAGTACGAAGGGTACGGTCCCAGCGGCATTGCCGTGATCGTGGAAACGTTGACCGATAACCGTAACCGCACGGCCGGCGACATTCGCCACTATTTTGATAAGTACGGTGGCAACCTCGGCCAAAGCGGTTGCGTGTCGTTTATGTTCAACCAAAAGGGCGTTATTGCTATTGAGGCCGAAGGCCTTGACGAAGATCAGGTGATGGAAGACGCGCTCGAGGCCGGTGCAGCGGATTTCGCAGCGGATGCCGACGTGTTTGAAGTGACCACCGAACCCGACGATTTCTCTGCCGTGCGCGACGCGTTGGAGGCCAAGGGATACACCTTCGTCTCGGCTGAACTTGAAATGGTGCCGGATGTGTATACTGCCATCACCGATCCCGATTTGGTTGTGAAGATGGAAAAACTGCTCGACGTGTTGGAAGATAACGACGACGTGCAGAACGTGTGGCACAACTGGGATCGCCCCGAAGAGGAATAATAAAAAAGAGATACGCAAGTGATATGCACCCCAAAAGTGTCTAACTTTTGGGGTGCATATTATTGTTGCTTCTCTCTTTTACAAATCCAATTAGATAATTATCGAAAAGGATTGACAAATACACGGAGAGGCGATATAATGAACGCGTAAGGAGGCGCGGGCAATCCGCCTTCTTAAAACAAGTTCGGATTATTCGTGTCACCTTAAGGAGGCGAAGGCTATGCAACAAAAGATGGAAAAAATGAACGCCTTTTTTGGCGAACGCATTGCCGCGTGTGAGAACCGGGAGCAGGCATTGGTTGCAGACGGGCGGCGTGACGAAGCGAATTTTGAAAAGGTACGCGCCAACATGTACGACGTGTTCCGCACGATTCTGGCGGTAGCGGCGAGGACGCAAAGGGACGAAGCGAGTGTGCGCGCCTTTTTTGCACAAAAATTAGGACAGATTCCCATGGGGTGGAAAGCGGCGCACGAAGCCGCCCGTCAGCACGAGGATGCGGAAAAGATGCAGATCGAGGAGATCAAACTGGAGGCCGTTTCCGAAATCAAAGTGTTTTTCGAGCAAGTGTGGAGGAACGGGGAATGACAGAGACCGAAGCGATCGCGCTGTTTAAATGCTTGGCAGACAAATCGCGGCTACAGATCGTCAAATCGCTGGCGCAAGAGGATATGTACGTCGAGAGGCTTTCCGAGCGATTGGGGCTGACCCCGCCTACCGTGTCGTTTCATCTCAAAAAACTGGCGGATGCAGGGGCGGTCGTGTCCTACAAAAGTCAGTATTATATGATGTACTCACTGAAGAAGGAAGTTTTTGAAACGCGCATGCTTGACATATTGGAAACGCGGTCGGACGAAGCCGATTTGCAGGAGGAACGGGATGCGGCGTACCGCCGAAAGGTGCTTGATGCGTTTTTTGAGTACGACAAATTGAAGACGATTCCGACACAGCGCAAGAAAGAGCGCATCGTTCTGGAACGATTGGCTGAGAATTTCGAATATGACCGTCTTTACAGCGAGTGGGAGGTGAACGTCGTGCTTTCGGCGTTTCACGATGACGTGTGCACCCTCCGCCGCGATATGGTAGGCGAGCGTTTGCTCGACCGCGATGCCACGGGCTATTGGCGTGTGAAATAAACAAGAGGACGTATCGTGATACGTCCTCTTTCGTTTGTTATTCCGACAATGCCGCTTCCAACGCCTTGGCCAACTGGTCGGGGCAGGAAGTGCCTTTGAATCCGCAACGGATACCGTTCAAACGGCGGATCGCCTCTTCGGCGGTCATGCCGTCCACCAAGGCGGCCACACCCTGCGTGTTGCCGGAGCAACCGCCTTCAAACTTCACGTTGCGGACGATGCCGTCCTCGATTTCAAAGGTGATGCCGCGCGCACACACGCCCTGCGGCCGATAGGAATATGTCATGGCAAAACATCCTTTCAAAAAGTTACAAAGGCAGTATAGCACATCGCATCGAAAAATGCAACGGGGAAGCAGACGCAAAAACAGGAGAGCGTCCAAACACAAGCTCTCCTATTTTTTGTCGGGAAGATATTGAATAATGTCTTGCACGTTACACTCCAATATGCGACAGAAATCATCGATTTTCATAGTGCTGATGCCGTTCCCTTTTTTGATACGGTCAATAGTGGCGCTGCTGATGTTGTGCTTTTTGATCAAAACATATGTGGAGACGCCTTTTCGTTTTAACGTCTCCCAAAAGGGCGCATAACTTATCACACTATCGCCTCCTCTTTATTGAAAGGATAGAATATATTTATATACTTGACAATTGTCATAATTATGACTATAATGGTAAGCATGAATATTCGTAGATGGGAAATGGCACATGCCGTCGGTGCGCTTTTGCTCGGTGCGTGTATCTATCTTTTGTTTCGAGAAGAAACATGGCTGCATTGCGCTTTGTTTTGTCCTGTGAACACGGTGCTTTCAACAGCCGAGTTTTGGGGAGATGCATTTATTCGTTACTATTTTGCAGATTTCCTTTGGGGGTATGCGTTGACATCTGCACTGTATGCGGTATATCCATTTAGGCACAGCGTTCTCGCAACAACGATAATCGTTGGATGGGGATATGAGGTTTTGCAGGTTTGGGGTGTTGTGGCAGGTACAGGAGATATTGCAGATGTATTTCTTTATCTATTGGCGGCTTTTGCTGCTTATGGAAATATACAATTATTGAAGAGGAGAGAGAAATCATGAAAAGAATAGGCACGTTTGTGCTGGCGGTGCTGCTTGTGCTGACCTTTGTTCTGTTTGCGCTGGGCAGCGGTTCGTCGGGTGAGGAAACAGACCTTGGAACGGGTGATGTAGCACAGAAAGACGATTCGGTGGGTCAGGTGGCGGATTGTACCGTGGATATTGCTAGTTGCCGTTTGGCGAAAGACTGGGAAGGTAATCCGATTGTCATTGTAAAATATGTGTTTACAAATAACAAAGAAGAAAGTCAGAGTTTTATGTTGGCCTTCGATGACCAAGTGTATCAGGATGGTGTAGGGTTGAATAGCTGCTATATAGCGGACGACTCGGCCAATTATTCTTCCGACAACCAGACGAAGGAAATCAAGAAAGGTGCGACGTTGGATGTGGAGGCCGCGTATGTGCTGAATGACACGACGACAGATGTAGAAGTTGAGGTTTCGGCACTGTTTAGTTTTGATAACAGCAAAATCACCAAAACGTTCCCGATTGCGGATTAAATAAAAAAGAAAATAAAAAAGAAAATAAAAAAGAAAAAAGGCTTGACAGCGTCACCAGAGTGTGCTATACTACCATTCGCACTGAAATGCGGCTTTAGCTCATCTGGTAGAGCGCCACCTTGCCAAGGTGGAGGTAGCGAGTTCGAGCCTCGTAAGCCGCTCCAAAAAGACCATCCAATGGGTGGTCTTTTTTCTTTTTTATTTAACATGAGAGTAGCGGTATGTAGCAAAAAAGCAGGGGGGTTATTGCACAGTCGCGAAAAATGTGTTATGATGCTCGTGGGGTGATAACGGTATGGAGATCTTTTTTTCTTCCCTCAACCAAATGGCCTTTCTCTTTTTGCTGATTGCGGTCGGCTTTGCATTGGTCAAGCTTCGCGTTGTCGCGTCCGATGCGAGCCGCGTGCTGGCGAAACTGGAAAACACGGTGTTTATTCCGGCGCTGGTGCTGGGTACTTTCATGGAAAACTTCACAGCCGACAAACTGGCCTCCTCGGGTCGCCTGTTGCTTGTCAGCGCGGCGGTACTTTTAGTGATGCTGCCTGTGGCTGTTTTTTTGCCTCGCCTGCTGTCGCGTGACCGTTTTGTTCAGAACATTTACACCTACGGTCTCGCGTTTTCCAATTTTGGGTTCATGGGCAACGCGGTTGTGGCGGCCATGTTCCCCGATATTTTCATGGAGTATCTCATTTTTGTTCTCCCGTTGTGGGTGGCGATCTATCTGTGGGGCGTGCCGAAACTGCTGATTCCGGCCGAAGAGGCGCAAGCGCACGGCGTGTGGGCGAAGTTCAAACCGTTTTGTAATCCGATGTTTGGCGGTATGTTGCTCGGCATGCTGCTCGGCCTTTCGGACGTGTCGCTGCCTGTGTGGTTTACCGGTGCGGTGAGTGCTACCGGCGGGTGTATGTCGCCGGTGGCGATGCTGCTTACCGGCATCACCGTGGCGGCGGTGGATTTCAAAAAACTGTTTGGCAGCGGCTCGGTGTATTTGCTTTCGGTTGTGCGCTTGGTGGTTGTGCCTCTCGTTGCTGTCGGTGCTTTTTGTCTGCTGCCCCTTACGCGTACCGAAATCATCTGCGGTGTCTGCTCGCTCGCTATGCCGTTGGGGCTGAACACCATCGTGGTGCCCAGTGCCTACGGCAAGGATCCGTCCACTGCAGCAGGCATGACCATTGTGTCGCACCTGCTGTCCTGTGGCACCATTCCGCTGATCTTTTGGCTGATGACGCAGGTTATATAATGTAATATATCATATATACAAGGAGAATGGTATGGACGGTTGGCGAATACGTGGCGGTGTGCTGTCGCTTGAACGGCCGCTGGTAATGGGGATATTGAACGTCACACCGGATAGCTTTTCGGATGGCGGTCGTTACAACACGCCGGAAGCCGCCGCCGCGCGTGCGGTGGATATAGCGGCAGAAGGTGCCGCCGTTTTGGATATCGGCGCACAGTCCACACGTCCGGGCGCCGCGTATCTGTCGGCGGAGGAAGAGTGGGCACGATTGGCGCCTTGCCTTCGGGCGGTGCGCGCGGCAGTGGAAATTCCGTTATCGGTCGATACGTTCCACGCGCAAGTAGCGGCCCGCGCTTTGGAGGCCGGGGCGCATATTATCAACGACGTGTCGGGTAGCCTGCAAAACGGTATGTTCGGCGTGGTGGCACAGTATGGCGCCGGCATGGTGTGCATGCGCACGGGGGACGCGGCGTCGCGTGCGGCTGCCGCCGCGCAGGTGCTTGCCGATATGCGTGAGTATCTTTCGCGGCTGCCATCGTTGCTGGCTGCGGCAGGTCTGCCGCGCAAGGCGGTGTGTGTGGATGTCGGCATCGGCTTTGGCAGTTCCACAGAGGGTGACCTTGCGCTGATCGATCATCTGCAGGACTACGCTGCGTGGGCACCGCTGTTGGTCGGCGCTTCACGCAAGCGCGTGGTGAAAGAGGCGTGCGGCGAGGAACTGCTTGCCGGCAGCGTGGCACTGCACACGGCTGCCATGCTGAACGGTGCCGACGTGATACGGGCGCACGACGTAGCCGCCACCGTGGCGGCGGCACGGATGGTAGCGGCGCTGCAAAAGAAGAGGAGTGTATAATTATGGATAAGATTATTGTAAAAGGACTTCGCGTCTACGCCTATCACGGTGTCAAAGAAGCGGAGAAGGAAAAAGGCCAGCCGTTTGAGTTGGACGTGACGCTGGGGTTGGATCTTTCCGCCGCCGGCGCCACCGACGATCTGGAACGCACGGTCAATTACTCCACCGTATCCAAACGCGTTATGGCGGTGATGCTGGCAGAGAAAAACGATCTGATCGAACGGGCGGCTACCCGCGTAGCCGACACGCTGCTTGCGGAATTTCCGATTGAGGAGGTCACTGTTCTGCTTAAGAAGCCGCGCGCGCCCGTGCCGGCCGATTTTGATTACATGGCGGTGGAGATCACGCGCCGTCGGGAGGGGACGGCATGAGGGCGGTGCTCGGCTTGGGTGCTAACCTGGGCGATCCGTTGGCGGCACTGCGCACGGCGGTGGAGGCGTTGGGGCTGCTGCCCGACACCACGGTCACATCGGTGTCGTCGGTATATCAAACGGCACCTGTCGGTTACGCCGATCAACCGGACTTTTATAACATTGTGCTGACGCTTGAAACAGCGCTCACTCCCCATGCGCTTCTCGGCGGCTGCCTCGGTATCGAGGCGGCGCTTGGTCGGGTGCGAACCTTCCGCAACGCTCCGCGTGTGGTGGACATTGATCTGCTCCTGTATGAGGGGGTTGCTGAATCGACCGAGGAGTTGACTGTGCCGCATCCGCGCATGATGGAACGCGCGTTTGTGCTGGTGCCGCTGTCGGAACTGTTTCCGGAGGGCCGTGCGCTGGGCGTAGCGTTCGAAGCGGTTCCCACGCCCGACGTGCGCTGCGTTGGTAAATTGTGATGAAAACGGCATCTCGCGTTACAGCGAGATGCCGTTTCTTGTGTCGCTTTTCCCTTGGATTCACAAGATATTGTGGCTCAAAAAATTTTTTAAAAAATCCAAAAAAAATTCAAAAAAAGTGTTGACAAATGCGGTTGGTTTTGCTATTATAGTCGAGCACCCCACGGAACAGGGTTCCGCAGGGAGGCAAAGGACCTTGAAAATTAAACAACGTAAAGACGAAAGTAGAACAAAAC
>JAZODN010000056.1:0-20868 GCA_045597045.1 Acutalibacteraceae bacterium
GGCGGCGAAGATGTTTGAAGCCCTCTCCGAAAAGAGCATCAACATTCAGATGATCTCCACCAGCGAGATCAAGGTATCGGTGTTGATTGCGGCGGAAGATGCGGATCGTGCCGTGTCGGCAGTTCACGCAAAATTCTTCGACGAAATGTAATAAAAAACCGTACAGCGGCTTGCAAAATGCAGGCCGCTGTGGTATTTTGTAGGCAGTATATCAGCGAAAGGCGGAAAATGTATGGAACAGAAATTTTTAACCGATTACCGCGTGATCCCTGCGGTTGTGACGGTGAGCGAGCCGACGGTGGTCACCATCCTGCCGCGCGGCGACCATGCCGCCTTTTTGGAGGGCGGCGAGTATACGGTGGAGATCTGGCCGCACGAAACCACCACCACGCGGCTGAACATTCCCACGGTCGAAAAGATTGCGCTTACGGCCCGTGACGGGGTGTTGCGGTTTGAGCACACCTTTGTGCGCGAGCAGGGATATACGCTGAAGTTGAAGGTGCCCGAAGAGGCGAAATATTGTGACAATCCGCATTACAACCGCCATCTGAAACCGCCCTACAACTGCGCACCGTACATGTTTATGTATGCGGTCGATCCCGATTGGAAAGGGATGACGGTGCACAAGGGGGATGTGCACCTGCATACCTGCGGCTCGGACGGGCACGAATCGGTGGGCGGTATGCTCAGCAATCTGCGTGCCGCCGGATACGATTTTGCCGCCATTACCGACCATTACCGCTACGACTCCTCTCTTAAGGGAATCGCGTTTATGCAAGAACTGCCGGACGTCCTCACCGCTTTGACGGGCGAGGAGATCCACGTCCCGAAGGATTATATACACATCCTCTCCGTCGGCGGCAAAGCGAGTGTCAATGAATGCTATTATGTCGACCCCGAAAAAGCGGATGCCGAAATTGCCGCGTTGGCGGAAACGCTTGCCATCCCCGAAGGGGTGGATCCGATCAACTTCGCCGCACGGCATTGGGTGGTGCAAAAGATCAAAGAGTCGGGCGGCATGTCGGTGCTGACACATCCGTTTTGGTTGTGGAGTCAAGTGTATTTCATGCCCTTGACAATGACCGAACACCTTTTCCGTTCGGGTGAATACGAAGCATACGAAATGCTCAACGGCATTTGCGGTCCCGAAGCCAATCAGCTGGAAACTGCGTTCTATTACGATCAGCAACGCCAAGGCTACACCATGCCCGTGATCGGTAACAGCGACAGCCATTGCAGTGACCAAGCGGATTACCGAAAACCTACCCCTGCATTTACACTGGTGCTGTCGAAGGGGCGCGATTGGGAGAGCTTACACGAAGCGATCCTTGCGCGCCGCAGTGTGGCGGTGGAACAGTATTTCGAGGACAAGAACTTCCGCATCCACGGCGATTTCCGCATGGTGAAATACATGAACTTTCTTATGCGCAACTATTATCCGATGTATATGGAGCTTTGCCACGCGCAGGGGATGTTGATGAAACGATACGACGACACACGCGACACGGCGTTGATTTCGTTGCTTGCCGAACTGAAAAAGCAAACCGATGCCTTTACAAAAGACTTCTTCGGTTGGTAAGGGGTAGGTTATGGGCCTGCAAAACGAGGTTCACCGGTTGCTTGCCGGGTGTGTTGTGACGGCAAAAACCGCCTTCTAAAAACGGATTCGGATTATTCTCGTCACCTTACGATTCCGTTGTCAAACGCGGGCGGTTGCGCCATCGGCCTATGTGGCAAGTGCCACCGCGCTGTACGCGGTGTGCAAGGAAAAAAAGAATCCGCCCGGGCGTTGTGTTCTTACGGACATAACACCCGGGCGGTTTTTTATATGGTTTCCAGTTTAATCAGGTTTGTGTTGCCGGAAATGCCGTTGGTGATACCGCCGGTAATTACGATGCGGTCACCGGCCTGCACCAATCCCGAGCGTCGGGCCGCCATGGCAGCGTGATAAAACAGCACTTCGGTAGAGGGGAACTCCTCGCTCAACACGGGGATGACCGCCCACGACAGCGCCAGCTTGCGCCAAATGCGTTCGTTGGTGGTCATGCCGATAATAGGTTTCGGCGAACGGAAGCGCGACACCATACGCGCGGTGCCTCCGCCGAGGGTGCACACCACCATCAGCTTCGCATCCACATCAATCGAAAGGGCGCAGGTGGCGTGTGAGATGGCATCAATGCTGTTTTTGATACGGAAATCGGAATCGCGGAACCATTTGGCGTAATCAATGTTATGCTCGGTCTGCTCGGCAATGCGGCTCATGGCTTCCACCGCCTCCACGGGATGTTTGCCGGCTGCCGTTTCGCCAGAAAGCATCAGCGCGCTGGTGCCGTCATACACTGCGTTGGCCACGTCTGAGATTTCCGCACGGGTGGGTCGGGGACGATCCACCATGGATTCCAGCATTTCGGTGGCGGTGATCACGCGCTTGCCGCGGTAACGGCAGGTGGTGATGAGGTGCTTTTGAATCGCCGGCAGCTGCTCGTAAGGGATCTCCACACCCATGTCACCGCGCGCAATCATAATGCCGTTGCTGCGGTCGATGATCTCGTCAATATTATCCACGCCGGCACGGTTTTCGATCTTTGCGATCAGGTCAATATCTTCGCCGCCGTGTGCTTTCATAAAATTACGCACGTCGTCGAGGTCTTGGGGGCGAGACACGAACGAACACGCAACAAAATCCACCCCCATCTCAATGCCGAACAGTAGGTCGGCTTTGTCTTGCTCGCTGAGGTAAGGTTGGCTGAACACCTTGTCGGGAATGCTCATGCTTTTGCGGTTGGAAAGATCGCCGCCCACGGTTACGCGGCAGACGGCATCGGTTTCGGTCAGCGAGGTGACCTCAAAAGACATCAAGCCATTGTTGAGCAAAATAGTATCCCCCACATCCAGTTCCCGAATCATGGGTGGATACGAAACCGACACCTGATGAACGTCTCCCACCACGTCGCGACCGGTAAACACAAAGGTGTCACCGGCTTGCAGCGTGATTTTGCCCTCGGCAAAGGTGCCGATGCGATATTCCGGGCCTTTGGTGTCCAACAGAATGGCCACGGGGGTTTGCAGTTTATTGCGCACCCGTTTGACCATATCCATCAGCACGCGGTGCTTTTCGTGCGTTTCATGCGAAAAGTTGAAGCGCGCCACGTTCATGCCGGCTTTTACCATACGGGTAAGGGTCTCCTCGTCGGCGCAGGCCGGGCCGATGGTGCAAATGATTTTTGTCTTGCGCATGGTGTGTTTCTCCTTATCAGTGTATTCGCAATCCTTTGGGATATCGGTTTTTCAGCGTGCCGTTCACGGCCTTCCCAAAACCTACCACCGCGTTGCCGACCGCCACGGCGGTCCAACCCGTTAGCCCGCTGTCGCAGGGGATCGATTCGCCGCGCAAAAAGGCGGCAAGCAGAGGACTGTCGGGTGGCAGCGAAATGGCCGAACGGCAGTGCTCAGCCTTCTTGGTTGCAAAAACACCGTGGGCAGGCTCCAGGCGGTTTTTACACACGTCGGCCACTGCCACACCGGCCGACAACAGGTGCAACGAGGTGGCAGGCATGGTCGGCGGCAGCAGGCGTACCGTTTCACCTACCGTAACAAAGTGCCCTTGCGGCTCGTCGAAAAACAGCGCACGGTATAACGCGGCCGCTTCGGCCGCGTGGTTGTCTTTTTTGGGGGGGAGATAAGGGGGGCAGCATGGCGAACCCTCGCCTTTGCGTCGAAAGAGCGCCAGAAAATGCCCCTCGCCGCCGTGTTGCGGCAAAATGCGGCGGCCGGCGTGTGTGGGGAATCCGTCGGCAACGGCAAAGGCCGGTTGTCCAAACGGCAAGGCAGAAAGGTCACCGGCTTCAAATTCGGGATGCGTTTGTAAAAACCACGCTGCATTTTGCTCGTTTTCTTCGGGCGCAAAGGTGCAGGTGGAATACAGCAGACGGCCGCCGGGGCGCACCGTCTTTGCGGCAGCATCCAAAATCGTGCGCTGCCGTGCGGCGCACAGCGCGATGTTATCTATACTCCACTGTGCCAGTGCTTCCGGCTCTTTGCGAAACATCCCTTCGCCCGAGCAGGGCGCATCGCACAGCACCGCATCAAACGCATCGGTCAACTGCTCGGCCAGTACCGCCGTATCCAACGAGGTGACCACGGCGTTTGCGACACCGCAGCGCTCTAAATTTTGCATCAGCGGAGTGGCGCGTGCGCGCACGTATTCGTTGCACCAAAGCAGACCTTCGCCTGCCAGTGCGGCAGCAATTTGGGTGGATTTTCCGCCGGGGGCGGCGCACAAGTCCAGCACGCGTTCACCGCGACAGGGGGCCAAGGCGGTCACGGCCGACATGGCCGACGGCTCTTGCCGATAATATACCCCTGCGTGGTGCAGCGGATCATTACCGGCTTTGCGCTCGCTCTCCAACCGAAAGCCCCACGGTGAAAAGGCGGTGGGGGTCACGGTGTCGCCTAACAGCGCAAGAACCTCTTCACGCGCAGCCTTTAGCGGATTGATGCGCAGGCCTTTGGCAGGGACGTCTGCTTCCATCGCTTGGGCAAATGCAGACCACCCGTTGCCAAGCAGGTCGCGCATACGCTGTTCAAACAGAAGGGGGAATTGCATACGTGAGTCCTTTCCGCAAAACACGGGCGAAGATGCTTCGCCCGTGTGGTTGTGTGTTTACTTTTTCATAGCAATGGCAGCTTTGGATTTTTCCACGATCGCTTCGGCAGACAAACCGAACAGAGGCAGCAAGTCCAGCGCCGGACCGGATTTGCCGAAGGTGTCCTGCACGCCGACACGCAGCACGGGAACGGGACACTTTTCGGCCACCGCTTCGGCCACGGCACTGCCCAAACCGCCGATGATGTTGTGCTCTTCCGCCGTGACGATGGCACCGGTTTCGGCTGCCGCCTGCCATACCAGTTCACGGTCGAGAGGCTTAATGGTTGCCATGTTGATCACGCGCGCACCGATACCTTCGGTTGCCAGCGTATCGGCCGCCTTCAACGCTTCGCCCAACAACAGGCCGTTTGCAATGATGGCTACGTCGTTACCTTCGCGCAGGGTGATACCTTTGCCGATTTCGAACGTGTAATCTGCCGGGGTGACGTTTTCCACTGCTAAGCGGCCGAAGCGCAGATACACGGGGCCTTCCATGGCCGCGGCTGCAAAGACCGCCTGTCGCGCTTCGTTGTCGTCGGCCGGCGAGATCACCGTCATACCGGGGATAGTGCGCATCAGTGCGATGTCTTCACAGCACTGGTGAGTGGCGCCGTCCTCACCCACCGAAATGCCGGCGTGGGTGGCGCCGATCTTCACGTTCAAGTGGGGATAGCCGATCGAATTGCGGATTTGTTCAAACGCACGGCCGGCCGCAAACATCGCAAAACTGGAGGCAAACACCACCTTGCCGGTGGTGGCAAGGCCGGCGGCGATGCCCATCATGTTGCCTTCGGCAATACCGCAGTCAAAGAAACGGTCGGGATACGCTTTTTTAAAACCGCCCGTTTTGGTGGCGGCAGCCAGGTCGGCGTCCAGCACGACCAGATTCGGTGTCGTTTCGGCAAGATCAATCAGAGCCTGACCGTAGGAGTCACGCGTTGCCTTTTTAACCACATCTGCCATGATCTTAACCCTCCACTTCCGCAAGGCGTGCGGTCAGCTCCGCCATTGCTGCGTCATATTGTTCCTTATTGGGAGCACTGCCGTGCCAACCCACTTGATTTTCCATGAAAGATACACCCTTACCTTTAGTGGTGCGCATGATGATGGCCGTGGGTTGTCCTTTGGTGGCGCGTGCGCCGGAAAACGCCATTTCCAACTGATCGAAATCGTGGCCGTCCACCACGATCACGCGGAAACCGAAAGCAGCGAACTTTTCCGGAATGGGATGCGGGTTGTTTACTTCGCGCACCGAGCCGTCGATCTGCAGGTCGTTGTTATCCACGATCACGCACAGGTTGTCCAGCCCCTTGGCGGAGGCGAACATGGCCGCTTCCCACACCTGACCTTCCTGAATTTCGCCGTCACCGAGAATGGTATACACGCGATACGGCGCATCGTCCAGCTTGCCGGCCAGCGCCATGCCCACCGCGGCGGAAACACCCTGGCCCAGCGAGCCGGAGGACATGTCCACGCCGGGGGTGCCTTTCATATCGGGGTGGCCTTGCAGCATGGCACCGATATGGCGCAGCTGCTGAATTTCCGCGCGGTCAAAATACCCCTTTTCCGCAAGCGCACCATACAGCGCAGGGGCGGCATGGCCTTTGGAAAGCACCATGCGGTCACGCATCGGGTCGCCGGGGTTTTTGGGGTCGATGCGCAGTTCTTTTGTGTATAAGTAGGCAAGCACATCCGCGATCGAAAGAGAACCGCCGGGATGGCCGCTTTTGGCGTGGAAGACACCTTCCACAATGTTCGTGCGGATACGTGTTGCCACGACCGCGAGACGCTTCTTTTCACAAATTTCCATCAAAAAACCACCTTTGCTGATATATACATGAACAGTATAACACAAATGTGAATAAAAGCAAATGGAAAAGAGAAAAAAGCAGAAAATTTTTTGCCCTGCTTTACATTCTTTTGCATTTCTGTTATACTGTGCGGTGTATGATACAAAGGAGGGGATCCCGATGACCTACGATCAAACGGTGGCAGCGTTGTCTGCTGCACAAAAAGACGAACGGCGCTTGCTGCGTCGCTGTGCGTGGTTCGTAGGGGTCGCCATGTTGTTTTCGCTGGCGGTGGAGTTGGTGCTGGCGTTTGCGGTAGGGGATGTTTTGGCGGCAGCCGAAGCGCAAATGGGTGCCTCTCCCCTGCACCGCGTGGCGTATTACGTGCTGTACGGCGGTTATTATTGCGGCGTGCTGTTGCTGCCGGTGGCGGTGGTGGCGCTGTTGTTTCGGCAAAAGCCGTTGCTGCCCCGTGAATGTCGCCGCGCGGTATCGGCGTGGGAAGGGCTGCTGTTGGTTGCATTTGGATGCGGCTTTTGTGTGTTGGCCAACTATTTGACCAATTATTGGCTGATGTTTATGGAGCAGTTCGGCGTGGAGCCGTTTTTGGGGGATTATCACAACGCCAAAGGTTGGCTGCCGTTGCTGCTCAATCTCTTTACCTATGCGATGCTGCCGGCGTTGGTGGAAGAACTGTTATATCGCGGCTGGTTGCTCGGTGCGCTGCGGCCGTGCGGCGAGCGACGGGCGCTGGTGCTGTCGGCACTGTTGTTCGGGCTGGCACATGGCAACCTGACGCAGCTGCCGTTTGCGCTGTTGTTGGGGTTGCTGTTTGGCTATTTGTATTTACATACCGGCCGCTTGTGGCCCGGCATGGCCGTGCATTTTTTGAACAATGCGCTGTCGGTGGTGCTGGATTATACGGCACAATATCTTTCGGAAAATGCAGCCATGGTGGTGCAGATGACGGTTTTTGCGGTGATGGTGACGGTTGGTGCACTGGCCGGTGTGTTGCTCACCGCCCGTGTCGGCGGCAAGACGGCGGCACTGCCGTTGATGAACCGCCGCAGTTTGTTGCCGCCCCGTGAGTGTGCGCGGCGCATGTGGGCCAACCCTGCCGTGTTACTCACCGTGGCGATCTACACTGCGCTGACGGTGTTTGGGGAGGTTATGCGATGAGTACGGAAGCGTTTATGCGCGAAGCGCTGGCGCTTGCCCGTGAAGCGGCGGCCGAAGGGGAGGTACCCGTCGGTGCCGTGGTAGTGAAAGACGGTGTGATCGTCGGGCGCGGCCGCAATCGGCGCGAGTGCGGCAAGAACGCACTGGCGCACGCCGAGGTGGAGGCGATCGACAACGCCTGCCGCACCCTGGGCGGCTGGCGGCTGTTCGGGTGTGACCTGTACGTGACGTTGGAGCCTTGCCCTATGTGTGCCGGTGCCATTATCAACGCCCGTGTGGATCGGGTGTTTTTCGGTGCCGCGGATGCCAAGGCCGGCAGCTGCGGCTCGGTGATTCAACTCTTCGATCTGCCGTATAATCACCGCCCCGAAACGGTAAGCGGTGTGCTGGAAGAGGAGTGTGCAACGCTGCTGCGCACCTTCTTTTCGGATCTGCGCGAAAAACGGCGAAAAAAATAACGCTTGGAACAGTTCCAAGCGTTATTTTTATGCCTCGTTGCGATACAGTGCCAAGTAGGCGTCGGTCATGGTGTCGGTGGCATAGGCGGTTTTGGCCGCGGCGGCTATGGCGGCGGTATCGTAATCGCGTGCCAACGCAGCGGTGAGTGCCGTTTCCAGTGCGTCGCGGTCGCCCTGCGGCACAAAGGTGCTGTAATCCGACAGTGCGATCGTTTCGGGCGCACCGGCTTCGTATCCCACCACGGGGGTGCCGCAGCAGAGCGATTCGGCTGTCACCATCGAAAAGGTTTCACGCACGCTGGTCAACAGTGTGACGTCGGCCAGCGTATAAAACGCGGCCATTTCAGCAGGATCTTGCGTGTGCGCAATGGGGGTCACGTTTGGGGGAAGCGCGGCGGCATCACCGTTGAAGCCCACGATGGCAAAGCGATGTTGCGGCAGACGACGTGCCATATCCAGCATTTCGTTGCCGCCCTTCAGCGGATGGGTGAAACTGGGGGTGACAAACAGCACCAATTTTTCTCCGGCGGCCAGTGCCAGGCGCCCTCGCAGGGCGGCGGTGTCCTGCGGTTTAAACACATCGGTGTTCACACCGTTGCCCACCGTGGCGAAACGGGCACCATGGAAAACGGGAGACTGTGCGGCACGGTCTGTCAGCCAAGAGGAGACGCCCACCACCGTTAATTCCGCAAAGCCGTCGAACGCGGCTTTCATCTTGCGGAAGCAGTGGCGTGCATCGTCGCGCACAAAGCGCGAAAGCCGACCGCGAATTTTCGGGCAGTGGTGACATTCGGTTTTCCACTTTTCGCAATCTAATGCGTGTTCGCATCCGGCGGTGTGCATAATTTCCGCATGCAGCGTCAGCACGGTGGGAATGCGGTGCTTTTTCAAGTAGCACACCAAGCGGTATACGTTTACAAAATGAGCGTTCAGGCAGTGCAGGTGCACCACGTCGGGATGTTCGCGGCGAATGTGGCGGATAATGCGGCCGGTGGCCACGGGAGAAAAACCAAATTGTACCCCCAAAAGCCGAGATAACAGCGAGTGCACCTTAGCTTCACGCTCGGTGGATACTTTGTATACGCCTTCCGTTGGGGTGGTTTGGTGGCGTCCGTAACAAACGGTTACGGTGTGGCCGGCGGCCAGTGCCTTGCGGCGAATATCTGCCACGATGCGCCCCGTACTGCCGCGGTCGTAAAAGCAATTGACTTGTAAAATGTGCATACCGTCACCTCGTTGTTCAGGCTTTTATTATCGTTATTATACTGCGCAGTGAAGGTCTTGTCAACTGCTACGGCGCCAAAAACAACGGGGTACCAAAAGGGAAAAACGGGAAAAAATGTGATATTCAATGGCTAATATACTAATTGTATATAATGCGCCCTTGCGTTTTGCGTATGCGCGTGGTAAAATATGTATAAATATGGTTATAATGAACAGGAAAGGACGTGCGGTGTATGAAACTCTCACCTTCGGTTATGACCTGCGACTTTTCACGGTTGGACATGGCGGTGGCGGCGGCCGATCGGCACGGTGCTGACCGTTTACATTTGGACGTGATGGATGGGGTGTTTGTGCCCAATTTGTCATTTGGACCGCCGGTGATCGCCTCGCTGCGACCGCTGACCGCGCTGCCGTTCGACGTGCACTTAATGGTGCAGGAGCCGGCGAAATTGTTGGATGCCTACGTTAAAGCCGGCGCAGACATGATCACCATCCACGTGGAGTGCTCTTCTCCGATCGAGGACACGCTTTTGCGCATCCGTGAAGCCGGGTGTAAGGTGGGCCTTTCGCTCAATCCCGATACACCGGTGGAAGTGTTGTGGCCGTATTTACATTTGCTGGATCTGGTGCTGGTGATGACGGTGCAGCCCGGTTTTGGCGGCCAATCTTTCCGTCCGGCCTGTTTGCCGAAGATCACCGCCATTCGTGAGGAGTGCCGTCGGCGCGGCTTGGAGATCGAGATCGAAGTCGATGGCGGCGTGAAAGCGACAAACGTGCGCGAAGTCGCGGCTGCCGGTGCCGACGCGGTGGTGATGGGCAGTGCGTTTTATGACACGGCCGACCCCACGGCGTTGGTAGAGTTAACACATACACTGTAACGCTGCTGTTGCAAGGGCGTTGTAAAAACATATTCCCAAACTTTTGTGAAGAAAGGGCGTGGAAACCGTGGCGATTTTTCCATTGCGAGGCATGCGATTGCCTTCTTTGAAGGCGCCTGCCTCCGCACGGGCGATCGAGGAGTTGCAAACACTGTCGCGCGTGTATCTGCCGCTGTCCTACGGCGGTGAAACCAAGTGTAAGTTGCACACCTACAGCTCGGTGCTGCATGGGCAGACACTCGCCGAGCAAAAAAACAAGAAGGCGGCGCCGATCCTTTCGTCGGTCAGCGGTGTGTATACCGCGCAAAAAGAGATCGCACACCCGTTATACGGCAAGATCACCTGCGTGGTGATGGATTGCATGGATGCGCGTCGCCCCACCCCCGAAGAGCGCGTGGATATTTCTGCGCTCACGGCCGAGCAGATCGTAGAGATCGCCCGCCGATATGCGGTGGTGGATGAGTTGGACGGTCGTTTTCTCTGCGACAAACTGCAGGAATGGGCCGAGGATGGCTGTGACCTGCTGGTTGGCGATGCGGTGGAAGATCAACCGTACGCTTCGGCGGCGTGGGCCGTGCTGGGCGAAAGTGTGGAGTTAGTGTATGAAGGGTTGACGTTGGCGGCGCGTGCACTTGGTGCTGCAGAATGGCATTTAGCGGTGCAGCCGCTGCCGGCTGAGCATCGCCGTGCCTTGCGCCAACGGCTGGGGGATGACAAACGGCTGTTTGTCACGCGCGGAAAGTACCCGACCGTGCATTACACCGCCAAACCGCGCGGAAAAACCGTGCGCCGTATCGGCGTGCAGGCGTTGCTGGCGCTGTTTCGCGCGGCAACGTATCACGAGCCGCACACCACCTGTGTGGTGACTGTAACGGGCGATGCCGTGGCCAACCCTCGCAACGTGCGCGTGCCGTTCGGCACGCCGGCAGCGGTGTTGCTGCATCAGTGCGGTCTGGCGGCCGATCCCACCGTGTTGGTGTTTGGGGACATGATGACCGGCAAGGCAACCGAAGAGGATGAAAACCCCGTTTTGCCGGGGGTGACCTGTCTTTTGGCACTGACCGATCCCGCGCGGCCGGTTTCAGACGTGTGCGTGGGGTGCGGTCGCTGCGTGCAGGCCTGCCACGCAGGCTTACTGCCCGAAGCAATCGTGCAGCGGTTGGAAAAAGGCCAAAATGATTACGTGGTTTCGCTGCATCCGGAGATGTGCGACAACTGCGGTGCATGTTCCGCTGTTTGTCCGGCCGGCCGCGATTTGGCGGCCCAGATCGCCACGGTTGCCAAAGTGATTGCCGAAGGAGGTGGTGTGGCATGATGACCTTCCGCACCACGCCGCATTGGCGGCAGACGGAGGCGGCTTCGTCCCGTTGTTGGGATATGCTGATCCCGTTGGTCCCGTTAGCGGTGTATTCGTGTGTATACTATGGGTTGCGCCCACTATACGTGATGCTGATTTCCATAGCGTCGGCCATGGCGTTTGAGGTGTTGGGGTACGCGCTGCAAATGAAGCGTGCCCCTCTGGCCGACGGCACGGCCGCTGTGACGGGCGGCGTGATCGGGCTTGCAATGTCGCCCATTGTGCCGTATTGGGTGCCGGTGGTGGCAAGCGGTGCGGCCATTTTGGTGGCAAAGTTGCCGTTTGGAGGCCGTGGCCGCAACCTCTTTAATCCGTCGGCGGTGGGCTTGGCGGTCGTCACGGTGTGCTTTCCTGTGCAGATGTTTACCTATCCCGATCCCGAACGGTCGATCGTCGACCTGTCGCAGGTGATCACCCAAACCTCGCCTGCAGCACTGATGCAAGCCGGCGCCACGCCGGCATACAGCCCGATGGATATTCTGCTCAGCAACTTCCCCGGACCCATCGGATCGGTGCTGATCATTTTGGTGGCGTGTATTCTGTATCTGTTCGTGCGCCGCGTCTCCTCGCCGTGGATCGTGCTGCCGTTTGTCGGCACCTGCGCACTGTGGGCCGCGCTGTTTCCGCGCGTGGATGCCGGCGTTGGCGGCAGCGTGCTGTTGGAGCTGTGTGCCGGCTACCTGATGCTTACCGCGGCCTTCTTGATCGCCGACCCCGTCACGGCGCCGCGACACTGGCTTGCGCGGTGTGCCTACGGTGTGCTTGCCGGTGTATTGGTCATGACGCTGCGGCGAGTGGGCAAGTTTGAAGAAGGGGCTTGTTTTGCGGTGTTGCTGTGCAACCTGCTTTCCAACGTGTTGGACCGCGACTGCTGGAAACTGTGCTTTCATCTGCCGCGATGGATAAAAACGCTGCGAGGAGGTGCCGCACGTGAGTGAGCCGAGACAACCCGGTTACGGGCGCCATTTGGCGCAGATCTTTTTTGACACCTTCCTGGTGCGCAACATTGTGTTGGTTAAGATGCTGGGGTTGTGCCCCATTGTGGTGGCGGCGGTGAACTTAAAAGCCGGTGTGACACTTACCGTTTGTGTGGCGCTGGCACTGTTGCCGACCGCGTGGCTGATGTCGCTGGTGGGCGAAAAACTGAAGCCCATTCTTCGCGCACCGCTGTATACCTTGATTGCGTTAGCGTTGCTGCTCGGTGCCGGTTTTGTGCTCGGCACCTACATCGAACCGGAACTGTATGCGTCACTGTATCTCTTTTTGCCGCTGTTGGCGGTGAATTCGCTGATGACCTACCGCGTGGGCGGTTTTGCCGTGATGCGCCGCCCGAGCGAAGCGTTGGCAGATGCTCTCGGTGCGGTGTTCGGTTTTGGTGTGGTTATTTGTATCGTGGCGGTTGTGCGTGAATTGTTGGCATTCGGCACCGTGTGGGACGTGGTGCTCATGCCCACAGCACCGTTACCGGCCGCCGCATCCCCGTTCTTTGCGTTCGTTTTGTTGGGATTTATGGCGGCACTGTCACAGTTCGTCCGTGAAATGCTGCGCCGCTTTGTGGCAGGGGAGGTGTCGATGCCGCATGAATGAGATGTTAGCCATGTTGATCGGCACTTCGCTGTTTCAAAACGTGGTGCTTACCACCGGCTTTGGCAGCTCGCTTTCGCTGCGTGTGATCAACCGAAAAAACGACATTTGGAAATTCGGGGGTATATTATCGTTCTTCTTGATTGCCACCATGGCGATTGACTATCCGTTGGATCATTGGCTTGGTTTGGGGCTGCAGGCAAAGCTGCTGCGGCCGCTGGTGATGGTTTTGGTGGCGATGGCGCTGTATTGTATCGTTACGCTGATCGTGGCCAATATTTCGGTGCCGGTTTACCAAAAAATAAAGCCGTATTTGGTGCCGGCCGTGTTCAACGACCTGACGCTCGGTTTAGCTATGGTGGCCAACCACAAGATCTCCTTGAGCTTTTGGGGCACCATGGGTCTTGCCGTGGGAAGCTGCATCGGCTTTATGCTGGTTGGTTGGCTGATATTGGAAGGGCGGTCGCGCATCAATAGTCATGACGTACCGCTGGCGTTCCGCGGTGTGCCGGTGATTTTGATTTACCTTGGTTTGGCGGCGCTGACCGTACTTGGCTTCGGCAGCAGCATTCTATTGTGATGGGAGATCGTGAGAAAGAATGAAACGCAAGAGGATCCGTCAAAGGCGCCGCGTTTTTCGCAGGCGGCGCAACGCCGCTGCGTTCGACAGGGCGCTTTTGTGGCTGCTGGTGATACCGGTTGCTGTTGGGGGGTACTTTTTGGCGCAGTTTTTGTTTGCGCGCGAAGCCAACGCTCCCACAATAGCTCCTACGACCCCTACGGTTGGCACCACCACTACCGCGCCGACCGTTCCCACATCGCCTCCGCCTGCGCAGGAGGAGGGGGAAGAGTCGTTGCGCGCGGTGTATCTCCCGTCGGCTGTGTTGCGTGAGCCGACGATGTGGACACAGACGCTGCAAGCGGCAAGCGGGGCCGGCTATAATGCCGTGATCGTGGATGTGAAAGATGCGGAAGGCCTGGTGTGGTATGCGTCGGCATCGCCTTTGGCGGCTGCCGCCCGTTCCGTGCAATCACGGGCGATTTCGGTCGAGGCGCTGGCAGCTCTGCGCGACACATTGCAAACTGAATGGGGGCTGGCACTGATTCCGCGTGTGTTTGCTTTTTGCGACCACACCGCCCCACGCTATTTGGAAGCGGCGCGCGTGACGGTGCAGGGAGATCCCCACACGGTGTGGTATGACGATAAACCGGACGAGGGTGGCCGCCGTTGGCTGAACCCATATGCCGAGGAGGCACAGCAATATATTTTGGAAATTGTGGCCGAGTTGCAAGGCTTGGGTTTCCCGATGCTGATACTGGACGGCGTGCAATTCCCGCGGCAGGAGGCACGCGCCTACTACGGTGACGCGACGCAGACGGCACTTGCTCGGGGGGATGTTTTGGCAAACTTTGTTTCGGCTGTGGATAAAACGCTGGGCAAAGGCGGCTGGATGCTTGCGGCCGACGGCATGGCGGCTGTTGGCGAAAAAACAGCCGTGTATGGTGCGAATCCGGCCACGTTCGGTGCTGCCGCGGTGGCACCGTGGTCGCTGCCGTCCTCGCTTGGGAGCAAACTGGAGTTGGGGGGCGAAACGGTCTTGGCGCCTCGCGAACATCCGTATGAAACCGCGACCTTGTTGTTCCAGCAGTTAAAAACGCGGCTGCAACTGATGGAACGCGCGCCGCGTGTCGTGCCGTGGCTGCAGGCAGAGGGGTATCCCACTGAAGCTGTGGCGGCACAGGTGACGGCTCTGCGTGAGCAGTTCGGTGCGGATGCCGGCTATATTCTCTATCATCCCGAAGGGAAATACGTGTTCTGAAACAAAACTGCGAGGCGCTTTTACAAACGCCTCGCAGTTCTTTTTGTGTGTTACGCTTTGGTCATAAACAGCACGCCCAGTGTTTCGGGGCCGCAGTGGCAGGAAATGGTGCAGCCGGCACGGGTGATATAAATGTTTTCAAACGGACCGCACGCTTTTACAAGCGCTTTGAGCTTTTCAAGCTCGGATTCCGAGGTGCCGGAATGGGTGATGAATACTTTTTCGTAGTCGATATCGTCGCGAGAAAGCTTATCGCGCACGTATTGCTCGCGCACCTTGGAAAGCGAGCCGCGATATTTTTTGCCGACCGCCATGGTGCCGTCGGCATTGTTCACCTCAATGCATGGCTTCAACTGCAGCACGTTGGCACCCATCATGGCCAGCGCAGAGCAGCGGCCGCCTTTGTGCAGGAATTCCAACGTATCCAACACGAAACTGGCGTGGCACAGCGGCACCAGCGCGCGCAATTCGGTCGCGATCTCTTCGGCAGAAAGACCGGCCGCGATACGCTTGGCCGCTTCAATCACCAGCAAACCGGAACCGGTGGACAGGTTGCAGGAATCCACCACCCACACGTTTCCGACCTCTTCCGCGGCGAGACCGGCGTTTTGGTTGGAGGAGGAAAGCCCGTGCCCGAGCGAGATGTGCACCACGTCGAATCCTTGATCCACATAGGCGCGGAAAGTGTCTTCATAGGTGGCGATGTTGATTGCCGCTGTGCGCGGCAACAACTTCTTTTCGTGATAGATAGCGTAGATGTCGTCGGGGGTGATGGTCACACCGTCCAAAAACTGTTCCTCACCGAGCGTGACGTTGAACGGCACGGTGTGTACGTTGTATTTTTCCAACAATTCATCGCCCAAATCACAGGTGCTGTCGGCCGATAAAAGAACCGGTCTGCTCATGTTTTTTCACCTCAACAGTAATTTAATAGTTTCACTATACCACAAAACTTAGTAAAAAACAAGGGCGGACTCTTGTTTTTTCGCAAAAATGTGTTATGATATACTTGTAATATTTTACAGAGGAAGAAAGGAAACGAGACATGGAGAAACGAACGTTTTCGTGGTGGGAGATCCTGCGTGCCGCGACGATGGTGCTGCTTTTTACCGGCTGTGCCGTCCTTGGCTACTGGATCTTCGGACATGACAATCCCGCACTGGAGGTGCGCAACGAAACACAGCAGCTGCTGTATCCGCTGGGACTGGGGCTGCTGCTCGCCGGATTGCTCACCGCCACGCTGTCGGCCGCCCTTTGGCGCAGTGACGAGGAACGCCCCGTGTGGTATTATCCGGTGGTGGCGGCGCTGCTCACCCTGTGCGGTTTGGGTATTGCGTATATTTTCATCGGCATTTGGCCGATCGGCATTGAAACCTGCATGATTGTGGATATGCACCATCAATACGGGCCGCTGTTGGCCAAGCTGCGCACGATGTTTTTGGAGGGCGCCGGTTTCTTCTACTCTTTTGATCTCGGCATCGGTGCCAGCGTGTTGCCGGCGTTTGCTTATTATCTTGCCAGCCCGCTGAACATTTTGTTGGTGCTGTTTCCCGAAGCGCTGCTGGCCGAAGGCATCTTTTTTATCACGATCCTTAAAAATATGCTGATTGCGGCCGGCTGCGCGCTGTGTCTGCAATATGTATACGGCAAGCGTTCGCCCAAAGTAGTGGCGGTGTCGCTGATGTATTCCATGATGATGTACGTGTTGGCGTATTCGTGGAACATTATGTGGTTGGACGGTCTGATCGCGCTGCCGCTGGTGGTGATGGGCTTTGAGCACTTGATGCGCCGTGGAAAGTATCTGCCCTACGTGCTTTCGCTCGCGTATGCGCTGTATGCGAACTATTACATCGCCTTCATGTTGTGCATGTTCCTGGTGCTGTATTTTTTTGCGTTTTTGCTTCGTCAAAAGCGCGCAGCTGAAAACAATCGGCGTGCGCTGTGCCGCTTTGCGATCGGTTCGCTGCTCGGCGGCGGTGTGGCCATGTTCTTGGTGCTGCCCACCTTCCTCGCCTTGGGGCAGACCTCGGCGGCCGGTGCCGGCTTGCCGGATATGGACGTGTATTTTGATTTGTTCGACATGTTGGGTCGCCACCTGTATCAGGTGTCCCCCACCATCCGTTCGCGTTTCCTGCCGAACATTTATTGCGGTATTGCGCCGTTGGTTTTGGTGCCGCTGTTTGCGCTCAACCGCGGCATTCCGCGCCGCCGCCGCGCGGCGTATCTGGCGCTGCTGGCGGTGATGGCGCTCAGCTTGCCGTTGAATCAGGTCAACCTGCTGTGGCACGGCTTGCATTTTCCCAACGATCTCCCCTATCGTTTTTCCTTTGTATACTGCTTTGTGTTGCTGTTGCTGAGCTACGAAACGCTGATGCACATTCGCACCGTGCGTCTCGGGCACGTCGCGGCGGTGTTGGGCGGCATTTTCACCTATATCATGGTGGAAGAAAAGTTCGGCAATACCGACAGTTACGGCTTCAAAACACTGTATATCAGTTTGGCGCTTGCGGCGGTGTATGCGTTGCTGTGCTGCTTGATGGCGCGTAAAAAGGTGCGCCGTGCGGTCGGGAGCATGCTGCTGTTGACGGTAGTTATGCTGGAAATGACGCTGAACGCTTCTAACGTGCTGAATCAGTTGAACGGACAGGAGTTTTACAGCGATCACGCCAATTACGTGGATAATTTGGCCACCGAAAGTGTGCGTGACGCGGTGCGCATGCTCGAAAAGCAGGTGAAAAAGAACGGCGACGTGTTTGCACGCGTGGAGTTTTTGCCGCGCCGCACCTGCACCGATACCGCCCTATTCCAATATAACGGTATCACCTCGTTTGCCTCCAGCAACTCCTATCGCACCACGCGGTTTATGGGTGCTATGGGATACAAAGTCAATGGCGTGAACAGTTATGAATACGAAAGTTTTGTTCCCATCACCGACTCGTTGCTCGGCATTCGTTACGTTGCGCTGCAAACCGAGCTTTCCTCCCACAAACAGCTTTCGCTGGTGGACTCGGTTGCCACTGTGGGTGATGACGGCGAAGTTAAAATGTACTATATATATGAGAACAGCACGGCGCTGCCGCTGGCTTGGCGTGCCAATGCGGCGGTGAAAGACTGGGCCTCCTCGTACTACAATCCGGTCGAGAGCATCAACGGGCTGTATGCCTCTATGACAGGGGATCAGCAGCCGCTGCTCCAGGCCATGCAGATCGAGCCGTATGCCGATCACAAAGGCGCGATCTCGATCAACGGCACCTACGGTTTCCGTTTGGACACCGGTGTGGATAAGCGCGGCGACCTGCAGGCGGCCGCCGATATGGACGGCCAATATTTCATTTACGTGGATTGCCGCGGCGCCGAGTCGATCTCGGTGACGCAGGGCGACAACACCTGGGGCGTCACTACCCACATGCCGTTCTTTATCGACGCCGGCTATCTTACGGCCGGCAGCACTGCCACCGTGTCTGTCGTGAGCAACTCCACCTGCACGGGTAACGTGTATATGTTGCGCATTGACGAGGCGGTGTTTGATCGTGCCATTAAAACGCTTTCGGCCGACGGCATGACGGTGACCGAGTTCGCCGACAGTCGCATCCGCGGCACGGTAAATGCCGGCGCGGCCGGCGCCATGTTCACGTCTATCCCCTACGACGCCGGTTGGCGCGTTAAGGTGGACGGCAAGGCGGTTTCGACCTATCCGTTGGACAAAGCAGTGCCCGATGGAGTGGAAGAAGAGGACAACCGCGGCGGTGCGTTGCTTGGCTTTGACATTCCGGCAGGTGAACACACGGTGGAACTGGTCTTCGTTCCCAAGGGCTTCGCCGCGGGCGTGCTGCTCAGCGTGCTCAGCGTGGCGCTGTTGGTGGCGGTGACGCTGTTCAGCGGCCGTTATGCGGCACGTGTGAAAAACCGACAGCTGACATGGCTGTTGGATACCGGTGATGTCGACGCAGCGGCGTTGTCCACCGTGGAAACGGCAACTGAAGAAGCCGTCCATGAGGTGGCCGAAGAGGCGCTTTTGCCCACTCTCGAAACGGGCGAAGAGCCGGAGATTTAAAAAAATTTTACAAAACCTCTTGACAGTGAGTCGAGTTACGTGTAGAATGATACTGTCCAATCATATTTTTAAAAAGGAGAAGATTGAAATGAAAAAGTTTTCTGTTATCGCGATCGTCTGCGCTTTGGCGCTGATGCTGTGCGTGCCGTTCGGCGCTTTTGCTGACGGTGCGGAGTTCGTTATCTCTGCAGAGACCATTACCGCTGCTGAGGGTGACGAGATCGAAGTCGCTATCAACTATGAAGTTGTTGGCGATGATGTCTACGTTCTGAACGGCCAGTTCGAAATCAGCTACCCCACCGACAAACTGGAGTTGTTGGTTGGCGAGCCGGTTGGCCCGAAGGATCCTGCTCAGAACCTTTCTGCCATGCCCAACAAGCAGGTTGGCGTGGATAAGGAAAACGGCGTGGTGCGCGTGGCGTTCATGTCCGACTCCGGCTTGGAGCCCCTCTCCGGCATCATTGCTACCCTGCCCTTCAAGGTGCTCGCCAGCGAAGGCACTGTGGAAATCGCTGTGGATACCAGCGTTCTCGTGAAGTGGGATATCGAAAATCCGGACAACGCTACCGGTGTTGACATGCTGGAAGCCGGCGCTGTGGAAGTGGCTGCTCCTGCTGTGATCGAAATCGCGGCTCCGACCACCACTACGGAAGCTCCGACCACTACCACGGAAGCTCCGACCACCACCACGACCACTACCACGGCGGCTCCGACCACCACCACGACCACCACTACGGCAGCTCCGACCACCACCACGACCACCACCACGGCGGCTCCGACCACCACTACTACTACCACTACTACGACCACTACCACCACTACCACCACTACCACTACGGCGGCTCCGACCACCACCAAGGCTCCGACTGCTGCAGGCGAAGCTACTCCGTGGGCGCTGTTGGCTACCGTTTCGGTTGCCGGTGCGGCGTTGGTCGTTCTGTCCACCAAGAAGAGCAAGTAATTAAGTGATTGGATTAAACGGATAACCGTTTAAGTAAGGCGCTGACCTTTGGTCGGCGCCTTTTCTTATTCACAGAAAAGGAAGGGCTTTGAAAAAGGAGCAGTTTCGGTCACGCAGGGTGTATGTGGCTTCGGCACCTGCTTGCGGTCCGCGTATGCAAAGGCTTCTCCGTAACGGCGTTTGCGATTTGAAAACTTTGTATAAACCCCTTGCGTTTCGCAAGGTTATGTGCTACAATAAGACAGTAAAACAGCGGTGAAAGCCGCCAAAAAGAACATGGAGGAAACAAATCATGGCAAATCGTTTTGTACTCAACGAAACCAGCTATCACGGCAAGGGTGCTGTTGCGGCTGTCGCAACGGAGATCAACGCACGCGGCTTCAAGAAGGCGCTTGTCTGCTCCGACCCTGACCTCATCCGTTTCGGCGTTACCAAGAAGGTGACGGATGTTTTGGATGCGGCGAATATCGCATACGACATTTTCAGCGACATCAAGCCCAACCCCACGATCGAAAACGTGCAGGCCGGTGTGGCTGCGTTTAAGGCCAGTGGTGCCGATTGCATCGTGGCGATTGGTGGCGGTTCCTCCATCGATACGGCCAAGGCGGTGGGTATCATCATCACCAACCCCGAGTTTGCCGATGTTCGTTCGCTCGAAGGCGTGGCTCCCACCACCAAGCCCTGCGTGCCGATCATTGCGGTGGCGACCACAGCCGGTACGGCTGCGGAAGTGACCATCAACTACGTGATCACCGACGTGCAGAACAACCGTAAGATGGTGTGTGTGGACGTGCACGATATCCCGGTTGTGGCCATCGTCGACCCCGAAATGATGGCCACCATGCCGAAGGGCCTCACTGCGGCGACGGGCATGGATGCGTTGACTCACGCGATCGAAGGCTACATCACCAAGGG
>JAZODN010000057.1:0-3265 GCA_045597045.1 Acutalibacteraceae bacterium
ATGATGCCGGCTTTCATGGGAAGCATCGTCTCGCCCGTTTCACGCAGGGTGCTGGCATATATTTGAATCAGCGCGTTGGGGATCATACTGATCATCATAATACGCAAATACATTTGCGCATAGCCAAGCGAGGCTGCCGCATCCTCCGCCGCACCTTCGCCTTGCAGAAATTGGCTGATCAGCCATTCACCGCCGAACCAAAAGACACCGGCACACAGCGTTACCAACACGGCGCAGAGCAACAGTTTAAAACGGAAACTGTGGCGCATACCTTCGTAGTCACCTTTGCCGTAAAACTGTGCGCCGAAAATGCCGGCACCCGACACCGCGCCGAACATGCACAGCATAAACACGAAAAACAGCTGATTTGCCACTGCAACACCGGTCATTTCCAGTGTACCGACCCGACCAACCATTAGATTGTCGAGCATATTTACAAAATTGGTGATACCGTTTTGCAACATGATCGGCACCGCGATAGCCAGTGTACGGCGATAAAACGCTTTATCACCGATATAGCGTGAAAGCTTCATTGCCCAAACCTCGCTTTAGGATTCATCATAACCTCGCCTATTGTATCATACTCCCTCGCAAAAAGCAACGGCATACGACAAAAAAGCACCCCAAAAAATCGGGGTGCTTTGTCGTTTACAGTTAGATGCAGCGCACGCGGATCACACCGTCGATCGCTTCAATCTTTGCCATAGCGTCTGCCGTGGGAGCCGTGGGAATATCGAGAATAGTATAGGCAAAATCCTTACGCGAACGATTGGCCATCGAATCAATGTTGATGCCCTCTGACGACACTTCTGCCGATACCTGCGTCAGGATGCTCGGCACGTTGCGATGCAGCACGCACAAGCGATGAGCCGAGCTGCGCGGCACGTTCACGGTGGGATAGTTCACCGAGTTCACGATGTTACCGTCTTCCAGATACGCCTTCAGTTCATCGGCTGCCATCACGGCACAGTTATCTTCGCTTTCGGGAGTGGAAGCGCCCAAGTGCGGAATCGCAATGATGCCAGCCACCTCCAACGCATCCTCTGTCGGGAAATCCACCACGTAGCGAGCAACCTTACCGCTTTCCAGCGCCGCCTTCATATCGTCAATGTTGACGAGTTCAGCACGGGAGAAGTTCATAATGCGCACACCGTCGGGCATCTGCGCAAAGGTCTCTTTGTTCAGCATACCGCGCGTATCGTCGTTCAGCGGCACATGCACAGTGATGAAATCACAGTTTTGATAAATCTCTTCACGGCTTGCCGCATGCTTGACCGAGCGCGAAAGTTTCCATGCCGCATCGACCGACATAAACGGATCGAAACCGTACACTTCCATGCCCAGCGCCTGCGCTGCATTCGCCACCAGAATACCGATGGCACCGAGACCGATAACACCGAGTTTCTTGCCGGCAAGTTCGGGACCCACGAATGCGCCCTTGCCTTTTTCGACCAACTTCGGCACAGCGGCACCCTCGCCCTTCAGGGTTTTTGCCCAAGCGATACCGTCGAGCACCTTGCGGCAGGAGAGGAACAAACCGGCAAGCACCAGTTCCTTCACCGCGTTGGCATTGGCACCGGGCGTGTTAAACACCACGATACCGGCTTCGCTACACTTATCCACGGGGATATTGTTCACACCGGCACCGGCACGGGCAATCGCCAGCAGTTCGGTGGGCAGTTCCATTTCGTGCATTGCTGCCGAACGGACCATAACGCCGGCCGCACCGGCAATCTCTTCGGTCAAAGTATAGTTCGCGCCGAGGCGGTCGGTACCGCAAGCCGCGATCTTATTCAAAGTACAAATGTTCATAACGGCTCTCCCCCTCTTACGCGTGTGCTTCTTCAAACGCCTTCATGAAAGCGACCAGTTTCTCGACACCTTCAATCGGCATGGCGTTATAAATGGACGCGCGCATGCCGCCCACCGAACGGTGACCTTTCAGGTTCACAAAGCCGGCAGCAGCCGCTTCCTTCACAAACAGCGCATCCAATTCCTCGTTGCCCGTGACAAACGGCACGTTCATGAGCGAACGGTCCTCCGGCACCACCGTGCCGCGGAACAGTTTGCTGTTGTCGAGGAAATCATACAGAATACCGGCCTTCTTCTCGTTGATGGCCTTCATATTTTCCAGACCGCCGATCTCGTTCTTCAGCCACTCAAGCACCAGTTTCGCCACATAAATGGTGTAGCACGGCGGCGTGTTATACATCGAACCGTTATCGGCATGGATCTGATAGTTGAACATCGTCGGGGTGATGTCGCGTGCCTTACCGATCAGGTCTTCACGAATGATAACCACCGTCATACCGGCAGGCGCCATGTTCTTCTGTGCACCGGCATACAGCACACCAAACTTACTCACGTCGATCGGTTCGGAGAGAATGCAGGAAGAAATATCCGCCACCAACGGCACGTCACCCGTATCGGGGAGTTCATGATACACCGTGCCGTAGATGGTGTTGTTCATGCAGATGTGGAAATAGTCTGCATCCTTGGTGAAAGTGGCAGGATCCAGCTTCGGGATATAAGAAAACGTCTTATCCTTAGAGCTGGCGATCACGTTGGCCTCGCCGTAGCGCGCCGCTTCTTGATACGCCTTGTTCGCCCACTGACCGGTAATAACAAAATCCGCCTTGCCGCTGCCGTTCATCAGGTTCAGCGGCAACATCGCAAACTGCGAAGAGGCACCGCCCTGCAAAAACAGCACCTTGTAGTTATCGGGAATACCCATGATCTCACGCAGCAGCGCTTCGCAGCCGTTGATGATCTCTTCGTACACCTTGGAACGGTGCGACATTTCCATCACACTCTGACCGCTGCCGTTGTAGTCCATCATTTCTGCCGCCGCGCGCTGCAAAACAGCCTCGGGGAGCACGGAAGGACCCGCCGAAAAATTGTACACTCTTGCCATGATAAAGACCTCCAGTTTTAGATTATATCTAGGCACTATCATACTCCGTTCCTTTGCATTTGTCAACGGGATTTTAGAAATTTAATGCGTTAAATTGAAAAAATATTGTAGAAAAACGTCACTGCGTTTTCGGTATTATACAAATTGCTCGCACAAATTTGCGACACACATTTAACAACCGCAAAAAAGAAACAAGGGTATGTGCCTTTCGGCACATACCCTTGTTGTTAAGGTTTACGCTGTTGTCTTATTCGCGCGTCAGTACGCCGTTTTCATCCGCCACGTACCAACCTGCTTCGCACAGGCCGTTGGTCTTCGCCTTGGTGATGTTCACGCGCTTGCCCTTCGTCA
>JAZODN010000058.1:0-5525 GCA_045597045.1 Acutalibacteraceae bacterium
CGCACTTGAGCATTGCAGCGGCAGATGTGGAGGGTAACGTCACGGTCAATTCCACCGATGCTCATTTGACGTTGCAGTATGCGGTTCGAAAAATCAGTCAATTTCCCGTGTTCGCATGATGTGAATACAGAGTTCGCCGAAGATATGAACAAAGCGGTGCAACCGAACGGTTGCACCGCTTTGTTTTGTTTAAGGTGACGCGAATAATCCGAACCTGTTTTAAGAAGGCGGATTTTCGCTCACCCTTCGTTAAAGTACTCGCCAATACGGGCGTGTTGGCCCCGCTTTTGCCTTGGTTGACCGAGGAATCCGCACGTCTTAAAATCTTTGACCGCAAAGCGAGTAGATTTTAAGGGGTTTCCGTTTCTTCTTTTCTTTGATATGCTCGCGCCTATCAAAGAAAAAGCTTATTAAACGGGCGGCTGCGCTTGTTTCATTTCTTCAATGTGGTCTACTGTTTGCTTCATCAAGTGAAAATCCGCATTGTCGGCAAACGGCTGGCGGTGCATATAGCGGAAGATATTTACCTCATATCCACCGCGGCACAACGCGTCCTCGGTGACAAAATAGCCCTCGAAGCCGTTCACATTGGAGAGCACGCGCACCGTGCGCCCTTCCACCGCGTGATCGCAGCGCAGGCCGATCTGTGAAAAGATCTCAAACGGAAAAGAGGCAAACACCACGTCGCCCAACGCGAGCAATATTTGTTCCGACGCAAACGCAGTGTTTTCGTTTTCGCCGTTTTCATACGAATGCACCACGTCTTCCAAATGGGCGCGCAACAGTTCGTTTTCGCCGCAACTGCCGCTGCGGCATTGCGACAGGCGTGTTTTCGCTTCTTCATACGGCATGCGCGGCTGCTGCGGAAGCGCCAACGTTTTGGCAGACACACGCAGCGAAAGGTGGCGCGCTTCGCTGCGCGTGTGCCAAATGGCCACGGCATCCCGTGCGGCTATTTCGCCCAATTCATATACGTAGTGCAGGTCGCCCACCGTTTTTCCGTTGCTGATACGCGGTCCGATATCGCCCATGGTGCCGTTGAAAAAGGCGGTGACGGCGCCGCTTTCTGCCTCCAGTGCGTCGGTCATCAAGCCCGACCAATCACGGGTGATCTCGGTGTTGGGGCCGGCGGCGGTGCCGTGCGCACCGTAGTGGATCATATTGGCGATCGGCTTATCCGTCATGTCGAAAAACGAAAGGATCGTCATTGTCGTGTCGAGACACCCCCACGGATTTTGCCCCAGTACAATAGCGTTTTCAACGGTCAGTTCACGGCGGTTGATACCCACGTGGCTTTTGCCGGCGGCGACGCTGACCTTGACGGGGGTGAGGGAATGGAGCGCGCGTTTCACTGCACGAAAAATGGCCGGAATAAAGATGTTTTCGCAATAAGGAGCATCAATGTCGCCCCAGCCGATCGTGCCGGCCACATTGGGGCCGGAGTGGGTGTGGGTGGCGCAAAGCAAGCAGTGGGCGGCCGGAATGCCGAACTGCTTTTCGATATCGGCACGCAACCGGGCGGCAAGGGCGGTTTGCATTTCGCAAATCGTTAAACTGATCATCAGCGCACGGGTGTTTCCCTGCTGAAAAAAGAAGGCGGTGGCGGTGAGGTCGTCGTTCACGGTGGTGGAACGGATATGGGGATCGTAGCCGTATAGCCGTCCGCCCACGGCAGGTGTGATGATTTCCCGTGCGATACCCAGTTGCAACTGTGTCATATGTGTGCTCCTTTGTGTTTGTTACCGAAAGTGTAACACAATTTTTTGAGAAAAGCAACCGTGATAAGTCGGATAGATTAACAATATAACTAAAAAAGTGAAGGAGGGAGAAACACAATTTTACTTGACTTTTTATGTAAGATGTGGTATCTTGTGTAGTGTATATTGAGATGCGTGTGTGCTTTTGCAAATGCGGTTCACACGCACATGTGAGTTGTTATGACGGAGGTGTCTTGATGAACGAAGGTATCATGCCCAAAAAAGAAGGGTTGCGGATCGATATTCGCCGTTTGTGGAATGCCGTGATCAGCCGTTGGTGGGTCGTGTTGCTGTCGGCCGTGTTGTGTGCCGTGCTGTTTTTCGTTGGCACTTTTTACTTGGTTACTCCGCAATATAGTTCTTCCGCCATGTTCTATGTGAACAACAATCTGTCATTGGGAGATACGGCGCTCAGCATTTCTTCCAGTGATATTACGGCGGCAAAGAGCTTGGTTTCTTCCTACATTGTTATTTTGAAGACGCGCGAATCACTAAGTGAAGTGATCGATTACTCCGGTGTCGATCGCACATACGGCGAGTTGCGTGGCATGATTTCCGCGGCATCGGTCAGTTCTACCGAGATTTTTGAGGTGAAGGTCACAAGCCCTGATCCCAATGAGGCAGAAGCGTTGGCCAATGCCATTGCCTACATCCTTCCCAAGCGGATTTCCAGCATTGTGGAAGGCACCTCGGCAAAGGTGGTGGAGCATGCTGTTTTAGCGGCGGCGCCCAGTTCTCCCAGTTATCCCAAAAACACGGCCTATGGCTTTTTGCTGGGGCTTGCGGCGGCCGTTGCCTTCTTTGTGATCCGTGAGCTGTTCGATGTGACCATCCGTGCGGAAAGTGACGTTACCCAGTGCTGTGACGTGCCGGTTTTGGCGGCGGTGCCGGATATGTCTGCACCCGTGAAGAGTGGCCGCTACGGCAAAAAGTACTATTACCACTCGTCGAGTGGGAAGAAGACGGCTCCGGCTGCACCGCATCAAGCGCCCGTGTTGGTCGGTCGCAACATCAATTTCTCCGCTTCGGAAGCGTATAAGCTGTTGCGCACCAAATTGCAGTTCTCTTTTACCAACGAAGTGACTTGCCCCGTGGTGGGGGTTTCCAGTGCGTTGGCAGGCGAAGGCAAGAGTTTGTCGGCAGTTAACTTGGCGTTTTCGTTGGCGCAGTTGAACAAGCGTGTGCTGTTGATCGACTGCGATATGCGCCGCCCTTCGCTGGCAGCAAAATTGCAGATTCCGAAAAATCCCGGTTTGTCCAACTATTTGACAGGTCAGGCAGCGTTGCCGGATGTGATTCAGCCTTGCGGCAACGAAGTGAAGGAAGGGTTTGATGTGATCGCCTCCGGTCGCAACCCGCCCAACCCGATTGAGTTGTTGAGTTCCCCTGCGATGGAGACGCTGCTGAATGAACTGCGCGGTTCGTATGATTACATTCTGCTCGATCTGCCGCCCGTGGGCGAAGTGAGTGACGCGATGGTTGCCGCCAAGTTGACCGACGGGATCCTGCTGGTGGCTCGTCAGAATTACGGTAACACGGTGGCGCTGGTCAATGCCGTGCAACAGTTCCGCTTTGTGGAAACGCGTTTGTTGGGTATCGTGCTCAATGCAATATCTGAAGGCGGCGGCAAGTACGGATACGGCTACCGTTATGGGAAAAAATATTATAAGTACCGTCATTACGGTTACGGCTATGGTGCCCGTCCTTCTGAAACGAAGGAAAAGAACTGATGCAGTGCACCGCGAAACAAAGGTGATTTCGGGCAGATGCCCGTTAATTATGTGTGATTTTATTTTGATGTATTGTAGGAGTGGTAGAAAATGAAAAAGTTGGTAGCTTGCCTGTTGGTGCTGGTGCTGTGCCTTTCCACGGCGGTGTTTGCTACGGCGGAAACGGTGGAGTTTGTTCCCAGTATTTCGTACAAACCTGCGCCCGGTGTGGTGGCGACTGATCCTGCGGGTCATGAAGGCTGCATTGTTGTGGTGCCTGTGGCCGATGCCGATAGTTCGAAGGTGTTGACCAAGGATGAGGCTGAAACCTTGAAATCGGTGTACAATGCACTTTCCAAAAACGGCGTGAAGTTGTCGGAGCAGTGCCCGGATTTGACCAAGCCGGTGCAGGCTGTGTTGGGCGAAAACAAGACGGCGGATGATCTGGTGGTGCGCGATTTGTTCCATGTGGGCGCCACTTGTGAAGATCTTCCGGCGTATCTGCAGGGCGGTAAGACGTTCAAGCTGACCTTGGACTCCACCGTTGCGAAGGACGAAAAAGTGTTTGCTATGCTGTATAAAGACGGCAAGTGGGTGGCGCTGGAAAATACCGTGAACAACGGCGACAGCACCATCACCATTACGTTGGACGGTTTTGGCCCCGTGGCCATCATGGTGCCTGCGAGTGTTGGCTCGGACGACACCCAGACGGGCGAAAACTCCCACACGGCGCTGTGGATCGCGGTGATGTTGGGCGCGCTGATCGCCATGGTGCTTTCGGTGCTGTTGTATCGCCGCCGCACCGATGCAGAGTAATCTGCACGGAGACTTCTTTGCAAACTATATATTAACAACAGGGTGTGTGATCCTATGAGACCACGAGTGAAACGTAACACTTGGCTGATCGTTCTCATTGTGTTTCTGGTACTTGTTGTTGCATACAGTGGGTTCCGGATTCTGGAACCCATTGTTTTTCCTGCCGATAAAGGAGACGGTGCACCGATCCCTTCTCGCGTGATCGTGCGTGATGGGGTGGAGTACTATCCGCGGCAGGACATCACGGTGCTGTTGCTGATGGGGATTGATCAGGCGGGACCTGCCGTTGGCAGTGGGTCCTATAACAACGCCGGTGCGGCCGATATGTTGGCGGTGGCGGTGTTTGACGAAACAAATGAAGACTATACGATTTTGACATTGAACCGTGATACGATCGCCCAGGTGCCCGTGCTTGGTCCCGGCGGTCATCCGGCCGGTACGGCCAAGCAGCAATTGGCGTTGGCGCACACCTATGGCAGCGGTTTGGAAGACAGTGCCGAAAACACGCGCAATGCGGTGTCGTCGCTGCTGTATAATCTGTCGATCGATTATTATCTTTCGATGCGCACGGATGCCATCGCCGTGTTTAATGATGCGGTGGGCGGTGTCACTGTGACGGTGACGGACGATTTCTCTGCCGTGGATAAGACCATTCCGCAAGGCGTGGTTAAGCTGAAGGGACAGCAAGCCGTGCGCTATGTGCAAAGCCGCAGCGGCGTGGGCGACCAGCTGAACGTATCGCGTATGCAACGGCAAGAGCAGTATATGCAAGGTTTTGTGAAAGCGGCACGGGCGGCCTCTGCCGGTTGGGAAATCAAGGCCTATGACAAGGCTGTCGATTATATCGTGACCGATTGTTCGCAAAAGGCTATGAGTGCCATGCTCTCGCGTTACGGTGACTATACGTTCAGTGGCACGGTGTCGCCTAAAGGGCAAAGCGTGCAAGGCGGCGCCTTTATGGAGTTTTATCCGGACGAAGAAGCGTTTGACGCGATTATCTTGGATCTCTTCTATGCACCGTTGAAAAAGTAAAATGAAACCAAAAAGCAAGCGCTGCTGTTTTCACAGCAGCGCTTGCTTTTTGTGTTGGTGATCAATACGTAATGCCCATTTCATCCAAACGCTCGCGGATGTAGGCGAGGGAGAGCAGCTTTTGCTTTACTTCTTCCACCGTCAGCAGTTCGGTGTTGTGGGAGTTGAATTCGGAGATGGGGTCGCGATCCACGTTGCCCTCGTGGAAATA
>JAZODN010000059.1:0-4816 GCA_045597045.1 Acutalibacteraceae bacterium
GATTGAAATAATGAATTGTAACAAAACCGACTTGGCATCAATTGGAAAAAGGATAAAAACAGCAAGAGAAAACTGCAATATGAAACAAGAAGATTTAGCCGAAAAGTTATACTGTAAACGAGAATTGATTTCATACTACGAAAACGGAAATAGACATATAAAAACGGATACATTGATTAATCTATCAAAAATCTTAAACGTTTCAGTTGATTATTTGCTCGGTTTAGTTCCCGATCCTACAACGGACATGACTCTTAAAGAGGTATGTAAATTCACAGGGCTTTCAGAAAAAACAATAATTCTGTTCAAAGAATTAAAAGCCAATGATACCGAGCGAGAACTTTCACGTTTTTTTGAAAACGACATAGGAAAGAAATTTCTTGTCTCCATCGTAGAGTATTGCGATGACGTAAAATCATCTGCGGCATTTCGCGGTCATTTAGCGGCCACTGATTATGATCCCATTATATGCGAAATACAAAAAGAAGAAGAAATGTCAGACATTAAACCTTATGAGGTTATTGCATATAGAATTTCACGATTTTTGCAAAAATATTTTGAGGAACGTGCCGAAGCTATTTTAGAACCCGTTATTGAGTATGAAAAAAAGAGGTGCGAAGAATTGATGATACTTAAAAATGAGATTGACGATATAATTTCAAAGCCATAATGGAAATTAACGTATAAAAGCACCGCATTTAGCGGTGCTTTTATCATTACGACGCTTCCTTCAGTTGTTGTTTCTCTGCAACACTTTGAGCAGCCTCTAACATATTCTCCGCAAATATGGCGTAACCCCTAGTCGGATCGTCTACCAAAACATGCGTAACTGCTCCAATTAATTTTCCGTTCTGAATTAAAGGGCTTCCCGACATCCCCTGCACAATGCCGCCGGTAGCCGCAAGCAATGCTTCATCGGTTACGGTGACATGCATATCCTCACGGTCCCCCGTATAGCGCACCTTAGTTATTTGAACCTCATACCATTGCGGCGCACCTTCATTTACCGTGCAACGTATTTTAGCCGCACCGGTCACCACCTCTTGACGCGGTGCAATCTCTACCAGTTCCGCATCGGTGTGCCAATTTGCCGCCGTGCCATACACCCCGTTTTTCCCGTTTTCCCATAAAGTTCCGAAGGTACTGCCCGCAAAACCGCCGCACAGCGAACCGGCATCGCCGCGCACACCGCGGTCCACACTAAACACGCGTGCCGTTATCGCTTCGCCGGCCGAAATCGGCAAGATCTCCCCGGTGTCGGCGTCACACACGGGGTGTCCCAAACCCGCGAAAACACCGCTTTGGGGATGATAAAACGTCAAGGTGCCGATACCGGCCGAACTGTCACGCACCCACATGCCGGCTTTGTAGCGCCCTTCGGCTTTTGAAAACGCCGGTGAAAAACGCACGGGAAAAGTAACGCCGTCTCGCTCTAACGTCACCTCTAACGTGCGCCCTTCGGAAGATTCCACTAATGCTGCTACCTCTTTTTTTGTGGTCACGGCTACGCCGTTGATCGTGCGGATCAAATCGCCCTTGCAAATGCCGGCTTCTGCTGCAGGATTTCGATTACCGATGGCAGTATCCACATCGGTCAAGCCCACCACCAGCACACCGTCGGTATACAGTTTCATACCGAACACCTCGCCGCCGAGTGCCACCTGCATATCTTCCGCTTGACGCACCGTCACCTCTTTGACGGGAAACACACGAAGCAGGCGCACACTTGCCGCATCCCGTTCGGTCTCCACAACCGATAACGGTGTTGGCAAACTGAGGGTGCTGTTCCCTGCCACCACGTATGCCGACGGCACCGATACGCCGTATACACCCACTGCCGTAAGCACCGCCATACACAAAGGTGTCAGCACCAAACAAACACTTCGAAAAAACCGTTTGATTCTCCTCACCTCCCGTTCACAGCGCAAAAAAATCGCGGTGTGAACAGTACTACTGTTCCACCGCGACGAGAAAGTATTTGCCCCGAATTTTAGAAAACGGCGCTTTGCATGTAAACACAAGGGATGTTAATTTTTGCAAACTTACAAAAGCAACGGTGCCACGGCATCGGCATACCATTCGCCGATCAGCCGCGCGCCCTCTTTGCTGGGGTGCACACTATCGCCCGAAAAGGCAGAAGGGTCCTGCCCCACACACGCAGCCGCAAGCATGCCGTCCAACGGCACGAAGACATCGGCAAATTCACGCGCAAGACGGCGGGTCACCTGAATTTTTTCGTCCAAATCCTCGCCGTGCCAGCGCTCTTTTTGAGAATCAACCGGCAACAGAAATTGCTCGAGAATCACGATCTTGGCTGCCGTTTTTTCGCGAAGACCGCCTAACAGTTTGCGATAATTTGCCTCAAACTGTTCGGCTGTGGTCGTGTCATTCTCATCGTATCGACGCCAGGTATCGTTGATACCGATGAGGATCGACACGATATCGGGATGCCAATCGAGACAATCCGTCTCCCACCGCGCCACCAAATCGCACGCACGGTTACCGCTGATGCCGAAATTTAAGAATTCCAGTTCCTCATCCGGAAACCGTTCCTTCAAAATTTCGGCAGCAAAGCGCGGATACCCGTTACCTAAGTTGTGAGGATCGCTGTAGTCACGGCCGGCATCGGTGATGCTGTCGCCCTGGAACAAAATGCGCATGCCGTCACCTCTTAATAGTTTTCAGCACGCATTTCAAAATAGGCCTGCGGATGCGCGCAAACGGGACACACCTCGGGTGCCGCCTCGCCCACGTGAATATGACCGCAGTTGCCGCACTTCCAAACCACAATGCCTGCTTTTTCAAACACCGCGTGGTTTTGCACGTTTTCGAGCAGTTTCAAATAGCGTTTTTCGTGTTCGGCTTCCACCTTTGCCACGCCTTCAAACAGGTCGGCAATGTGGTCAAATCCCTCTTCACGTGCCTCTTTTGCAAAGGTGGCGTACATATCGGTCCATTCGTAGTTTTCGCCGGCCGCCGCATCCTTCAGGTTGGTTGCGGTATCGGCAATGCCGCCGTGCAGCAGTTTAAACCACAGTTTCGCGTGTTCTTTTTCGTTTTCTGCCGTTTCCAAAAACAGTGCCGCAATCTGATTATACCCCTCTTTTTTCGCTTTAGAAGCGTAGTAGGTATACTTGTTGCGCGCCTGCGATTCGCCCGCAAACGCGGCCATCAAATTGGCCTCGGTACGTGTGCCTTTTAACTCGTTCATGTTGTTTAACCTCCCATTTCATTCTGAGATTTAATTATAACGGAACTTTTATAAAAATGCAACAAGAAATTTATCCGACTTCTTGACGCAACGCTTCCACCGGATGCAGTGCAGCCGCCTTTTTTGCCGGATACCATCCGAAAACCCCACCGAGTGCGATCGTGCCGAGCCAAATGGGCAGCAACGATTCCCAAGGCAAAGTCACGGACATGCCAAACAGTTTTAGACCGAGCGCACCGATCGCCACGCCGCCCACGATTCCCGCAAGACCGCCGGCTGCTGCCAACAGCAACGACTCGGCCAGGAACTCTGCCAAAATGCGACGGCGTTCGGCACCTAATGCTTGTTTGATCCCGATTTCACGCACACGCTCGTTCACGGCGGTCAGCATGGAAGTCAGCATGCCCATGCCTGCCACCACAAGCGACACCGCCGACACCGCCGCAAGAATGAGACCGACAATGTCCATCAGACGCGACAGGCGTTCTCGCTGCGCCGCCAGGTTTTCGGCAGTGTAACTGCCGTCGATGCCGCTGTACCGTTCCAATGTCGATACAACGCGTGCACGCACGGCATCCGTCTCCTCTTCGCTTTCCACACGCACGGCGATTTGATCAAACGTTTCTCGACCGTTGGTCTCTTGCAGCGTGGTATACGGCATATATACCAGGCCGGCAATCATGCCGCTGACACTTTGCAGCAGACTGCTGCCGGCCTTGGCTACCCCCACCACCGTGAGTTCCGACGTAACCCCGTCTACCGTGAGCGAAAGCGTCTTCCCCACCACATTGGTGCGGCCGTAGGCCTCACGTGCTACCGCCTCGTCCACCACGCACACCGGCGCTGCCGCACGGATATCCGCGGCGCGCAGTAGCCTGCCGTGTGCCGCCTCCAGTGCGATGATCTGATCGGCACCGGCATCAATGCCGCCGATATACGCCGTGAACGCATACCTCCCAAGCACCCCTTTTCCGCCGGCCATGGTCAGTGGCATGGCTTCGGTCACACCGGCAACCGCACGCACGGCTTCCAGTTCGGCGTTGCCAAGCACCGCATCCGTCGCAGTGGCAGAAACAGAAACACCTTGCAACCCCATGCGCTGCAGTTCCTGCCCCACCGTTTGTGTGCCGGCCCTTCCGATCACACACACCAGCGTTACCATCAGCACGCCGACGGTAATGCCGCCCATGGTGAGCGCAGCACGGGGAAAACGGCGACGAATGTGGCGAAACGCCGCACAAAACACTTCCTTCATCCGTTCTCCTCCTGGATTCGCACACCGTCTTCTGTCACTGCATCGGCTGAAAGGATCAAACGCTCACCGGCCGTCAAGCCCGAAGTAATTAACACTCCGTCGGTCAATTCTTCGCCGATCGTAACCGCACAGCGCACCGCCCGTCCGTCGCGTGCGACATAGACGTATTCCGTGCCGTCTTCATCGGCGCACAAGCTGCTGTACGGCGCAACGATGCCCGTCTGCTCGTTCACACAGATATTCACCTTCGCTGTCAAACCGCACTTCAGCGAACTGTCGGTCGCATCCAACACGACGATCGCATCCAGCACCGTTGTACCTGCCGGTGTGGTGTACGCCTTATCGGCGAT
>JAZODN010000060.1:0-6151 GCA_045597045.1 Acutalibacteraceae bacterium
TGATTATCAGGATCTGCTTCGTATTTCGGTTGCCAGTGCAGGTAATGATCACCGCTTGGGCGGTCACGAAGCACCGCCGGCTATCGTTTCTATTTTCCTCGGCGAAGAGTTGACCGATATACTCGAATCTATTGAGGTGGACAAGCCTTATGACCCGAAGGAAACGGTAACCATGAAGGTCGGGGTGCATACTCTCCCCCGTTTTCCAAAAGATTCCACCGATCGCAACCGTACCTCACCGTTTGCCTTTACCGGCAACAAATTTGAGTTTCGCATGCCGGGCTCGTCTGCTTCGGTTGCCAGCCCGAACATCGTGCTGAACACCGCAGTGGCTGAGGTGCTGTCGCAGTTTGCCGATACGCTGGAAGGGGCACAAGACTTCAACGAAGCGCTGCATTCGCTGATTCAAAAGACGATTAAGGAGCACAAACGCATTATCTTTAACGGCAACGGTTATGACGATGCATGGGTGGAAGAGGCCAAGAAACGCGGTCTTTTGAATTTGGCTACCACCCCCGATGCACTGCCCTATATGTTGCTCGATAAGAATGTGGCGTTGTTTGAAAAGCACCGCGTTTTTACCGAAAAAGAGCTTTGTGCGCGTTTTGAGATTTATAACGAAATCTATTGCAAGACGTTGAATATCGAAGTGCAGACCATGGTGAAAATGGCGCGTCGCGATATTTTGCCGGCTGTGTTGGCCTATTCGCGCGAGTTGAGTGAAACTCTCACTGCCAAGAAAGCAGCCGGTGCTTTCCTCTGCAAAGCGGAAGAAAAGTTGCTTCAAAAACTGGCAGACGGCAGCGACCGTTTGTATGCAGCCATTGAGGAGCTGGATGAAGATGTGGTACGCACCGCACAGTTTACCGATAAATCCATGCTGGCCTTCTATTTCAAGGAGACGGTGATTCCGGCCATGAATACGGTGCGCAACATTGCCGATGAGATGGAACTGCTTACGGCAAAATCGTATTGGCCGTATCCTTCCTGCGGTGATCTGCTGTTCAGTATTGTATAAGAACGTACAAAATAAGACGCGATGTATTTCTCAATACATCGCGTCTTGTTTTTTTGTATTACGGGCGAAGGCCCAAGCCGCCCTCCAGCGTTAAGGTTTCGCCTGTCATATATTTGAAGTCGGGGTGCGCCAACTGCACGCACACACGGCCGATATTCTCTTCGGGATCGCCGAAATAGCCCATCGGCGGTGTGTGAACGTTCTTTTCAAACGCATCCGGATACGCCTTTTTGAACTGCTCCAACTGGGCAGTCCAGGCCAACGGACAGATCACGTTTACGTTGATGCCGTCGCGGCTCCATTCATTGGCGGCCACGCGGCTGAGTCCGCGGATGCCTTCTTTAGCGGCGGCATAGGCACACTGGCCGTAATTGCCGAATAAACCGGCGCCGGAGGCAAAGTTAATAACTGTGCCCTTCGTCTCTTTCAGATAGGGATAGCACGCCTGCATATAGTGGAATGCGGCATAGAGACCGGAATAAACAGCCAGGTCAAACTGTTCGGTAGTGTGCTGTTCCAACGTAACGCCGGAAGCCGAGGCCTGTGCATTGTTAATGAGCACGTCAATGCGGCCAAATGCTTCTATCGCCTGCTTCACCACACCGGCAGCAATGGCGGCGTTATCGGTACCGTTTGCAATATCCGCCTTCACGGGAAGCACCTTTACGCCGTATATACGTTCCAGTTCTTCTTTAGCATCTTCCAATTTTTGCACGTTGCGTCCTGTAATTACGATATTGGCACCTTCTTTGGCATAGGCCGTGGCGATACCATAGCCGATGGAGCCTGCCTTGCCGTTTTCCAACACCGCGCGCCCACCGCCGGTGATCAGCACGGTCTTACCGGTTAAAAAGCCCATAATTTCCTCCTAACATTACAGAAAAGCCGCCATGCTCTGTTCCAAGAGCGCTAACTTTTCATTGAGGCGTGCCGCATTTTCGCGTGCACCGTTAACAACCGCTTCAGGCGCTTTGTCGGTGAAGGCTTTGTTGTTGAGCCGCGCCATTACGCCGTCAAGCTGTTTTTGAACGGTATCCTTCTCTTTTTGCAAACGTGCAAGTTCTGCTTCCTTATCAACTAATTCCGCAAGCGGAATTTTGATGGTGGCATCGGTGGTGACAATGCTCACCGCCCCGTCGATATCCCATTTTTCGCCCACGTTTACTGCTTCGGCCGAAGCCAACTTCTGCAAGAACACGGTGCCGTTTTTAAAAGTGCTTACAAATGCAGTCTCGACATACAGATCCGCCTTCTTGGAGGGGGGCACGTTCATTTCGGCGCGGCGGTTACGAATGGCGCGAATCGCTTCCATCAAGCGCTCCATTTCGCGCTCTTCGGTGGGGAATTCCAAGGCGGCATCATACGTCGGCCACGCGGTGCGCATCAACGTTTCGCCTTCGTGAGGCAGCGTTTGCCAAATTTCTTCGGTAATAAACGGCATGAACGGGTGCAGAAGCTGTAACATGCCGGTCATTACGTACACGAGTACCCGGCGCGCTTCGGCGGCACCTTCGCCCTGCAGACGCGGTTTGCACAGTTCGATGTACCAGTCGCAATAGCTGTCCCAAATGAAATCGTACAGTTTCTGCACCGCAATACCGAGTTCGAATTTTTCCAAATTTTCCGTGACCGCTTTCACCAAGGTGTTGAACTTCGAAAGAATCCACTTGTCTTCGGTTGTCAAGGTGGTTGGCAGCGTCAGCGGCACATCGTTTTCGCCGATGTTCATTAAGATGAAACGCGCGGCGTTCCAAATCTTGTTGGCAAAGTTACGGGAGGCTTCCACCTTATCCGGCATGAAGCGCATATCGTTTCCGGGGCTGTTGCCGGTGGCCAACATAAAGCGCAGTGCGTCGGCACCGTATTGATCAATGATCTCCAGCGGATCCACGCCGTTACCAAGCGATTTGGACATCTTGCGGCCCAAGTGGTCACGTACCAGACCGTGGATTAACACCGTGTTAAAGGGTGCCTTGTTCGTGTATGCCAACCCCGAGAAGATCATACGACTGACCCAGAAACCGATGATATCGTAGCCGGTGACCAAGGTGTTGGTGGGATAAAAACGCTCCAGATCCACCGTGGTTTCGGGCCAGCCGAGCGTAGAGAACGGCCACAGTGCCGAAGAAAACCAGGTATCGAGGGTATCGGGATCTTGTGCAATCTGTGCGCTGCCGCAATGAGGACAGACAGCGGGATCTTCTTTCGCAACGATTGTGGCACCGCACTCTGCACAATACCACGCCGGAATCTGGTGACCCCACCACAACTGACGGGAAATACACCAGTCACGTGTGCCGCGCATCCAGTTGATGTAGTTTTTGGTGAAGCGTTCCGGCACGAAAGTGATGTCGCCTTTTTCCACCGCTTCAATAGCAGGACCGGCCAAAGGCTCCATGCGCACAAACCACTGTTTGGACACCATCGGTTCAATGGTGCAGTGGCAGCGGTAGCAGGTGCCGACGTCGTGCTTCAGATCTTCGGTTTCTTTGAGATAGCCGCCGGCTTCCAAATCCTTCAAGATCTCTTTGCGCGCTTGCATGGTGGTCATGCCGGCGTATTTACCGCAATCCAGCACCAGCGGTTCGTCTTGTGTGGCGCGGCCGGAGGCGAACAGTTCGTCGGCAGCCGCTTTGTCTGCCGCACCGGTCATGAGGCCTTCGTAGGTGAACACGCGTACTACCGGCAGGTTGTGACGGCGACCGACTTCAAAGTCGTTCGGGTCATGCGCAGGCGTAATTTTCACAACGCCGGTGCCTTTAGTCATATCGGCATGTTCGTCACAGACGATCGGAATCTCTTTGTTCAGCAGCGGCAGAATGACGTGGCAGCCGTGGAGATGTGCGTAGCGCTCGTCCTCGCTGTTAATGGCCACAGCGGTATCGCCCAACATGGTTTCAGGACGGGTGGTGGCGAGTTCCAGCTTCTCCCCCGTTTCCTTCACCGTGTAGAGCAGATGCCAAAAATGGCCGTCTTTCTCTTCGTATTCCACCTCGGCATCCGAAATGGAGGTGTTACATTTGGGGCACCAGTTGACCATGCGGTTGCCGCGATAGATCAAGTCTTTCTCATACAGACGCACAAACACTTCGCGCACGGCTTTGGAGCATCCCTCGTCCATGGTGAAGCGTTCGCGCTGCCAATCACAGGAGGAGCCAATCTTCTTTAACTGTGACACGATGCGGCCGCCGTAGGTTTCCTTCCACTTCCAAGCACGCTCTAAGAACGCTTCACGGCCAATGGATTCTTTGGTGATGCCTTCCGCGCGCATCGCTTCCACGATTTTGGCTTCGGTAGCAATGGAGGCGTGATCGGTGCCGGGCAGCCACAGCGCTTCATAGCCTTGCATACGGCGCCAACGGATAAGGATATCCTGCAGGGTGTTGTCGAGAGCGTGTCCCATGTGCAACTGTCCCGTGATATTGGGAGGCGGCATGACGATGGTGTACGGGGTCTTTTTCGAGGTGGCATCGGCAGCGAAATAGTTGCCCTCCTGCCAGAAGGCATAAATGCGATCTTCCACCTCGCGCGGTTCATACGTTTTTGCTAATTCTTTACGGTTACTCATGATTGATAACTCCTCAATTCATTTCGCGTTTAAAGTCGGCCAGTTCCAACCCTTTGTTGTGATCCAGTGCCCAATCAATATTCCAACTGCTGGTAAACAGCAGCAGATAGTGACCACGCATGTCTTGTACTCGCTTGGTGTCTGAACTCAAATTCAATTCCTTGGGATCAATGTCTTCATTGACGATCCAGCGAATTTGGCTGTACGGCAAACTTTCCATGCGGATATCCACGGCATATTCGTTCTTTAAACGGTATTCCAGCACCTCAAACTGCAATGTGCCGACCACACCGACGATCACTTCTTCCATGCCGCCGTCCACTTCTTTGAAGATCTGAATGGCGCCTTCCTGTGCGATCTGATCGGTGCCCTTAACAAACTGTTTGCGCTTCATGGTATCGGTTGCACGGATGCGCGCAAAATGTTCCGGCGCAAAGGTGGGGATACCCTCAAAAGCAAACTTCTTATTTGGCATGCACACCGTGTCGCCGATGGAAAAAATGCCGGGATCAAAAATGCCGATAATATCACCGGCGTACGCCTCTTCAATCCCTTCGCGGTCTTGCGCCATCAATTGCTGCGGCTGTGACAGACGCAGTTTTTTGTTCCCTTGTACGTGCAGTACTTCCATGTTCTTTTCATATCGGCCGGAACAGATGCGGAAGAAGGCGATACGGTCACGGTGAGCTTTGTTCATGTTGGCCTGAATCTTGAACACAAACGCCGAAAAGTCTTCGTCCATGGGGTTGATCTCACCGGCGGTGGAGTGGCGTGGCAAGGGCGCGGTGGTCATTTTCAAAAAATCTTCCAAGAAGGGCTGCACACCGAAGTTGGTGAGTGCCGAACCGAAGAAAACGGGAGTCAACTGACCGGCGCGCACACGTTCCAAATCAAATTCGCTGCCGGCACCGTCCATCAACTCGATATCGTCATTCAACGCGTTGTAATGCGTTTCGCCAATCAAGGATTTGAGCGATTCGTCTTTCAAATCCACTTCGGTGGCCGAAGCTTCGTACTGACCCGTTGCCCCCTCGGCCGCTGAAAAGGCCAGAATGTGTGCATCACGGCGATTGTATACACCTTTGAACTCTTTACCGCAACCGATCGGCCAGTTGACGGCATAGGTCTCGATACCCAGCACTTGTTCGATCTCTTCTAAAAGTTCGAACGGGTCTCGTGCTTCGCGGTCCATCTTGTTGATAAACGTGAAGATGGGAATGTGGCGCAGCATGCAAACTTTAAACAGTTTTACGGTTTGCCGTTCCACACCCTTTGAAGCATCGATCACCATCACTGCGGAATCTGCCGCCATCAGTGTGCGGTAAGTATCTTCCGAAAAGTCCTGGTGACCGGGCGTATCCAAAATGTTAATGCAGTATCCGTCGTACTCAAACTGCAGCGCCGACGAAGTAACTGAAATACCGCGTTGCTTTTCAATTTCCATCCAGTCGGATACGGCGTGTTTCATTGACCGTTTTCCCTTAACCATACCGGCACTGGCAATGGCGCCGCCGTACAGCAACAGTTTTTCGGTTAACGTCGTTTTACCGGCATCCGGGTGCGAT
>JAZODN010000061.1:0-10778 GCA_045597045.1 Acutalibacteraceae bacterium
GGCATCATCGGGCAGGAGATCCGCATGTATGATGACACCCCCGGTTGGCGCGTGTTTTTCAACCTGCTGCAAGCCATGTATCAAGCCCACCCTGTGCGCACCGATATTGCCGGCACGGTAGAAAGCATCTCGCACATTACACCCGAACTGCTGTACGGCTGCTATAACGCCTTTTATAACCTGCACAACATGGTGCTTTCGGTAGCCGGCAACGTAACGGTAGAACAGGTGCTGGCCGTGGCCGACCGCTTGCTGAAACCTGCCCCCCACTGGCAGCTTGACCGTCCCGATCCGAAGGAACCGATAACGGTAGGCACGTCACGTGTGGAACAAAAGATGACGGTGGCAGCGCCGCTGTTCTATTTTGGATTTAAGCACCCGATGAACGGCACCGGCTATCTTTCGCCACGTGAAGCGGCAGCCGGCGAAGCGCTGTTGGAACTGTTGGCAGGGCACGCCTCGCCACTGTATACCCGTTTGATGAAAGAGGAACTGATCAACCGCAGTTTCGGTATGGAGTTGTTTGAGGGGCCCGGGTATGCAGCCTTTCTGTTCGGCGGCGAAAGCCGCGATCCCGATGCGGTGGCAGCCGCCATCGCGGAGGAGGCAGACCGTCTGCGCCGCGACGGCATTGACCCTGCCGCCTTCGAAGCGGTGCGCAACGCACTGTACGGTGCCGCCATCATGGAACTGAACGACGTGGAGGATTGCGGCGACCTACTGATGGGCTCGCATTTCCGAAAACTCACCCCTTTCGACGATTTGGAGGCGACCGCCGCGCTGACTTTAGCCGACGTGCAGGCCTTGCTTGAAACGTCGCTTTGCCGCGAGCACACCGTGTTGTCGATCATTCGTCCCCGTTGACGGGGCGAATATACATAAGGAGGTTTTTATGAATTCGTTTATCGCTTTTCCTGCGCTGGGCTTAGAGTTTGCCGTTGACAGCACGCTGGTCTCGTTTTCGCTGTTCGGCAACACCTTTTCGATCAAGTGGTACGGCGTGATCATCGCGCTGGGCTTTTTGCTGGCGGTGACCTACGGCTTGAAGCGCGCCAAATTCTTTGACATCGACGCAGACCGCATGATCGACGTGGTGCTGGTGTGCACCGTGATCGGTTTTGCCGCTGCGCGACTGTACTACGTGCTGTTTTCCGAAGACCGCGCCGACTATTTTGCCAACCCTATCACCATCTTGCACATTTGGGAAGGCGGCATCGGTATTTACGGCGGCATCATCGGTGCGTTTTTAAGCGGCGTGCTGATGTGCAAGCTGCGGAAGGTGGCGCTCGCCCCGATGATGGATTTGGCGGCGCTCGGCTTTTTAATCGGGCAGGGCATCGGCCGCTGGGGCAACTTCTTTAATCAAGAAGCGTTTGGCGGCAACACCACCCTGCCGTGGGGCATGACCGGCAATTTAATTCAAATGGGCGCCAACACCAACGTTGCCGTTGAAAATTTCGACCCTTCGCTGCCGGTACATCCCACCTTTTTATACGAATCACTGTGGTGCTTGCTGGGCTTTTTGCTGCTGCATATCCTCAGCAAGAAAGCGTATCGCTTTAAGGGGCAGATTTTTTCTCTCTATCTCGTGTGGTACGGCGTGGGACGCTTCTTCATCGAGCTCACCCGTACCGACAGCTTGATGATGGGCAACATGAAGGTTTCGTGCTTTGTGGCAGTGCTGACCGTGCTGCTGGGGATGATGCTGTATTTGGTGTTTAAAAACCGCCAAAACCGTTCGCCACGCACCCTGACAAGCAGGGTTGCCACCATCCCGTTACAGGAGCGCGAACCTGTAACCGAAGAACAAGAAGAGGCTGTTTCTGCCGAAGATCTGTCAGAGTTGGCGTCACTTGATGGCGCAGAAGGGGAGGTTTTTGTAAATGGCGAAGATTCTTGACGGAAAAGCGGTTTCGGCCGCAGTAAAGGAACGTGTGGCCGCCGAGGTGGCCGCTTTGAACAAGCAAGGCGTCACGGTGGGGCTGGCCGTGATCCTGGTGGGCGACGACAGTGCGTCACGCGTATATGTGAACAACAAGAAAAAGGCGTGTGAGGTTTGTGGGATTCGCTCGTTTGAATATGCTCTTCCGGCTGAAACCACCGAAGAGGAACTGTTGGCGCTGATCGCCAAACTGAATGCCGATCCGGCGGTAAACGGCATTCTTTGCCAGTTGCCGGTGCCGCGTCACATTGATGACAAGGCGGTGATTGCCGCCATTGCGCCCGAAAAGGACGTAGATGCCTTCCACACCGCCAATGTGGGGCACATCATGATCGGAGATTACAGCTTCTTACCGTGCACACCGGCCGGTGTGATGGAGCTGCTGCACAGCGCAGGCATTTCACCGGATAGCAAACGCTGCGTGGTGATCGGCCGCAGCAATATTGTGGGCAAACCGATGGCCATGCTGCTGCTGCACGAGAACGGCACGGTGACGGTGTGCCATTCGCGCACCAAAGAGCTGGCCGCCATCTGCCGTGAGGCGGATATTCTGGTAGCGGCGGTGGGCCGTGCCAAGTTCGTGACCGCCGACATGGTGAAACCGGGTGCCGCCGTGATCGACGTGGGCATGAACCGCGATGAAGACGGCAAGCTTTGCGGCGATGTGGATTACGCCGCCGTGGAGCCGATCGCCGGCTATATCACCCCCGTGCCGGGCGGTGTAGGGCCCATGACCATTGCCATGTTAATGCAAAACACGCTGACCGCCGCGAAACAGCAAAACGGGCGGTAAGATCAACAACAAAAAAAGCAGGAAGTGCGTTTTAACACGCATTTCCTGCTTTTATTTTTTGTTTACAACTTTGCCAACAAATCGGCCTTTTTGGCCTCAAATTCTTCTTGCGAAATGATACCGGCCTCTTTCATCTTTGAAAGTTTTTCAAGCTGTTCCAGCGGATCAATGGCCTGTTGTTGCACCACTACCTGCTGCGGCTGTGCAGCGGCGGTTTTTGCTTGCTTTCTGTAGAAGTGATACACCGCAACAATGCGTTCCGCTTCCGACTTGTACAACGTATTGATACGCAATCCTGCGCCTGCCGTTGTAATAACCAAATCACACGTTTTGGTTGCTGCGGTGATAGCCGTCTCGATCAGGGCTGTGGTCAAATCACTGCTGGTTGCATTTTGCTCGGTACTGGCCGAAACAATATCCTCGTAATAGAACTGCTTTACGTTGGCCGTTGCGCCAAACATTTCACGATCCATACGGATAATCTGCTTGTTGGTACAAACAATGTAGTCCTTCGCCGAAAGCGAATCGACACCCCAAGCAAAATACACAAGTAACTCGTCGTCATAGACCATGTACTTTTTAACTTCCGCATATACCTTATCGCCAATCTTTTCGCGGATCAGGCGATCCACTTCTTCATCGGTGATTTCAAAATCATGATTGGCGATACAGGTGAAGAAATTCTCCAGCGTCACAAAGTCTTCCGCCGTGCTCTTGCTCGCCGCAAACGACCCCAAGGTGTATTCATCACACTTGAATGCGTAAGCCGCTTCTTCTTTAACCACGGTAAAGCGGCTGATTTCGTCACACGAAATTGCCCCCTTGGCAAAATATTTTGCGTCTTCCTCAAGCGCTATGGAAAAATACAGCGTCTTTTCCGTTATCACAATCTCCTGCTTACCTTCCGCCTTCAAATACACCACCGGCGTTTCAGTCACGCAGTAATTACTCCACGTTTTGGCAAACTTTGAAATCTGCTTATCATCAATATATGGGTACATCTGTATCTTGCTCTGTGCCACGCTGTTGGCCGGCATTAAAATTTTGTCATAAAACTCTTTAGTAAATGCCAGCAATTCTTCCTTTGACGTGTTTTGGAAAAAACTGCCGTTGTTTTTGTATTCCGCGATTGCCGCTACAATCTCCGCGGACTTGCTTGCCGCAAGTGCTTCCATTTCCTGGCGGTGTTGCTCCGCCTCCGCCTTTTTCTGCTCGTAGTTTGCTTTGGCAGTTTCTACCGCGTTTTTTGCCTTTTCCGCCGCAGAAGCCGCGCTCTCCTTTAACTTATTGAGAAAACTCATGCTCATTACTCCCCTCCAATTGAATTACTTAAAGGATACCATAGCAATCCTTAAAAGTCAACTCATTTGAGGTAATTATTTTAACTCAAAATCGTTAAAATAATTTTGAGGTGAGAGAGTTGACTATAGGAGAAGCCACAAAAATGCGTATTACAGAACTATGCAGACAGCACGGCATCACAATCAACAAACTGGCAACTATCAGCGGAATTACGCAATCCACCATAAACAATATTGTCAGTGGGCGCAACAACAGTGCAACCATATCCACCATCAAAAAAATGTGCGACGGTTTGGGCATTACGATTCAAGACTTTTTTGCATCTCAACTTTTTAACGGGCTGGAACAAGAGATTCGATAAGGTGACACGAGCAATCCGAACCGGCCTCAAAGCGGCATATTGGCGAATATTTTAACGAAAGGTGAGCGAAAATCTATCTTCTTAGAACAGGTTCCGAATTATTCGCGCCACCAAAGCCGCGATCGAGCCCAACTGCACCCCCGACGGCACGGTAACCCTTACCGTCACCGGCACGATCTGATAAAAAAAGAGGGTGTTTCGAGCGTGTCTCTCGGAACATCCTCTTTTTCTCATTCCCACTTGGGTGCCTCGGCACGCGATTGAATCTCAGCAATCGCTTCCCGTGCAAGTTTTTTATCCTCCGCAAAGCCGCGGCACAGCACCGCCAGCAAATGAAACACCAGTGTAAACGCCGGTGTAAAATGACGCCACACCAGTTTGGCGGCGGAGTTATAACCGCCGTACTGATCATTGCCCAGCACCGTTTCCGGATAGCGGTTTTTGAGATACAATCCCACACCGGCCAGCATCAGCGCACCGATCGCCATCGCAGCAAACCATATCCAACGGCCGCGGCGCATGTAACGGAACAAAAAGTACCCCACCGCAAACAGCACGGTACCGGTAACCAAAAACGGCAGCGCCGCTGCATTCACGGGGTTTTCCACCCGATCCAGCGGAAACATGGCGTCAAAAAACGGGGGCATCCAGCAAGTCAAGATTAATAAAATTTGGAAAAATAACGCAACCGCCAGCATAACCCACGCTGCGATCGCGCACAAAGTCGATACAGTGCGCATACCTTCAAACCCTTTCTACTCGGTGGCTTTTTTTCTACATTATACCCACCTGCCGCCCTCTTGTCAACCGACAACCGCACGGGTTTTTGCACGCCGTTTTCCTTTTTTTACATCTCACTATTGACACTTTGCTAATATAACCTTAAAATATTGTTCATACATATCCTTGCGATTTTTGATACACTGACTATAGGAAGAAAGGAGCTGCGATATGGCGAATTTTAAAATTATGGTTGTGGATGACGACAGCAACATTTGCGAACTGCTGCGGTTATATCTGGAAAAAGAAGGGTTTGAAACCGTGATCGCCGAAAACGGCGTGCGCGCACTCTCTTTGTTCGACACCGCCCAGCCCGATTTGATTCTGCTGGACGTTATGATGCCGCAGTTGGACGGCTGGCAGGTGTGCCGCGAACTGCGCAAAAAGACGCAGTGCCCTATCATTATGCTCACCGCTAAGGGCGAGGTGTTCGACAAGGTGTTGGGGCTGGATCTCGGCGCCGATGACTACATCACCAAACCTTTTGAAGCCAAAGAAGTGATTGCGCGTATCAAAGCCGTGCTGCGCCGCTGCGGCGTGGAAGCCGAAGACAAAGCGCGCATCGTGGAATACGACGGCTTGTATATCAATATGGAAAACTATGAACTGAAGGTGCGCGGCAAAGCGGTGGACACCCCTCCAAAGGAGATGGAGCTGATCTTCCACTTGGCAAGCAATCCCAACCGCGTATACACCCGTGACCAACTGCTCGACGAGGTATGGGGCTTTGAATACTACGGCAACAGCCGCACGGTGGATGTACACATCAAGCGCCTGCGCGAAAAGCTGGACGGCGTTTCGGATGAATGGACGCTGAAGACCGTGTGGTCGGTTGGTTATAAATTTGAAGTGAAAGAGTCGTAACCCATTATGTTTAAAAGTGTTTTTTCCAAATACTTTACAGTGGTGGTCGCGGTCATTTTGGCGAGTTTTGTGGCGCTGTGCGGTGCACAGACCTTGCTTTCCGCACGGTATTGGCGAAACGAGCGACGCGATTCGCTTTGTCAATCCGCCTCCACCGTGGCAGATTGGACCGCTTCTTACACCACGCGCGCCGGGAACGGCTTTGTGATCGGCAAAGAGTTTCAGCCGTTTTTTCGGCTGCTCGCTGAAACCGACGCTAATCTGGGGCGTGTCATGGTGGTCAGCGGCAACGGCACACTGGTGCTCACCACGGCCGATATTCCGCACAACACGGTATTGCCAGCCGAACTCATGCGTGACGCCGCTGCCAACGTCACCCCCGAACAGCCCTGGTTTTTTTCCGGCCGATTGGAAAACATATATGCCGAACGGCAATACACCGCTGTGGCGCCCGTGCGGTTTGAGGGAGAAACGATCGCTTTTGTGTTCGTGTCCTCGCCCTCCGACCGCTTGGTGGAATATATTGTGAACAACCTGCAGGTGTTCTTGCTCTCTGCTATGACGGTGCTGGCGCTCACCTTTTCGGCTATGTACGTGATGACCTACCGCTTGGTGCGTCCGTTACGGCAAATGGCCGCAGCTACGCGCCGCTTTGCGCAAGGCGATTTCAGCGCCCAGCTGGCGGTGAAAGGGAAAGACGAAGTGGCTGAATTGGCCCGCGCCCTCAACAGCATGGCGGTATCGCTCTCCTCACTCGAGGACATGCGCCGCGATTTCGTGAGCAACATCTCACACGAATTAAAAACGCCCATGACCACCATCGCCGGCTTTATCGACGGCATTTTAGACGGCACCATTCCGGCCGACCGACACGATCACTATTTAGGCGTCGTGTCGGAAGAGGTGAAGAGGCTGTCGCGCTTGGTGAAATCCCTGCTGGATCTTTCACGCATCGACAGCGGCCAGCTGCGGCTGACTCCCACCTGCTTTGATCTTACCGAAATGGCCGGTCGCACGCTCCTCTTGTTTGAGCAGCGGCTGTGCGATAAACGGGTAAGCGTGGAAGGACTGGAAGATGCCGCGCGCTGTGCGGTAATTGCCGACTTTGACCTGGTAGGGCAGGTGGTGTATAATCTTTTGGATAACGCCACCAAATTTGTAAACGAAGACGGCACGCTGACTGTGGCGTTGACCGTTCGCGAGGGACGCGTCTTCTGCCGCGTGCGTAACAGCGGCGACGGCATTCCGGCCCCCGAAATGCCGCACATTTTTGAACGGTTTTATAAATCTGACCGTTCGCGCAGTTTGGATAAACAAGGCGTCGGCCTTGGATTATATATTGTCAAAAACATTATCAGCTTGCACGGCGGCGAAATTGCGGTGCGCTCGGTCGAAAACGAATATTGCGAATTCGAATTTTGGCTGCCGGCAGCCGAAGAGACGCGGTTACTCACCAAAAACGGGTAAGGCACCCCTTCTCCCCACGAAAGGATGGTTTTTATGTTCAACGATTACGACTATCGCCCTGAAAACGGCGAAAATACGGGCGAACCGCAGATCCCCTCGGCACCGCCGGCGCCGCCCGAGCCTCCCACGGCGCCCGAAGCGCCCACCGCGCCGTCTGAACCACACGATTGGCAAAACGGCGCGTCTCAACAAACCACGGAGCCTGTCGGCTGGCAGCAACCAACAGCTGCGCCGCCGCAGAACACCTACACATGGTCGGCGCCCACGCCCACCCCGACACCGCCCCCCAAAAAGCCGCGAAACACCTCTGCTGTGTGGATCGCCGTGCTGGGTGTGGTGTGCGCCGTGTGCGTGCTTCTTTCGGCCGGGCTGTTTGTGTTTACCCTGTTGGATGACGATGCCCTGACGCCCGACGTCGGCAACAAGCCCGGCACGTCGGTCACCGACAAAAACAACGACAAGGTTACCAACAACGCACCCCCCATCGTCACCACCGACCCAAAGGAAGAGGGGCTTTCGTCGCGTGATATTGTGGCCACCAATTTAGACTCCACCGTGATTATTCGTATGTTCAACAACGTCAGCGTGGGCTTCTTTTCGCAAACGGTGGAGGAGACCGCTGCCGGCGAAGCCACGGGTGTGGTGTGGACCGCCGACGGCTATATCATCACCAACGCCCACTGCGTTTACGATGAGGAGCGCGGCGCGCTCTTCTCCCGTATTGAAGTGGAACTGTATGACGGCACGGTATTTCAAGAGGCCGAGGTGATCGGTTACGACACCACCACCGATCTGGCGGTGATCTCGGTGGATTCCAAAAAACTAACCCCTGCCACCTTCGGCGATTCGGACGCCTTACAACTGGGGGACCGCGTGCTGGCGTTGGGCAACAACAGCGGCCTTGGCTGGACAGTCACCGGCGGCATGGTCTCCGGCCTGGCGCGTGACGTATATGAGGAAACCAACTACGCCATCAAATGTCTGCAGGTGGATGCCGTTATCAATCCCGGCAACTCGGGCGGACCGCTGCTCAACTCCTCGGGACAGGTGGTGGCAATCAACTCTGCAAAAATCGTTGCATCCGGTTACGAAGGCCTCGGTTTTTCCATTCCCATTAACGAGGCGAAAACCATTCTGCAGGATTTGGTGGAGCACGGATACGTGAAGGGTCGCGTGATGTTGGGTATCGAAGGGTACACGTTCGACACGTATCGCGGCTACGAAGGCTTTTATATCTCGGCGATCGGTGAAAAGTCCTGCTTTGCCGGCACCGATGCACAGGTGGGAGATATCATCACGCATATCAACGACGTGCGCGTGAAAAGCTACGCCGAAATGCGCGAACAACTCACCTCCTATCCGGTGGGCGAAAAGGTCTCTGTTACGTTACTGCGCATTCAGCGCACCAACCCTGCGGTCAACTCCATCACGGTGGAAATCACGCTGATGGAAAGCGACGGCACGGTATAAACCAAACGAAAGCACCCCTATGTTTCAAAAACGAAACATAGGGGTGCTTTTTTGTAATCTTAGAGCAGCGGTACACCGGCAGCAGCGCAAGCCGCGTGATCCTCTGCCGACCAAACCGAGGCAAGCACTTCGCCGATATGGAGTTTTTCAAGCAGCAGCAAACAGATGCGCGATTGCCCGATACCGCCGCCAATGGTAAGCGGCAACTCACCTGCCGCGATGGCGCGGTGATACGGATACTGCAGACGTTCTTCGCAGCCGGCTTTTTTGAGCTGTGCCGCCAAGCTTTCCGCATCCACACGAATGCCCATCGACGAAAGTTCCACCGGACATTCCAGCACGTCACTCCACAAAAGCAAGTCGCCGTTGAGCGACCAATCGTCATAATCGGGTGCACGGCCGTCATGGCGTTCACCGCTTTTCAGCACGTCACCGATCTGCAGGATAAACACCGTGCGTTCTTCTTTAACGATCGCCGTCTCGCGCTCTTTGGGGGTAAGTTTGGGGAATCTGTCCTCCAGCTCCTGCGACGTGATGAAGAACACCTCACGGCGCACCTCCTCTACCAAGGCAGGGTACACTTCACGCACCATCTCTTTGGTATCTGCAATCACGTCGGCAATGGTCTGCACCGTTTGCTTCAAGAAGGAGAGGTTGCGTTCGCCGGGACGCAGTACACGCTCCCAATCCCATTGATCCACCAACACCGCGTGCAGGTTATCCATATCGTCATCCCGACGCACGGCGTTCATATCGGTATACAGCCCTTCCCCTTCATCGAAGCCGTATTCGCGCAGGGCCATACGCTTCCATTTGGCAAGCGACTGCACGATCTCCATGGATTCGCCGGGAATCTCCTTCAAATCAAAGGTTACTTTGCGCTCCACACCGTTCAAATCGTCGTTGATACCGGCCGAAGACGCAACGATCAGCGGTGCGCTCACACGGTCGAGCCCCAACGCGGCACCCAACCGCTGCTCAAACCCATCCTTCACCATTTTGATCGCACGCTCTGTATCACGCAGCGACAACACGGGACAATATCCCTCTTTCAAAATTAACCGTTTCATACAAACCTCCATAAAAAAACTGTTCGCCCTAATCTGCATTAGGACGAACAGTGTAACATGTCCGCGGTACCACCTAATTTATCTCCCGTTGGGAGATCACTCACTTCCGTCAAAGCGGTTCCGCTTAACGCGCGGCACACGGCACAGCCTATTGCCCAAACGGGGTTCAGCCTGCGGCTCAAAAGTGTTCTTCACACGAGGGCTGCTGCAGAGCTTACACCGTCCTCTGCTCGCTGTGAGTGCGTGTTCGTGCTACTTCTCTTTATCATCGCCTGTGCGGACAGCATATCACAATCCGCGCCGTTTGTCAACTGTTTTATTTGTTTTAAGATAGGTAAAACCGGCAGGTGCTCCTTCGTGGGGAAGTAATAGGTCAGGTTGCCCGTGCCGATATCCGGTTCGTCGCAAATATGCTTTAGCGCGGTGGCGCGGAATAGCCATTTTCTAAAATTAGGATTGCGGCTAACTTAGGATTGCTCCTAATTTGTAACGGTGCTAATATAGCGCAAATCCCGAAATAATGCCGTAGATTTTTGGAAATTTTAAAAAATTTTCCATATCGCGGTCCATATACAACAAAACCGCCCACTGCAAAAGCAGTGGGCGGTTTGTTATGCTACGTTTGTGTTCGCGTGACTCTACCGATTATTCCGCATCGGTGGGAGCAGCGCCCTTCTTCTTCATCACGATGACAACCGCAACAACAGCTGCCACAACAACAACCGCAAC
>JAZODN010000062.1:0-23306 GCA_045597045.1 Acutalibacteraceae bacterium
GGCCGTCACCGCTGCACCGTCTTTCACGGTAGTGAGCGTGTTGCCGCACAACTCGCGCAGGGTGGTGCGCACCGCACGCATTTGTTCTTTACAAACAGTGTGCACCGCTTCAATGCAGGTGCCGGGCAAAATATCGTGAAATTGATTAAGAAGCACCGTCTCCCAAACGGGGGTTACCTTTTCGCCCGAGGCGGGAACCCCGTTGTTCGTCGCTTCGGCAACCGTCAAAAACTCCACGTCGTGAAGCGCGCATTCCGCTTTGCGGTTGTTCCGCTTGATCTCGTGTTGGTTGGTAAGCGTACCGCGATGCAATTCCAGATATAACTCTTTCGCATACAGCGGCGGCTCGTTCGCTTCACGTTCCAGCGTTTGCATAAACTCGCCCACCGTGGTGTATTCCAATTTCGGGCAGCCTTCCATATCCAGCAAACGACGAGCACTTTCCAGCATTTCAAACTGCGGACCGCCGCCACCGTCGCCGGGGCCGTATGCATGCAAACGGCGGTGCGTGCGCGCACGCTGGGTAATGCCGCCGGCAATATCGTGCAACGTTTTGGGCGTGATTTCGGCAGCGCCGATCGTGTTCAAATGCGTGAACACGCGCGTGCCGTCCAACCCCTGCCAATAGAATGCGTCATACGGGAAGCGGTTGGTATCGTTCCACCCCATTTTGGTGGTGAGGAAATAATCCACACCGCAGCCTTTCATGATCTGCGGAATGGAGGCACTGTAGCCGAACGTATCCGGCAACCAGAAGCAATTCGAGGTATAACCGAAGTGGCGGCGCGTATAACGCTGTCCCCACAGGAACTGGCGCACCATGCTCTCGCCACCGGTAATGTTGCAGTCACATTCCACCCAAACGCCGCCGTTCGGCTCCCAGCGCCCCTCGCGCACACGGGCCGCAATACGCTCAAACAGCGCCGGATAATGGCGGCGCATCATTTCGCAATGGCAGGCCGAACTTTGCACGAAACGGTGCTCGGGATAACGGTCCATCAGGTTCAACTGATTCGAGAAGGTGCGCGCCACCTTTTTCACCGTATCGGTGGTCGTCCACAGCCACGCGGTGTCAATGTGACTGTGCCCGATCAGACCGAGAACAGGACGGCTGGTGGATGCCACCCCACGGGAATCCAGCAACGGGCGAATGCGCGCGTGCAGTGCACGCAAGCCTTCGCGGAAAGTTTCCTCATCCACGAAATCGGGGTGATAGTACAGCGTGTCGTGCGACTCTTCCAATGCACGCATGATCTCCATACGGCGGAAAGAATCGATTGCACCGGCACGCACGGTATCCACCGCGATTTTTAAATCAAAATACAGATCGAAGCACAGATCGTCCTTGACGCAAATATCTATCCCCCGGTATTCCGTGCGGAAACTGCCGTGCCACAACTCGCCTTGACCAAACGGATGGCTGTTGGGGATGTAACGACCGCACCAGGATTCGATCACAACCTCCAGCGTTTCGCCGGCGGCGGCACAAGCGCACAGGCGGTTGCACCAATGCTTGGCGTTTTGCCGCGACAAATGGCACTGTTTGGTGAAGATGCCCGTTTCCACGCCATTGACGTAATACAACATTTCGCCGTTCAGCTGGGGTTGCATAAACAACTCCCGACCGGCCAGTGCTTCGGGCACGGTGAAATGACCGCGGAACCAACCAAGGCGCGTTTCGTCGCCCCACATCTCACCTTTTTCAATCGGGCGCCAGCCTTCGGTGGGAATGCGGTAGAGATGCTCATCCGTTTCGAACAATTCCACCGCAGACAACTCACCCACCTTTTGGAACATGCGACCGCCAAGCTGGCTCTGCAGCCGTGCGATCTTTTCAAACATGCGGTTTAACTGTGCTTCGTTCAACATATACTTTCTGCTCCTTATTCGTGCCGTTTTCTAGCGGGCAGTGTAGCATAAACACCGTCCAAAAGCAAGGCATTTTGCAAATTCCTTCACAACTGTTTCGTCGTTCAATCTCTGCCCCACAAAACTCCCCCCAATGTGCAGTTCGCACGTCGAGAGGCGAAAAGGTATCGGAGAGATCGCTGCCCTCTCAGGGAATTATCCTTTCTTGGGGAAGGTTTTGATCTTACCCACTGTGAACTGCAAAATCAAGCGAGCATCGGTAGAATCCACGCAGCCGTTGCCGTCCACGTCCGCCACCGCAAGATTCAGTTTGGTTTGGTCGATCTTCTTTACCGTATATTGCAGCACCAGACGCGCATCGGTAGAATCCACACGACCGCTGCCATCCACGTCACCAAGCAAGCTCGTTGCAGGAAGCAACTCACCCGCAGCCAACACCTCACCACACGCGACGCACACGATATCACCGGTGTAACCGTCTTCGGTGCAGGTGGCATCTTTTGCACCAACGAGGGTGGTGTCCATGTGTTCGGTTTCGGGAATCTCCTCGCCTGCCGTCACCACCTCACCACACGCAACGCACACAGTATCACCGGTGTAACCGACTGCGGCGCAGGTGGCATCTTTTGCACCAACGAGGGTGGTGTCCATGTGCTCGGTTTCGGGAATCTCCTCGCCTGCCGCCACCACCTCATCGCACGCGACGCACACAGTATCACCGGTGTAACCGACTGCGGCGCAGGTGGATGCAACGTAACCCACCAGCGCGGTGTTCGCGTGGTGGCAGGTGTAATGCCACGTAGCATTTGCAAGCGAGCCATTGTAGCCGCCAATCGTAATGTTCGCACGATCGACCTCGCTGCCGCCATAGCAATACACGTCGGCAAGTTTGTTGCAACCGTAAAACGCGTATTCATCCACGTTCGCGAGGTCGGGAGAAAGAATCACCGACACGAGTTCGCTCACGCCACGAAACGCGCTGTTGCCAATTGCAGTCACATTGCCAAGATCTGCTGTCAACAGTTCCCTGCAACCGTAAAACGCTTTGGCAGCAACCGTCTGCACGCCGTTCGGAACCGTCACGCTTTCGAGTGCCGCATTACGATAGAACATGGATTCGGGAACGACCGTCATGCCACTCGACAAGGCGGCCGCCGTCATCTTAGTGCAATCCATAAACGCGGCTTTTTCCACCGTGGTCACCGCATTCGGCAACACGATGCTCGTAAGGCCGCTGTTGCGGAATGCACTTTCGCCAATGAAGGTCAGCGTCTGCGGCAGCGTCACGGTTTCCAGCGCCTTGCAGCCGTAAAAGGCAAAGGTGGCAATCGTTTCCACACCGCCCATGGTAACGGACGCGAGTGCCTTGCAATCATAGAACGCATACATCTCAATGGTGGTGACACTGTCGGCCAGCGTGACCGTTTCCAGCCCAAAGCACTCGGTGAACGCACTGTTCACAATGGTGGTCACGCCCTGCGGCACCGTGACCGTCTTCAGGCTTTCGCAGGCATAGAAGGACACCTTGCCCACCGTGGTCACACCGTCGGGAATCACCAGATCGGTCAGCGGCTCGCCATTCACGTGCAACGCGCGCGCATAGCGCACGGGGTTCGCCGCGCCGTTTGCAAACTGAATGCGGCACCATGCCGCAAGATCGGTGATGTTCACCTTGGCGAGTGCCGTGCAGTTGTTAAACGCATTGGTATCCATGCGCGTCACGGTCGCCGGAATGGTCACGCCGGTCAGTGCCGTGCAATCCGCAAAGGCGGCTTCGCCGATCACCGTCACGGGATAGCCGCCCAAGGCGGCAGGAATGATCACATCGCCGTTGATAGCGGTGTCCACATCCGTGATGGTGGCTTCGCCGTCCGCTACGGTGTAGGTATAATACCCACTCGTCGCCGCAGAGGCCGTGATGGCAAACTCCACCGCGCCGGTCGGCACCAATGACAGCAGCAGTGCCACCGCCAGAAGAATACCGCATACACGTTTCATCTTTTCATCGTCTCCTTTTTCGGACAGACGTAGTTTTCTATCCGCTTGTCAGAATATCGAATACCCTTTGCCATGTTACTGTCGAGTATAACATACATTCTAAAAAAAGTAAACAACAACGGTAAGGTGACGCCACAGCCAATACATCCGTGTTGGCGAGTATTTTAACAAATGGCGAGCGAAAATCCGCCAAAACGTGGGATGTTTTGGCAATTCCTTCGCAACTGTTTGCCATGTTCGGCATCACTTACCTAAAACTCCCCCCGATGTGCACGCGGCACATCGGGGGGCGAAAAGGTATCGGAGAGGTCGCTGTCCTCTCTGGGAAAAGTTAAGAGTTCGGGAAGGTTTTGATCTTACCTACCGTAAACTGCAAAATCAAGCGTGCGTCGGTGGAATCCACGCGGCCGTTGCCGTCCACATCCGCCGCTGCCAGATTCAGTTTGGTCTGATCGATCTTCTTGACCGTATATTGCAGTACCAGACGCGCATCGGTGGAGTTGACCGCCCCGTTGCCGTTCACATCGCCCAACAGGCCATAGCTCTCGGCTGTTTTCAGAACCGCCAGGTAATCCACCTGCGCAACGGTTTTGGTGCCTTCGTTGCCGGTTTCGGCCTCGGCATACACCCACATACCCGTGAGGGCGGTAACGGCGAGATCCTGCAGGCCGCTTGCTGCCAACGTCTGATAGTCGTCGTTCATCAGGTACACCGCAAAGGTATGGGCGTTCATATCTGCCACCACGCCCAGACGGTACCACGTCCCGGTGCTAAAGGTGCCGATCTCTTTCCAACCGTCGGTGCGCTTCACCTCCACCTTGCCACTCTTTTCAAAACGCACAAGCGGCAGTGTCACGCCTTTTTCATTATACAGCGCAAAAGCAAAGCGGCTGCCGTCGGTCTCGCGCAGACTTTCCAGATTGAAGCGCGTTTCGAAGCGATATACGCCCTCGCTGACAGCAAACTGCTGTGCGGCGGAAAGCGCCGCCATGAAGGTGTCCTTTGCGTGGGTGATCTGCATGTTGCCGCGGCGCGGTGTTACACTGCCGCCCTTACCCGAAAGCAGCACTTTTACTTTTTGCATGCTATCTTCCAGACTGCCGTAATCGGTGAAGCCTTCGCTAAACACGAGCTCTGCGTCTTTCGGTATCTGCATGTTTTCAGACACGTCCAAACGGAAGTTGTTGATCGCTTCGTACACGTGCTTGTATTGACCGATCGTTTCGGACGATTGGACCGGTTTTGTGTAGAAGGAGTAGGAGATCGACAGATTTTGCGGATTGGTCACCGCAGAGGGGATCTCGGCCGGCGGCACCAGATCGTCAAAAGCGCTGTCGTAGGTGCCAAGATACATATCCACCAAATTGACCTTGCCGTTTTTGCTGATGTTGGCCATCGGCACCGAACTCATATACACGGCACCATAGATGTTGAGGGTGCCGTTCTCCACGTCAAACATATAATCAGGGTTTTCATACAAAGCCGCGCCAAACACGTTCACCGTAATGTCGCAATCTTTTCCGAGATGAATCAGGTTCATCTCCTTTTCTTGCCGTTCGGCGATCCAGGTGAAGGCGGTGGTCTGCAAGCTGATAAAGTCCACGCGTTTTGCCGCTTCCACATTCATCGAAATGGTGCAGCAATCGGTGTTTTGTCCCCACACGGTCACGTCGGCAAGTCCCGTCTTTTCGGGCACCACGTTGATGCCCGTATAGCCGCAATAGTTCATGTTACCGAAGTGCAGCTGGTTTGTCACGTGGCCGATGGTATAGTTGTTCAAATGATGGCCCGAGAAAATGTAGAGATCCATTCGCCACGCTTCGCGCGCTTCATCTGAAGGATCCTCTACCACACGCGGCCACCCTCCGCGCGAACCGTGGTCACCGTATGTCCACGAGGTATACTGCAAATGGCAATTACGCACGACACCGTTCTCGGCACCGCCGCCCACCGCCACATAACTCACCAGCGCGTTTCCGCGGAAGGAATCAATGTAATGGTTATCGCAGCGATAGGTCATAAAGTCCACGCCACTCCAGCTGTTGCGGCTGCTGACGTTGATAACGTATGCGCCGGCTCCGCGACCCTGCACCGTGTGGGCGTACGGAACGAAATTGCCGTCGGGTTGTATGTTCTGTTCGGGATAATTGATCTGCACACCGCGCAGACCGGCGCCTGCCTCCAAAATGAAGGTAGCCGCATCCGGCTGGTTTTTACCGTGATAGATTTGGAAAATCGTGCCGACACCGTTAAACAACTCAGCCTGACCAAAATCAAGCGAGCCGAGCAGTTCCACCCCGGTGGGAACGGTGACCGCGTTATCAATGCGATAGAAGCCGGGCTTCACGAACACGGTGCCGCCCGTTTTTGCCTGTTCCTGAAGCAACGCATTCAGTGCCGCCGACACGTCCGTTTTACCCGTGTTATCGAGATCGGCCACCGTCACTGCCGAGGAGGCAGGGCGGTGGTGCTGATAGAGGCCCTGTTCACGGGAGATGACCGGCATTTGTTCGGTCATCGGGTTGCTATCCTCCTGCACGAACAGACAGTACGCCTTGTTTTTCACTTCCGCACGCTCACCCCAGGCGTCGGTTGCCGCTGCCAGCAGCGCCGATTGCGTGCCGCTGTCCAGCGTGATGTGGGGCGCTGCGGTTTGGAACTTGGTGTCGAGCACCGTGAGCCAACCGCCTTTGGTAACGACTGTGCCGCGACGGATAAGTGAAGAAAGCAAGGACAACTTGGCCATCGGCCCTTGCACCACCACCGCGCTGTTAGCGGAAATGTCGGCATCAATGAGGTAAAGGCGGCTGTTGCCGGCAAAGAACACGCCGTATTCGCAATTCTTGATATACAAGCCGTTCATTACCATACCGGCACCGCCGATACCGTCCACCTGCAGGGCGGTATAACAGTCTTCTAACGTAATGTTGTAGCACTGGCCGTTGGGATACACGCCACCGGCGGACTGTGCAAAGTGAATGCCGACCGAATACCCTTTGAAGGTGGAATAGGTGGTCCACGACCAGTCCATGCGGCGAATCACCATGCCGGTGGCACTGTAATACAACTGCTCACGCAGCGCCGCGGCGGCCGTCTCGGAGGAGGGCGCACCTGCAAGACCGGAATTGATCCAGTAGTCAGGGGCGAAATTCACGTTTTCCATGCCGTAGGAATCAGAGATCATATCGAGATCCATACCACAGGACAGCGGTGTGCCGTAAACGTTCTCAATATCGGGGCAGCTGCCGCCACGGGCGGTGATACCGTTGTAAGAGTTCACCAAGGTAACGTCCTTCACGTGGGTGGTCGAGCCCATTAAAATAGTGTAGGGGTAGTTTGTGGGATTTTCCGGCTGTTGGTTGGGATACCAAAAAGCCAAGCTGCGCAAATAGGAGTTGTCGGACATAGAGATGAACGCCGAACTGTTCGGGCGGTTTTCACCGGCATATACCGCCAGCACCGTGCCCTGCACCGTAGCGTCTTCATCGGGGGTTTGCCAATCGCCCTGCAGCGTTACGCCCGAAGGCAGGATGATCTCGCCGTAACAGGGGTAAACACCGGCAGGAATATACAGCATACCGCCGCCTTGCTTGGAAAGACCATACGCCAAACTTTGAATCACCGGCGTCCAGTCCTTCACGGGCATCAGATCATGCTGTTCTGCATAACTCTTCAAATTGTAACCGGCCACCACCGCCGTATCGGTAACGTATCCGGCCCACTGCGGTTGCACCTTAAATACCGGTGCTTCGGGCGTGAAGGTGCCGTTGCCGATCGAGGGTGCCTCCTCTTCGGTCAGCGGTTTGGTGAGATCCACCAAGCGCAGATTGCACACACGCATCTCCACACGCTCGTCGGGGTAGTCTTTCGGAACAGAAAGATACATGCGGAAGTAATCGAAACCCGTCGGGTCAAACGAGCCGCCCATGGGCGTGGTGAACCACGCAAGATCCAGTATCAGGCGCACCCACTCACCGTTTTTACCTTTCAAGCGCGTCGGGTTCATCCCCAGTTCTTCCACGTCGCAAGTGCCGGACGAGGAGATCTCGATCTGACCGCCGAGTGTGCCGCCTTCGAGTATGGCCGTCGTATTGGGGCCGCCCTCAACGTAATAATCCAACTGCAACCCAAGTTTTCCCGCCTCGATCACACCGGTTTGGGGATAACCGTAACCCGTAAGATCGATCGCACTGAACATGCTGCCCGAGGAGTACACCTCACCCGAAGCAAAGGTATACACCGAATGGCTGTACGGAATCTCCGCAATCTCGGTGTAGCCCGGCGCATCGTAAGTCACGCTCTGCGGCGGAACCTGATCGGGGGCGGTGCCATCACCAAGTGCCGGCACATTTTCCGCGCCCAGCGGTTGGGTAAGATCCACCACCTGCACATTGGCAAACTTCACATAAGCACTGTCGCCAAAATACCTCGCAAGATTGCCGATGTACATGCGCATGTAGTTAAAGTTTTTCGGATCAAACGCGCCGCCGAAAGGCCGATTGAAACGCGAAAGGTCAATGATGACACGGTTCCACGTATTCGCCTTCCACGCCAGTGCGCTTGCTGCGACCGACAGTTCGTTCACGTCACATGTGCCGCCTGAGGTGATCTCGATCTGACCGGCAACGTCGTGCGTCTCCATCGCCTTAACCACCGCGGCCGTGCCGGATATGCAGATATCCATCTGCAGAGCCAACTTGCCGGCAGCGATCGTGCCGCTTGCAGGGTAGCCGTAGGCGGTGAGGTCAATAGGTGTGGGGAACGTTACGCCATAGGAAAAAATCTCATTGTTGTTATCCACCGTGCGAACACCGTTATAACTGAACGGTATGTCGGCGCACTTTCGGTAAGCAGCGTCGCCAGCCCACACTCCCGTAGAAAAAGTCGGCAGCAGCAACATGATCGAAAGCAGTATGCAAAGAATTCTTTTCATTTCGCCAACTCCTTTTTAATCTTCGGGAAAGAACGTGCGTTCCAAAGTCAAACACACCGTATGGTATACCGGCAGGTGCAGCTCCTGTACCTTAAAAGTCTCGGTTTCGGGCACGCGAACGGTCACGTCGGCCAGCGCCGAAAGTTTACTTTCCTTCGCACCCGTAAGCGCCACCACCTTCATACCTTTGGCGCGAGCCACCTTCGCGGCGAGCACGGCATTGCGCGAGTTGCCCGAGGTGGAAAGGCACCACAGCACATCGGAGGGGGTGCCATAGGCATAGGTGAGCTGAGCGTACATCGTATCGGCCGCCACGTCGTTCACGAACGCGGTGGACACACCGATCTGACTGGGCAGCGAGATGGCCGGCAACCCTTGCTGAAGATGCTCTAAAATGTACCCCCCCTCTTCGTCACTCGCCAGTGCGGCAGCCAATGCCGCATCGGGACGACGAGGTAGCACAAAACTTTTCATCAACTCGCCAACGATATGTTCACAGTCCGAAGCGCTGCCGCCGTTACCGCATACCAACAACTTACCGCCGTTGCGAAAGCTCGCCGTAAGCGTGGCAATCAAGGCTTCAATATCCGCAGCACAGGGGGCAAGATCCGGATACCGCGTAATCAATTCTTTCATTTTTGAAACTCCTTCCTTGCATACGCCGCACACGAAAGCGCCGCGTAATCACCGATACTGTTACCCAGTGCCGCCGGTACCACACGGCAAGCGGTGCGCGTGTGGAACAGCGCCTCCTTGGCAATCGCCGCTTCCATCGGCTCGCGCAGCAGATCCTCACTGCGTGCGAACACACTGCCGATGACAATGCACTCGGGATTCAAAATATCCATTAAAATCGCCAAGCCGCTGCCGAGTTTTTCAGCACACAGCGCATACACCCGCCGCGCATCTTCGTTGCCGGCATACGCCGCTTCGGCAATGCTTTTGGCGGTAACGGCCGGCAAATCGGCCATCGTTTGGCAATACGACACCGCGCGGCCGCACTGCAGCTCTTCCTGCGCCAACATGCGACCGAGCGCTGCAAGACCGTTGCCGGAGCAAAAACCTTCGAACGAACCGCTTTTGCCATAGCCGACCGGCCCCCATTCGCTCATGCGCATGTGGCCCACCTCGCCGGCCATGCCGGTGGTGCCGTCATACAGTTTTCCGTTTAGAATCAAGCCTGCGCCCATGCCGCTGCCAAAGGTCAAAAACACCATGTTTTCGGCGCCGCGGCCGGCGCCGTAACGCCACTCGGCCAGTGCACAGGCGTTTGCATCGTTTTGCAAAAACACCGCTTCGCTGCCAAGCAGATTGCGCACGATATCCACCGCCGGCACCTCGTCCCAACCGGGAAGATTCGGAGGGGAGAGAATGTAGCCCGTGCGGCTGTTGAGAGGGCCGCCGCAGGAAATGCCCACCGCCGAAAAGTCGTCGGTCATCTCCCGTGCCATATCGCAAAGCCGCTTCAAGATCTCATAAGGGGGCACATTGTGGTCGGTCGGTATCTCCCGACGAGATTCGATGTGCAACCCGTCGGCAGTTTCCCAGCCGACCGACACGGCACATTTGGTGCCGCCGATATCCAGGCCGATCATCTCATTTCCCCCATTCCATGAAGTCGGTTTCAATTGCCTTGCCATCTTTGATCAGCAAGGTCTTTACGCTGTGGTGTGCAATGCCCACCTCAAAGGTATCGTTGAACAAGCGCACCTTGACCACCGTGTTACGGCCGGCCGTTTCGTTCAAACGCAAAACAACGCCTTCGCCATCCTCGGCCGGTTTGATCGCGGTGACCACCACGTTTTCCTTCGAAAGCTCGATGCCCCCGAAGGTGGTAGGCAGTGCGCCGCGGTGGAAGGTGTCGATCACCGCCGACAGCGGTTGACACAACTCATCGGTGCGACGGGTGGCATCCGCCTCGCTTGCAAACGGGAACAGCAAATAGGTGAACCGCTGGTCTCCCTGATCCATGTGCTCACAATATTCGTCCCGTTCGCCGAAATGATCGGCGTAGATCGCACCGCGCAGCGCCGTTACCTGCAATTCTTTATCGCGCACCGAGAAGCTGTACTTCGAATCGGTGGTAAGTGCCATATCTCCCACGCGGAACCAACCCACACAGGCGTGCTCGGCGCTGTCGTTGCTGCGTGCGATGCTGCCAAAGGGAATCTGACAACGCGCTTCGCCCTCGCCTGCCGCCGTGTAACCGAATTTCAGCACGCGCAGCGGCTCGCGGTAATCCGCTTTCACCTTCACCTGCACCGTATCGCTTCCGGCAAACAGGGTATAGTCGCGAATCAGCGTGGAAGCGCCGAACGTCTGGGTCACGCGGAAGGTAGCGCGCAGCGGCCCTGCTTCGGCACACTTCACCGTGCCCGTGATCTCGCACGGCAGTTCGTTTTCATACTTATCCATGCCGTGCGCCCACGTGTCATACGGCGCGTCGTCGAACAGGCGCGTTTTACTTGCCGTAATGATGGCGCGGTTGTTTTTAAGATCAAACAATTCGGACAATTCGCCCGTGTGCGGATCAAATGTCACACGCACGTACCCGTTCTCCATGCCGTTTTCGGTAATCACGAAGGGATTGGCGTAGGTATGCTCGCCGCACTCCATACGCATGCGGTACATCCGCCAGCCAAGCGCCGGCACCTCCGCTTGGAAGATCACGCCCATGCGTCCCTGTTCATTCTGGCCGTTGGTTTTGGAATCACGCACTTTCTGAATCGGCAGCACGTGGCCGTTTTCGTCGGTTATCTCCTGCGGCAACTTACGCAGATGGATCGGCGCCTTCACCGCATGAGCGTGGGGGTTAAACACCACGATCGGGGTACCGATATGTTCCGCCTCCACCCACGAAAGCGCGCCCTGATACGGGAAATCGCCCGTGGTGTCAATGTTCCACGCGATCTGCTGGGCGGCAAAGTTCGCCTGCCGCGCCGCAACCGCCAACGATTCGCCATAAAACACGGCGGCATCGTCATACGCTTCCCGAATCGAGCAGCCACCCAAAATATCATGGAACTGGTTGAAGAGCACGTTTTTCCACGCGCGGTCCATTTCGGCCGCAGGATACGCCGTGCCGATCACCTCGCGCGAAAGTACCGACAACTTTTCGGCCGCGAGCAGCGCGTTTTCGCTTGCACGGTTGCTTTTCTTCACCTCGCTGCACGCCGCATAACAGCCCTTCGCGTGGAACTGCAGATCCTCTTCCACCAACGGCATCTCGCGGTCGCGGTTTTCGGCAAAGAAACGGTCGGGATCGGAATAGACGTAATTTTCGCCCAGATGCGCATGCATGCGGTTTAAAAGATCAATGGTCACGCCGCCGCCGTGGTTGCCCACACCGTAAAACGCCATGCCGTCACCCGTCACATTCTCTTCCACACGACGAAACACCTCAATGGCGTCTTCGCTGAAATTGTCGGCGCTGCCGATGTTGTAATAATACTTAATGCGCCAGGCGGTCACTTCGCTGCCATCTGCCGAGCGCCAACGGAACAGATCGTCGGGCAGGGTCTTTTCGTTCGGCATCGGGCGCATGAACACATAGTTCTTCAATCCGCCGTTTTGTAAAATCATGGGCAGGTTGCCGTTGTGGCCGAAGGAGTCGACGTTATAACCCGTTTGGGCGGTCACGCCGAATTTTTCTTTGAAATACCGCTGGGTCAACAGCGCGTGACGTGCAAACGATTCGCCTGCCGGCAGGTTGCAATCGGGCTGCAGCCACCAACCGCCCACCAAGCACCAGCGCCCCTCTGCCACGCGTGCACGGATTTCATCAAACATGGCCGGATCGCTTTGCTCGATCCACGCGTAATAGGAACCGCAAGCAGCGGTAAAGGTGAAATCCGGGAAATCCTTCATGCGATCCAGTGCCGCACGGTAGGTCGCCTTGATCTCCGCAAAGCCCTCCTGCCATTGCCACAGCCAAATCGGATCCAAATGGGAATTACCAATCAAATGTATCTTCTTCAATTACAAACACTCCTTTGTTTATATTATCGCACAGTACGTTCTCTTCTGCCTATAGGATTTTTTTAGCAATAGGTTGCGTTTTGTTAGGCATTGGGCAAGCGCCGCTTAAAATTCCCACGTCATACCGTCATACGACGTGACAAATCCGCGTGCTGCGGCAAACGGCGCAAAATCGTCATACACCGCAAGGTCACCGTTGTGGGAAAAATGGTTGAGTGCAAAAGCGGTGTTTTCGTCGGCAAAGCCCTCTGCAACCAGGCGTTCGCGACACTCTTCATTGATGGTAATACACATGTGCGCGCCCCGATAGATAGCGGTTTTTGCGCCTTCGGTGCAGTCCATGGAAACCGCGTTCAAATATGGCTTTTTCTCACGCAAAAACGCCCACGTTTCCTCAGGAAACACATCCGTATCGTGCGCGTATAACAAGGTCTTTCCGTCCTTTTCAATGAGATAAATAAAGGGGTGTGCCGTGCCGTGCGCCGCCTTTAAAGGCGTCACGGCGTGGCCAACAATTTCTACCGTTTCAAAAGGTTGCAAAACGTGCAGTTGCGCATGCCCCTTCGACTGCTCAACATGGTCGCTCAGCGGCTCGACCACATCCTCACTGCCGTAAAAATGAAACGGCGGAAAGCCCTCGGGAATCACCGAGAACCCCTCCCGAAAATACGCAGCTTCGGCCGGACAAAGATGGTCAGCATGTGCGTGGGTGATAAGGCAGTGACGTACCGACAGCAGATCCACTCCATACAGCATCGCGTGGTAAAACGTGTCGCCGGGAAAATCCAGCAGCAAGGTGTCATTCACCAACGCCTGCGAACGCGAACGAATGTTGCGGCCGCCAAGCGCACGCGCTTTTTTACAGTCCTCACACGTGCAAAACGGTGCCGGCAAGCCTTCTGCCGCCGCCGTGCCGAGATATTGCAATTTCATAACAGCAGCCCCTTTGAAGATAAACTTTTTTCAAATCTATTGTGCCATATTCTGCCCTCCTTGTCAATCACACTTTTTTATGTTATACTAGATACACACGGAAGAAAAGGAGGGGTCTGTTTGCAACTCTTTACCAGCAGTTTTCACATTCCGAAAGGCAGCATCAGCGCTTCGCAAAAGCGCGATTCCGGCAATACCGTGGTCCATGTGCACGAATTTTTTGAATTGGAGATGATCTTCGGCGGCGGCGGTGAGGCGCTTATAAACGGCGTCTCCTTCCCTTTTGTGGAAAACACAGTGTTTTTGCTCACCCCCGCCCACATTCACGAAGCCAAGTTGGAAGACACCACCCTTATCAACGTGATGTTCCAAGGCGACGTAGCAGACGCCATGATGTCGCTCGCCATACAGGATATGCCCGTTTTCCACCTGACCGATGACGAAGCCGCCTTTGTTCGCCCACTGTTGCTCGAAATCGTGGACGTACACTTGACCGACCCGGCCTATGCGGCACACCTGCTCCACTGCGTTTTGGAAAAGTTAGCGCGCTGCCAAAATTCCGTGAAGACCGACGCACCGCCTATTCTGCAACGTGCGGTGATGTATACGCTGGAACATTTTCGCGAGGATCTGACGGCTGCACAGGTGGCCGGCTTTTTGGGGTTGTCACGCTCGTATTTCAGCGATCTGTTCCACCGTGAGTTCGGCGTGCCATACAAAGAATATCTCGACAGTTTGCGTTTTTCTCATGTGTGCACCGCCCTTTCTTCCACCGATCTGCCGATTCGCACGGCGGCAGAAAACGCCGGCTTCCGCGATTACGCCAACTTTACGCGCCGCTTTAAGAACAAGTTCGGTTGTTCTCCTCGTGAATGGCGTAACCGATAACGCAAAAAAAAGGCTGTTGCTTATGACAAGCAACAGCCTTTTTATACGCTTTCTTCCCTATACATAACCCCGTGTTGATCACACAGAATCCACGGGCCGCGACGCAGGGCATCGCGCAGCGTGAACTGATCCACCACCGTATCGGGCACCGTCATGTACGCCAGTCCGGCCTGCTCACAGCGATGCAGGTCACTGCCTGCCGTCATGATCAGCCCATATTGTTTCGCCAGCGCGTGGGTTTCCTCCGGATGGGGAATGAATTGCGAATTGTGCACTTCTACCCCATGCATATACCGCACGTCTGCCGGCTGATACCCTTGTTCCGCACGGAACGGATGTGCTTGCACCATCAAGATATCGTTGGTGTTGCAAAACGCAAACAACTCCCTTTGGGTGTAAGTATACAACGGATAGGAGGAAAAAAACAACTCTTCCGAAATGCCGATAAGCAAAAACTCCGGCGTGTGCGGTTCGTTGATCAACTTCACTTCGCAACCGAAAAACACCTTCACGCCGCACGCTTTGCCTGCCTTGCGGCAACGGTAAAACGAATCCAAGTAGAGGCGCGCCTGCTCGGCGAGATCGTCACTCAACGGGTTGCAATGAGCAGGGTAGTAGTGGTTGGTGAGGAGGAATGCATCCACCCCTGCCGCCGCAAAGTAGGCGGGCAATTCTTCCGAGGTTTTGGTCGCGCACAAACTGACGGGGCGCGTGTGCACGTGTGTGTCGACTTTCACGGTTACTTCTCGTAATCAAAGACGTCGGCAATCTGCATCTCGATGGCATCCTCCACCGTGTCGATATAGGAGGAATAGTCGCTGCCGGACGAGCCGAACACCGTGCCGTATAAGCGCGTGCGCATGGCGCTGAACGCCGAAGAACAACGCGCCATCAGCAGCGCCATATCGTATTGGCCGTGGCCAACCACGTATTCCGACACCATGCGCGTATCCTGTTCGGGATGACGCCAGTAGGTATCTTTATAATCCGGCCAGTAGATGTTTTCGAGCATCATGCCGTGGCGACCGAGCGCCTCCAGAATGATGGACAATTCGCGCAGATCCTCGTTCGTATTGGTCACGGCAAATACCGAGGAGTTGTGATCCACACTGGAATAGTAATCCTCCTGCGCTTCGTCAAACTTCGGCAGCGGAATTACACCCCAGTCATCTTCCATATCCTGCAGGCCGCCAACACCCGGCACATAGCCGAGGAACAGCGAATGGCCTTCCACAAACATGGTAAAACGCTCTTGCCACGGGTCATATTTGCTGGTGTCCACGACCTTGTCCTTCTTCACGAAGTTATACATCTTTTCCACGATTTGGAAGGTGCGGTCATTGTTACACGCAACCTCCACCACGCCATCTTCATTCGTCTTAAAGAATTGGCCGCCGAGCGCAAAGAACAACGCATCGGTAAAATCGCCGTCAGGGGCGGTGAGACCCCACAGATCCTGCGGCGAATCCAGCACGCCGGTGCCATCCAAATCCATGGCAGCCGCTTTGCAGTATTCGGTGAATTTGCTCATAGTCCAACGGCCGCTGTCCACCAACTCATAGGGATCCTCAAACCCGTGCTGTTTCCAGATCGCCTCGTTGTAATACAGCAACCACGTCTGTGCGGTATCAAAAATGAAGGAGCCGTTGCCCACGAACGTTTTGCCGCCAAACGTCGATACGCGACGAATATTTTGATTCCACCACTCGTTGTCCCAGTTGACGTCCAGCTCGTTCAAATCCATCAGCAAATTCGCGCCGACGAACTGGCCCATACTCCACTGGGTGGTGACAATGATGTCGGCCGCTTTACCGCCGGCCGCAATTTCCGGCTGTACCACGTTGAAAATATCTTCCGGACTGGCTTGAGTCGCCGTAAGCGTGCAGTTATACAAGGATTCCACCTCATCCATCAACTGCAGCCACGTATCCGCAAACGGCGTACCGGAAATCTCACGGTTCCAACGACCGTTGTTCACGTCAATAATCGTAAACTCATAGCCCTCCAAATCTACCGGCACCTCGCCGGGCAGGGGTTGAATTTCATCCTTTGCGCCGCCGTTGCCGCCTCTGTTACAGCCGCAGGCAGCAAACACCATCAGCACTGCCAGTAACAACGCCACACCACGCATCATGATCGCTTTCATATTCTCTTTCCTCCCATTGACATATACATTCATTATAATAAATGTCACAGAGCTTGTCAAGACGCAAAGCGCATCGGGTCGCAAGCAGCCCTCTGCCGTGTAGCCCCCCTGCGGCCACACGCATTGGCACCCCATTCATCTTCGCCTTCCCATGGCGGCGTTTTCATCAATGCCAAGCGGCGGTATCTCGGGAAAACAAAAGAGGCAAAGAAGCGACTGCCTCTTTGCCTCTTTATTTCTCAGTTATTCCTCGGTCTCTTCCTCATATTCGAAGAAATCCTGAATCTGCATCTCAACCGCGTCTTCCACCGTGTCGATGTAGGAGGAGAAGTCGGGGCCGGACGCACCGAACACCGTGTTAAACAAGCGAGAACGCGGCGCCTGGAAAGCCGAACCGCAACGCTGCATGACCAGCGCCAAGTCGTGCTGGCCGTGGACCACCACGTATTCCGAAACGATACGCTCAGATTCGGGATCACGCCAGTAGGTGTCTTTGTAATCCGGCCAGAAGATCTGTTCCAGAATCATGGCGTGGCGGCCGATCGCCTCGAGAAGAATCGACACTTCGCGCAGGTCTTCGTTGGTGTTGGTCACACCGAACACAAACGCGTTGTGGTCCACGCCCGAAAGATAGTCTTCCTGCGCCTCGTCAAACTTCGGCATGGGAAGCACGAACCAGTCGTCTTCCATATCCTGCAGGCCGTCCTTACCGACGGTGTAGCAGTAGAACAGCGCGCCACCCGAAGTAAACTGCTGCACGTGCTCCACTTCGCCCAAGCCGAGGAAGCCGTACACGTTGTCCTTCTTGATCATGTTATACATCTTTTCCACGATCTCGTAGGTGCGCGTGGTGTTGCAAGCAAGCTCCACTTTACCGTCTTCTGCATTCGCCTGGAAGAAGTGGCCGCCCATCGCCTGGAACCACGCATCGCAGAAGTCGCCGTTTGCCGCGATAACGCCATACACGTCTTCAGAGGAATCCAACTTACCGCTGCCGTCGTTATCTTTCGCCGCAGCGATTGCATACTCGCGGAACTTGTCATACGTCCACTTGCCACTGTCGACCAACTCATAGGGATCCTCAAAACCGTTCTGATCCCAGATCGCGCGGTTGACATAGCACAGCCACGTCTTGTTGGTATCGAAGATGAAGGAACCGCCGCCAACGTACGACTTCTTGTTGTAAGTCGTGGTCTTGCGGATACTCTGGTTCCACCACTCGTTATCCCAGTTCACATCCAACTCGTTCAAATCGACCATCAGGTTAGCACCGAGGAACTCACCGAAGGTGTGCTCGGGGGTGATGATGATATCGGCACACTTGCCGCCGGCCGCGATTTCCGGCTGCACGACGTTGAACATATCGTTCCAGCTCACCGCCGTCGCAGTGATGTCGCAGTTGTAGAGGTATTCCACCTCATCCACCAGCTGGATCCACGCATCGGCATACGGCGTACCCGAAACCTCCTGATTCCAGTTATCCGCGCCGCCGGAGCACAGAACGGTAAACTCGTAACCGCCAAGGTCAACAGGCTCTTCACCTGGGAGGGGATCAAACGTGTCATCACCACGATCGTGCCGTTTGCCGTTACAGCCGCAAGCGGTAACGATCATGAGCACCGCCAGCAGGAGTGCCACACCGCGTGTCAAAAATGTTTTCATAACACAAATCCTTCCTTTTATAAAAATGTCCATTTAATATTATACGGTACACGCTCCGAAATGTCAAGACGTTCCACCAAAGAACCGCAAGTTTATTTCACCCCGCCCCATTGACTTGGTAAAAAAAGTATGCTACTATTCCCTTATTAAGGCTTAACGCTTGAAGGAGGGGTCCCCTATGGCACTGTTGATCGGTTGTAATTATTGGGCATCCAATGCCGGGTGTAATATGTGGCATCTTTGGGATGAAGCCGCCGTGCGCAAAGATCTTGCACGCCTCGCAAAGGACGGCATGAATTGTTTGCGCGTGTTCCCCGTTTGGTCGGATTTTCAGCCGGTCGTGCCGATTTACGGCGGCGGTGGCGTTATCTGCGAATACCGCATGGCCGACGGCACGCTTCCGCAAAACCCGTGGTATTTGGATGAAGATATGCTTCGTCGGTTTGAGATACTGTGTGATGCCGCCGAAGAAAACGGTATGAAACTCATCGTGGGTCTGCTCACCGGTTGGATGAGTGGACGGTTGTACGTCCCCGCCCTGCTAAACGGGATAAACCTGCGTACCGATCCGCGTGCCCTCTTGTGGGAACAACGGTTCATCGAAGGTTTTGTTGCTCGCACCAAGCATCACCCGGCCATCGCGGCGTGGGATCACGGCAACGAGTGCAACTGCATGTGGCAAACCGCCACACGTGACGAAGCCGCTGCATGGACAGCCGCTATGACGAACGCCATTCGCGCAGCGGATCCGACGCGCCCCGTCATTTCGGGCATTCACGATCTCTCGCTCGAGAGCGTTTGGCACATTGACGATCAAGCCGCCTGCTCCGACATGCTGGTCACCCACCCCTATCCGTTTTGGGTGCGCCACGCCGACCGTCACCCGATGCTGTCGGTCAAAACGTTGGTTCACGCAGCAGCGCAAACCGCGTTTTATGCTGATCTTGCCGAAAAGCCCTGCCTGGTGGAAGAGATCGGCACCATGGGGCCGATGGTGTGTTCGGACGAAACGGCAGCCGCCTTCTTGCGCATCAACATGTGGCACACCCACATATTTAATCGCCCCGGCTTTTTGTGGTGGACCGCCTTTGATCAACCGTTTGATGAGCCGCCGTATGCGTTGTACGCAGCTGAGCGTGAGTTGGGGTTATATACGGCCGACGGTCGTCCCAAGGCGTTTATGAAAGAAATGGCCGCCATGATCGAACGGTTAAAGAACTTGCCGCCCCCCATCGACCGTAAGATCGACGCCGTGTGCGTGCTCCCTCGCAACGTGGATTCCTGGAAGATCGCCTTCGCCACGTATATGTTAGCAGTGCAAGCCGGCGTTTCGATTCGGTTTGCGGATTGTTTAAAACCCCTTCCACAGGCGGCTGCCTATATCCTGCCTGCCGTAAGCGGTTCAAACCCATACCCCAAACGGACACACGACGAGTTGAAACAGCGCGTGCGCGACGGCGCAAAGCTTTATCTTTCACTGTGTGGGGGTATATTGTCGGAATTTGAGGAATTGACCGGTCTGTGCATCGAGGACAGCGGCAGCGCCTTCACCTGCTGTTTCGATGTGAACGGCGTGGCGGTGGAGGGTTACGGCGAACGCCGTTTGATCTATCGTGATACACCGAACGGCTTACACCGCCACCGTTACGGCAAAGGCGTGGTATACACGCTGGATTTCTCACCCGAGCAGCACCTGTTCGATGCCGATCCCGAAAACAGCCCCTATTATCACATCTATCGTGAAATCTTCCGCGAAGAAATCGCAGCCTATCCCATACAGTGCGACGATCCCAGCGTGGGCGTTGTGTGGCACCCCGCCGACAATTCCTGCCACTTGATCAACTACAGCCACTGCGAAAAGACGGTGGCCGGGCATAGCATCCCCCCCTTTGACGCTGTGGAGGTGACCCTATGAAACCAAAAAGCTCGACTCCCAGCGCATTTTCTCTGCGACTGCGTGAATTGCGTGCCGCCGCTAAAATGACCCAGCGCGAAGTTGCCGAGCATTTGGGGATCCAGCGCTCAATTTACGCCTATTACGAAACGGGCGCCGTTGAGCCGTCGCTCACTCTGCTCAGACGCATGGCGGATGAATATCGCGTGAGCGTGGGGTACCTTTTGGGAATCGAAGATCACGTGCGTGGGCTGACCATGCGCCAAGGGACGGGGGAACCGTTGGATGGTGCACGTCTGATGGGGGAATGCGAACGGGAAGAACGCGCGTTTCTTTCGCTGTTGCGCCGCATGGACAAAGCCGCGCAAAATAAACTGTTCGTTTACGGGCAGCATTTGCTGCACGAGGCAATTCCGGCCGATGACCTCAAAGCGTTAGCCGCCGCCCATATTCATTCCATTGACGAATTGTTTGAAAGCGACGACGAATAACAAACAGCCCTGCAACCGCACGGTTGCAGGGCTGTTCTTATTTGGCTTCATAACGCGCTTTCTCAATGTGCAGCGCCTCTTTGATCGGCGTAAAATCTGCTGCTGTGAGTCCGGTTACCTGCAGGATCTTACGGTTGTCCATCAATCGGTTATACATGCGGTCATATTGGAAAGCGTCGAAATTAAAGCGGTTGGTCGCTTCCAAGTACACCTCGTTGGGCACCCACTCATACACAAGTCCAAACACATCGGCATACAAATCCGCCACCTGCTCCCACGTAAGGTTTTGTGCCGTAGACACCGTAAACGCCTCGCGGAACGCAGCCGGCTTAAAGAGCAAGTTCGCAATCAGCTTGCCGCTGTTGCCGGCCCAGTCCAATCCCGCCACCAGATCTTTTGCTCCGATCGGTAGCGGCACCGTTTCGCCGGCAGCCATTTTTTCAAGCAGCATCGCCCCGGTATGGGTCACCAAATCAAATCGGCGTTTGGAAAAGGAAATAACCGGCCGCACCACTGTCCAATGATTTTCGGCCGTGGATGCCATATAGTGCTCACACCACGTTTTAGGAATCGCATACCCTTCGTTTTGCAGGAAGACCGTGTCTGTGAGCACGTCCAACAGCTTCGGGGCCGATTCGGTGATGGGGTGTTGCTCGTCCGCGTACACGCGATAGGACGAAAGGAAGATCAGGTGATCACACCGTTTCATCAACAAGTGGTGAACAATGGGGTATATATTGGGGTTAGCATAATGTAAAAAATTCACGATCCCGTCATAGTGACGATTGGATAAAAAGGTTTCCAAAAAGGCATACTCCATCGCATCTCCGGTGTAATACGTCACGCGAGAGTCGTCCGACGCCAGATCCTCCAAAGAAATTACGTCGATGTGTGCACAACCGAGGCATAACAGCTCTTGCATGGTGTATTCGCCGAGCGTTCCGCTGCCGCCGATCAGCAATACGGATTTGCCGTTATACATATGTTTCACTCCTTTTCGTCTTTGTATATATTATAGGCGTGGCTATTTCACAAAAAAAGACAGTATACTACATAAAAAGGGGTAGTATACTGTACTGTCAATTACGCAACCACTCCGCAGTGCATCACCGCGGCCCCGGCAGTAACTGCACAGGTTGGGAGCCGACACCGTGTGCTGCCCTGCGCCGTCCACCGGCGCTCGTGTTAAAACAAAGGAACCTATTCTTTCACGCACGAAAGGATAGGTTCATCGTTTTTGAAACTCCTCACCGGTGATAAGGTAGTTTATGGAAACATTATAGTACTTTGACATCGCAACCAGCAACGCCAGAGACGGCTCGCGTTTGCCGTTTTCGTAGTAGGACAACGCTTCTCTGGAAATGTTCAAATCCATAGCGACTTTCTGCTGATTTAGGTTGCGTTGTCTGCGAATGTTTTTCAATCCTATCACAAAATCCCCCCCTTGCAATAATTGTAACATTATGTTACACTGTTTATGTGACATTATGTTACATACAAAAAGGAAGAGGGATGATTATGATCAGGATGACCCGAAGCGACGAAGAAATACAGGAAGCGGTAGTGGAAATTCGAAAAAGAAAGCGGAAGCAACAAAGGATTTTACTGTCGGTTGCGGCGGCAATTATGTTGCTTATACTCACTGCTATTTGGTTTTACGGCTATCGTTGTGCCAAAAATTCCGCCGCTGAGAAAATTGACGAGTTAAACCGCCAGATTCATCAATTGCAAAATACACCCGTTGTGCTTGACCCCGTAACCCCGGAAATCCTGCTGGAGGTTCTATCGAGTAAAACAGCCGAGATAAGTGAACTGGCCTCTGCCGAATACGTGTTTACCAACTCCGCAAGGTTTACCGATACAAAAGGGATTGCTGCCATTTTTGATTGGATGACAAAAAAAGCGTTCATTCAAAAGTGGGACGGGGTCATTAAAGCCGGCGTTTCTCTGGACACGCTGACTATCGACGTCACAGACGCCGTGATTACGCTCACCTTGCCGCAAGCGAAAATTCTTTCTTACGAAGTGGATTACGATAGTGTTGAGGTGTTGGACGAAAAGAATAATATCTTTAATCCCATCAGTGTAAAAGACAAAGCCGCATTTGATAAATCCACAGCGGAAGACATGAAAAACCGCGCGATCTCAAACGGCCTGCTGGAAAGAGCACAAAAAAACGCAGAAAACATTCTTGCCACTATCCTCATGACAGCGGTGGATAATGCGGAAAACTACCGCATTGAATTTGTGTATACAACCGAATAAGCGTTAGTATATCCGCGGAGTGCAAAACACGCCGCGGATACTGCTTACATGCTACCTGTCAGACGTGCACCTCTTGTGCACAGAAGAATGCTGTTCTTACAGTGAGAGAAACACAAAAAAACTCCGCAGACGAAATGTCTGCGGAGTTTTGTGTTGGCGCCTACCTATCTTCCCGGGCCGCTTCCAGCCAAGTATTGTCAGCGTAGATGAGCTTAACTTCCGTGTTCGGGATGGGAACGGGTGTACCCT
>JAZODN010000063.1:0-8287 GCA_045597045.1 Acutalibacteraceae bacterium
CGTATTTTCGATGCGTTGAACGATATCCGCAATTTGGAAACTTCTATTAAAGCGGCTCGCGCGGAAGCCGGTGCTCACGTGCAGGTGGCGATGTCCTACACCGTCAGTCCTGTGCACGATATTGAGTATTTCGTGCGCTACGCAAAGGAACTTGAAAACACCGGTGCCGATTCCATCTGCATCAAGGATATGGCCGGTCTTTTGACGCCGTATGCCACCTATGATCTGGTGAAGGCGTTGAAGGAGACAATTGCCATTCCCGTGCAGGTGCACTCGCACTTTACGGCAGGCTTGGCCGATATGGTTTTGATGAAAGCGGTGGAGGCCGGTGCCGACGTGATCGATACGGCGCTTTCGCCGTTGGCGCTTGGCACCTCGCATCCTGCGACCGAGTCCATGGTAGCGGCGCTGCAAAACACGCCGTATGATACCGGTCTTGATCTGGTACAGTTGAATGACGTGGCGGCAGATTTTGAGCCGCTGCGCTTGAAGTATTTGGAAAGCGGTCTGCTTAGCTCCAAGATTATGAAAGCGGATGTCAATGCGCTGATCTATCAGGTGCCGGGCGGCATGCTTTCGAATCTGCTCAGCCAGCTGAAACAGGCAGGAAAAGAAGATAAACTGGACGAGGTGTTGGCCGAAGTGCCGCGCGTGCGTGCAGATGCCGGCTATCCGCCCCTTGTTACCCCGTCTTCGCAGATCGTGGGTACGCAGGCGGTGTATAACGTGATTATGGGTGAGCGTTATAAGATGGTCACCAAGGAATTCCGCGGCTTGGTGCGCGGTGAATACGGCAAACCGCCGGTGGAGATCGATGCGGAGTTCCGCAAAAAGATCATCGGCGATGAAGAGCCGATCGATTGCCGCCCTGCGGATCTTTTGAAGCCCGAATTGGATGAAATGCGTTCTAAAATGGCGCAGTGGTACGAACAGGAAGAAGACGTGCTCACCTTTGCCCAGTTTGGCAACGTTGCAGAAAAATTCTTCGAAAAGCGCCGCAATGCCAAGTACGGTATTGATGGTAAGCACGCGGATGAAGCGCAGCAAGTGCATCCCGTGTAATGCGTGGTTTTAAAAATGTCGTCCACCGCAGTGGGCGACATTTTTTGTGAAAGGTGGGGAAGAGATGCCCGAAGATCGCGTTACCCTTCGCCGCGGCATGCGTGACGGTATTCCGATCGCTCTCGGCTATTTTGCGGTATCGTTTGCGTTGGGGATTACGGCACACAATGCCGGTCTTTCTGCTTTAGAGGCCACGCTGGCCAGTCTTTTGTGCAATGCCTCGGCCGGGGAGTATGCCGCCTTCACCGTGATCGCTGCAAACGGTGCGTATTGGGAAATGGCACTGATGATGTTAGTGGCCAACGCACGCTATTTTTTGATGTCCTGTGCACTCAGTCAGTGTTTGCCGGCCGACACGCCGCTTCACTGCCGACTGTTTGTGGCGTTTGATGTTACCGACGAAATTTTCGGCATTGCCGTGGCGGCAGGCGACCGCCTTCGGCCGTGTTATCTTTACGGTGCGATGGCGGTGGCGATCCCCGGTTGGGCGGGCGGTACCTGCCTTGGGGTGCTGATGGGCACGCTGCTGCCGGTGCATGTGGTGCGTGCGCTCAGCGTGGGGCTTTACGGCATGTTTTTGGCCATTATTATTCCGCCGGCGCGTAAAAATCGCGTGGTAGCCGGCGTGGTAGCCGCCTCTATGGCGGTGTCTTGGGCAGCGGCGTTTTTGCCGTTTTTGTCCGAAGGTATGCGTGTGATCCTGCTCACCTTGTTGATCTCTGCAGTGGCGGCGGTTCTTTTTCCCGTGAAGGACGAGAAGGAGGCGGCGGCATGAACATTTGGGTATATTTGGCGGTGATGGCAGGCACAATATATGGGATTCGTGCGCTGCCCCTTCTGCTGCTTCGCCGCCGTATTGAAAGTCGCTTTGTCCGTTCGTTTCTTTATTACGTACCCTACGTGTCCTTGGCGGTGATGACCTTTCCGGCCATTCTTTCCGCAACGGGCAGCGTGTGGTCGGCGTGGGCGGCACTTGTTGTCGGTATATTACTCGCATGGGGCGGCACCGGTTTGCTTACGGTGTCGGTCTCGGCGTGCGTGGTTGTGTTAGTGTTGGAGATGTTTCTATGCTAAAAAAAGAGAATACCTTCACGCGTATTTATGAGGTAGTGCGCTGCATCCCTCGCGGTAAAGTGGCCACCTACGGGCAGGTAGCCATGCTGGCAGGAAATCCGCATTGGTCGCAGGTGGTGGGATATGCACTGCACGTGAATCCCGACCCGTCGACCATTCCGTGCTACCGTGTGGTTAACCGCTTCGGTGAGGTGTCGCGCGCCTTTGCCTTCGGCGGCGAAAACGAGCAGGTGCGATTGCTGAAGGAAGACGGCGTGAAATTTACACCCGACGGTCGGGTGGATCTTGCGCGGTATTTGTGGCAACCGGAATAATGCGGGTTGGCATAAAATGTGGGACTGTCATCTGACAGTCCCACATTTTTTATCAGTACTTCCGGTCGACTTTGCCGGTCTATTTCGTCATGTCCCGAATATTGTTTTGAGCAACGGCGGCAATTGAGCGAGCGCCTTTACGGTGTAATCTGCCGGAATATCCTTTCGTGGCGGTGTGCCGTGCGGATTGAACCAACAGGTGAGAATGCCGGCGTTGCGCCCACCTTGGATATCTGACGTCAAACTATCGCCCACGATGACGGTGCGCTCGCGGTCAAGGTGGGGGAGTGCGGCGAAACAACGGTCAAAAAAAGCTTTGGCCGGCTTGTTGATGCCAACGCGCTGCGAAATGAAAATTTGTTCAAAATAGGGGGCGATACCGGCACTTTCAATGCGTTTGTCCTGCACCGAGGCGGTACCGTTTGAAACCAGACACAGCGTGTAGTGAGGAGCCAGCGCTTCCAGCGTTTCCACCGCCCCATCGATAAACCAGTGCCCTTCGGAGAGGTTGGCTTCATAAATGTGCCACGCTTCCTCGGCCGGAAACGCAACGCCGAGCTCGTCGAACAATTGCGCAAACCGTCCTGTTAACACCTCATAACGGGTGAGTTCACCTTTCTCGAGTCGTTTCCAATGGGCATCGTTAATGACGCTGTAACGCGCGGCTGCTTCGTCGGTCGCAGGGGCACCGACAGCTGCCAGCGTTTTGCGAATAGCCACGGCTTCAGCTTTATGAAAATCCAACAACGTGTCGTCCAAATCAAACAAAACGGCAGGTCGCACGGTATCACTCCTATCGGGAAAATATACGATTAGTATACGACATTTCCCGACAAAAAGCAACCGTTGGTGTGAGAATGGTAAAAAACGGGGAAAAAGGCCAAAAAAACCTTGAAAAAACGCGGATTTTTTTCGGTTTAACTATAGCATATTTTAAAAACATATGTTATAATGTTATACAATGGTGTGTAATGGGCGTATTGCGCGTTGCACACGGAAACAAATAAGGAGGATTCGGTTCATGCAAAAGAAAATCAGTAAGCTTCCCTTTAACGGGACTGCAGAACAGGAAGCTCGCCTGCAAAAAGTGATCGCGGAAAACCGTCACGACAAAAGTCGTTTGATGGCGGTCATGCAGGAGGCGCAGGGGATCTATGGCTATTTGCCCTATGAGGTACAGCAGATGATCGCCGAGGGTATGGACGTTCCCATGGAGAAGGTCTACGGCGTGGCTACTTTCTACGCACAGTTTGCACTGTCTCCCAAGGGTAAGTACGACATCTCGGTTTGTCTGGGTACCGCTTGCTTTGTCAAGGGTGCAGGTGACCTGATGGATAAGCTCAGCGAACTGCTCGGTATCGGTGCGGATGAGTGCACGGAGGACGGTAAGTTCTCGCTGACGGCTTGCCGCTGCATCGGTGCGTGCGGTTTGGCACCGGTCCTTACGGTGAATGAAGAAGTGTACGGTCGTTTGACGGTGAAGGATATTCCCGACATTCTGGCGAAGTACAAGGACTAAAATCTGCTTTTTAGAGGGATTGTCGATGAAAATCCGTACCATGAAAGAACTGCTGGATGCCGAAGTGATCTGCGGCGAAGCCGGGCTTGAGAACCACGTGTACTCTGCCTGCGGCAGTGATATGATGAGCGATGTACTGGCGTATGTAAAAGATCAAGCGGTGTTGATGACCGGCTTGGTCAACTCTCAAGTGATCCGCACGGCAGAGATGATGGATATGCATTGTATCGTATTCGTCCGATCCAAACGGCCGACGGCAGAGATGATCGAACTCGCGAAAGAAAGCGGCGTAGTCATCCTCTGCACGACAAAGCGGATGTATGAGGCGTGCGGTATTCTCTACAGCAACGGCCTTGTGGGAAACAAGGTGCGCGCATGAGTGAACAATTGACGTTCCACTTCGACGTGGATGGCGATAACTTCACCTCGGCAGGCCAGGCTTCGGTTATAATGAAGAAGAACCTGCGACAGCTCGGTATCTCTCCCGATACCATTCGCCGCGTGTCGATCGCAATGTACGAAGGCGAGATCAATATGGTGATCCACGCCGGCGGCGGTGTGGCCGATGTGACGGTGGATGAAAAGGGTGTTGAGATCGTGCTGGAGGATCAAGGGCCCGGCATCAAGGATATTGAACAGGCGATGCAGGAGGGGTTCTCCACCGCGCCCGACAATATTCGTTCACTCGGTTTCGGTGCCGGTATGGGTTTGCCGAACATGAAGCGATATACCGACAAGATGGAGATCGAATCCACTCCCGGTGTGGGAACCCGTATTACCATGCGGGTAAATTTCTAAGAGCAAGGCGGTGACGGCAAATGAATACATACGGACATTCCGTGTTTTTGGATGTGGAAAAGTGTACCGGATGTACCACCTGCCTGCGCCACTGTCCTACCGAAGCGATTCGCATTCGCGATAATCATGCCGTGATCAACGAGGCACGGTGTATTGATTGCGGTGAGTGCATTCGCGTGTGTCCTCATAAAGCGAAAAAAGCGGTGTGCAACAAACTGGATGCGATGGACCGATTCAAATGGAAGATCGCGTTGCCGGCACCGACGCTGTACGGTCAATTTGAAAATCTTGACGACGTGGATTACGTGTTGGACGGTCTTCTTCGCATCGGCTTTGACGATGTGGTGGAAGTTTCGCAAGCGGCGGAATTGGTTTCCGCATACACCCGTCAGTATCTGAAGACCGACGGTGTTCGCAAACCGGCTATCAGCTCGGCTTGTCCCGTGGTGATGCGTTTGATCTGCCTGCGTTTCCCGTTTTTGAAGGACAACATCGTGCAGATGTTACCTCCCATGGAGGTGGCGGCACGCATGGCACGCGAAAAGGCCAAGCGCGAGCATCCCGAACTGCAGGAGGATGAGATCGGCGTGTGCTTTATCACGCCGTGTCCGGCCAAAGCAAGTTACGTGAAAAACGGGTTCGCGGATTACAAGAGCCAAGTGGACGTGGTAGTTTCCATCAGCGATATTTACTTTTTGCTCATCAATGCAATGGGGAAGTCCGAACAGATCCAATCACTTTCCAAATCGGGCGTGATCGGTATCGGTTGGGCGTCCTCCGGCGGCGAGGCCACCGCGATCTTCAACGAAGATTATTTGGCGGCCGACGGTATCGACAACGTGATCGATCTGCTTGAACAGATCGAAAACGGCAACATTCCTCCGCTTGAATTTATCGAGCTGAATGCCTGCATCGGCGGTTGTGTGGGCGGTGTGTTGACTATGCAAAATCCCTTTATTGCGAAAGCGCGTTTGCAAACGTTGAGGCGGTATTTGCCGGTTTCGCAGAACGTGCTTTCTAAAGAAGACCGTGAATATATTCCCGAAAGTTATTTCTTCGAGTCGTTCCCAACCTATCAACCTATCTCGCGGCTCAGCGATAACATGGCAGAGTCCATGCGCATGATGTCGGATATCCAAAAACTGCGGCAGGAACTGCCGGGGTTCGACTGCGGCTCCTGCGGTGCACCGACTTGTCGGGCGTTTGCAGAAGACGTGGTGAAAGGGTTGGCGAACAAATACGATTGTCTTTTGACCATGCGTGATCAATTCGCGCAGTATCGAAAGGAACAGGGTGAACAGCATGAAGGTGAGTGATCTGGTGGCAGACGGTGTCTGCCGTGCACTGACCGTGACGGAGGGCGACCGTGAGGTCGGCGGTGTATACATCGGCGATCTGCTCAGTTGGGTGATGGGTCGCGCTTCGGCAGATGATGCTTGGATCACCATTATGTCCAACATCAACGTGGTAGCGGTGGCGGCACTGGCAGATGCGGCGTGTGTCCTGTTTGCCGAAGGGGTGGTCCCCGATGACGCGGTGGTGCAAACCGCGGCGGAAAAGGGAATCAACCTTTTGGTCAGTGACCTTGCAGCCTATGAATTGGCTGTGCGTTTGCATGAGTTTTCAGCACGGTCATGAAACGCTACTATTACGATTTGCACATGCACTCTTGTCTTTCGCCTTGTGCGGATAACGACAATACCCCCGGCAACCTCGTGGGGATGGGGGTGCTCGCAGGATTGCAGATTATGGCGCTCACCGACCACAACTCCTGTCGCAACTGTCCGTCCTTTTTTGCGGCTGCAGCGCAACACGGGATTATTCCCGTGGCCGGCATGGAGTTGACCACTGCGGAAGATATCCACATGGTGTGTCTGTTTGAAACGTTGGAAGACGCCATGGCCTTCGGCGAGGAGATCGACCGCCGCCGTGTGCGCATCCCGAACCGCACCGATATTTTCGGTGAACAGTGGGTGTGTGACGAAACGGATGTCCCGTGTGAGCAGGAACCGGATCTTCTCTCGAACGCGACCACGGTGTCGCTGGAGGAAGGGGCGGCGCTGGTTGCTCGTTTCGGCGGTGTGTACTATCCTGCCCATATTGATCGTGAAGCTAACGGTATTCTTGCGGTGCTCGGCATGTTGCCACCCACCCCACGCTTTACTTGTATGGAGTTTCGGGATGGGGAAAAAGTCGCGGAATACCGCGCGGCCTACGGATTGCAGGACGTGACGGTGGTGGTAGATTCGGATGCCCACTTTTTGTGGGACGTGCAGGAAAAGGTAAATGCCATCGTGCTGGAGCCGACCGATGAAAGCGATCAAGCGGTGCGCACTGCACTGATTCTTCGCTTGAAGCAAGGAGGGGATGCCCCGTGAAGGAATTGTCGCTGAACATTTTGGATGTGGCGGAAAATTCCGTGAAGGCGAAAGCAAGCGTAACTGCCATTCGCCTGACTGACGACGGAGCAACCCTCACGCTGGTGATTGAAGACGACGGCTGCGGCATGACAGAAGAGATCCTGCGCGGTGTGACCGATCCGTTTTACACCACGCGCACCACGCGTAAGGTGGGGCTGGGGTTGCCGCTTTTGAAACTGGCGGCAGAAATGACAGGCGGCACCATGCATATCGTGTCCCGTGCGGCGGCGGAGTATCCCGACAGTCACGGTACTACGGTGACAGCAACCTTTCAAACGGGGCATATCGACTGTCCTCCGCTTGGCGATGTGGTTGAAACGGTGGTTACGTTGATTCAAGGGCATCCCGACACCGACTTCGTGTTTTCACACACGATGCCGAACAAAGAGGTGTTGCTCGATACACGTGAGTTGCGGCAGGTGCTGGAGGATGTGCCGTTGAACAGCTACGAAGTCCTCCAATGGATTGAAGCGTTTTTGCGCGAGCAATATCAATAAGGTAATTCAAAGGAAAGGGAGATATACTATGAAATCATTAGCAGAACTGCAGGCCATCAAGGCAAAGATGCAGGACAAAGTCGCTCTGCGTGAAGGCAGCAGCGAAAAGCGCGTGGTGGTCGGTATGGCCACTTGCGGTATTGCCGCAGGCGCCCGTCCCGTGTTGAACGCCTTTGTTGAGCAGGTCAACAACGCCGGTCTGGCCGGCAGCGTGACCGTTTCCCAGACCGGTTGCATCGGCATTTGCCAATATGAGCCGGTTGTGGAAGTGTTCGAAGCAGGCAAAGAGCGCGTCACTTACGTGAAGATGACGGCAGAGAAGGTTGCCCGCATTGTGGAAGAGCACCTGAAGGGTGGCACCCCCGTTGCGGAATACATGATCTCGGAAAACAAGTAAACAAATCATTCGTTTAAGGATAGGGAGGTAACATTATGATTCGCGCACATGTTCTTATTTGTGGCGGTACCGGTTGTACCTCTTCGGGCAGTCAGTCGATTCAGAAGGCGTTTGCCGACAGCATCGAAAAGTATGGCCTTGCCGAAGAGATCAAACTGGTGCAGACCGGTTGTTTCGGTCTTTGCGCTCTCGGCCCGGTTGTTATC
>JAZODN010000064.1:0-6078 GCA_045597045.1 Acutalibacteraceae bacterium
CGTCAATGCGTGCGGTCTTTGGAACACGATACTCATTACGCCTCTTCTCCTTTCGCGATCGCTTCGATCTTTGCCAGTACTTCCGCGGGAGACATGATCATGCCGCCCACGCGGTTGCACAGATACACCGGTTTCTTGCAACGGATCGCCAACTCCACATCTTCCACCATCTGCCCCATCGACAATTCCACCGACAGGAACGCCTTCACCTTATCAGCTGCCGCTGCCAGCGGTGCCTTCGGGAACGGCCACAGGGTGATCGGACGGATCAGACCGACCTTGATGCCCTTCTTGCGCGCTTCCACGATAGCGTTCTTGGACACACGCGCCGCAATACCGAACGCCACGATGCAAATCTCGGCATCCTCCATCATATACTCTTCCCACATCGGCTCGTTCTGCTCGATGAGCTTATAACGCTCGTAGCGGGAAAGGTTTTCGGTCTCCAACTGTTCGGGCTTCAAGAACAGCGAGTTCACAATATTGTGTTCACGGGCACACTTGGTACCGGTCACTGCCCACGGCTTTTCATACACCGTCGGTTCCTCGAAATCGAGGCTCACCGGTTCCATCATCTGGCCCATCGTACCGTCGGCCAGCAGCATGGTGGTCATGCGATATTTATCCGCGAGATCAAACCCCTTCACGGTAAGGGTCGCCATTTCCTGCACACTGTCGGGAGCAAGCACGATCATGTGATAGTCGCCGTGACCGCCGCCGCGCGTTGCCTGGAAATAATCCGACTGTGAGGGCTGAATGCCGCCGAGACCCGGGCCGCCGCGCTGCACGTTCACAACAAACGCCGGCAAGTCGCAGCCGGCGAGATAGGACAAGCCTTCCGCCTTCAGCGAAATTCCGGGGCTGGAGGAAGAGGTCATCACGCGCTTGCCGGTTGCAGCCACGCCAATAACCATATTGATAGCGGCAATTTCACTTTCCGCCTGCAAAAACACACCGTTGATCTTCGGCATACGCTTCGCCATGTAAGCGGCAACCTCGGTTTGCGGCGTGATGGGATAACCGAAGTAATGAAGGCAGCCGCAACGGATAGCCGCTTCTGCGATCGCTTCGTTTCCTTTCATCAACACTTTTTCAGACATTTTACTCACTTACCTTTCCTTTACTTCTCAACGGTGATCACGCAATCGGGGCACATGGTTGCACAAAACGCACAGCCGATGCACGCATCCTGATCCAGCATTTCTGCCGGATGGTGCCCTTTCGCATTCATCTTATCCTTGGACATCGCCAAGATCTTCTTCGGACACGCTTCAATACAAAGACCGCAGCCTTTGCAGCGATCCACGTCAAACGTCACTTTTGCCATGATGATTCCTCCTTATGTAAACAGATGTATGGTTTGCAACTGAAGTGGGAACAGGTTTTCCACCTGTCCCGCAAGCGCTCCGGCCACCGAGGCCTCCGCCGTGGTCATCACAAGCGGCAAGCCCATGAGCCGCGCCGTCTCCTCTGCCGCTTTCATGCTTTGCAGCACGGTTTCGGGGGTGGTTGCCGTGCCGATGTTGGTGTTGTTGATCAACCCCGTGAACGGCAGGCTGCCGGCCGCCTCTATCTCACGCAGCACCTCCACCGCATCGGCAGGGGTCGCGGTGAGAGGACGGGCAAAATTCAACACGCCGAGCATGGCGTAGTTTCCCTCTTCCCGAATGGACGGAGAGTACCGGCCGAGCGCCAACGCACCGCGGTCATCGCCCCCCACATCCAGCACCGCATGGGTGGTTTTGTCATCCACCACGGCATACAACTCACCGGGCAGGGCCGGCACATCCACGTTGGAGTTGGCAAATGGCGAGGCAATCATGCGAATGCCGGCCGCCTCCAATTCACGCGCACTGTCTTTGGTGCGGAAATAGGGATTCACGATATCGAGATCTGCCACCGTCACGGCACGTCCCAGTTTTCGTAAATGCAACGCCCAGTTGACCGCAATATTGGTCTTGCCGCTTCCGTAATGCCCCGCAAACAGGGTCACACGTTTTATCTCCATAGCGACCGACCTCACAGCATGCGGCGAATGATTTTGCCGCTGGTAGTTTTGGGCAATTCATCTTTAAACACCACAATACGCGGATACTTATACGGAGCCGTGCGCTCTTTAACGTACTTTTGAATCTCCTTTTTGAGTTCCTCGCTTGCCGTCGTGCCCTTGGTCAGCACAATGCTCGCCTTCACCACCTGGCCGCGCACGTCATCCGGCTCGGCCGACACACCGCATTCCAGCACATATGGCAGTTCCATGATAACACTTTCAATCTCGAAGGGGCCGATGCGGTAACCCGACGATTTGATCACGTCATCTGCACGGCCGACATACCAATAGAAGCCGTCTTCATCGCGCCATGCCACGTCACCCGTATGATACAGGCCGTCGTGCCATGCTTCGCCGGTCTTTTCGCGATCCAAATAATACTCACGGAACAGGCCGCAAGGCACCTTTTTGTCGGTGCGGATAACGATCTCGCCCGTTTCACCGATGCCGACCGGCTCACCTTCGGGGGTAACGAGATCCACATCGTACAGCGGCACGGGTTTGCCCATCGAGCCGAGTTTGTGCGGCATACCGATTAAGTTACCGATCACCAGAGTGGTTTCGGTCTGGCCGAAGCCTTCCATCACCTTGAGGCCGGTGGTCTTTTCCAACTGACGGAACACTTCCGGGTTCAGTGCCTCACCGGCGATGGTCGCGTGCTCCACCGAACTCATATCGTATCTGGAGAGATCCTCTTTGATCATCATGCGATACATAGTCGGCGGTGCGCAGAAGGTGGTGATGTGATATTTCGCAAACATCGGCAGAATATCCGATGCATCGAAGCGCTCGAAATCGTAAATGAACAGCGGTGCTTCACACAGCCACTGGCCGTAAAGCTTGCCCCACATGGCTTTGGCCCAGCCGGTATCCGAAATGGTGAGATGCAGGCCATCGGGGTTTACACAGTGCCAATAGTTGGCGGTGATAAAGTGACCAAGCGGATATTTGCAGTTGTGCAAGGTCATTTTGGGATTACCGGACGTGCCGGAGGTGAAAAACATCAGCATCGGATCATCGCCCTGAATGCTATCTTCCGTGCGCTCAAAACGGCCGCTGAACAGCGAATATTCCGCATCGAAATCGTGCCAGCCGTCGCGTGTGCCGCCAACCAGCACGCGCACCGCCACATCGGGACACTTAGCCGCTGCCGCTTCCACCTGCTCCACCGTGTTGCCGTGGGCGGTGCAAAGGATCGCGTTCACACCGGCCGCTTTAAAGCGGTATTCAAAATCGTGCTCTTGCAGCATGTCGGTTGCCGGAATGCCGATCGCACCGAGTTTGTGCAGACCGAGCAGCGCAAACCAGAACTGATACTGGCGGCGAAGCACCAACATCACACGGTCGCCCTTCTTGATGCCGAGCGACTTGAAATAGTTCGCGCACTGGGCGGAAGCGCGTTTCACGTCGCGGAAAGTGAAACGGCGCTCGACCTTGTCGTTATCAATATGCAGCATCGCGAGTTTTTCGGGTTTCTTCGCCGCAAGGCCGTCCACGATATCAAACGCAAAGTTGAACTTATCCTCATTTTCAAAATCAATCGCAAGTAAGGCACCGTTTTCATCCTCGGTGGGATGGATGAAATCGTGATAAATGCGTCGCTCTTTATACGTCTTCTTCGGCTTCGCCGCAAAGGTTTCGGACGGGGTGAGTTCGGGAATCGGCTCCCCTGTCGGGTTCAAGACCATTGCGTAGAACTCACAGTCCTCACCATCCACCGCGATCATGCCGTGCGGTGCCGAGCTGTCGTAATAGATCGCATCGCCTTCGCCGAGCACTTCCACGTGATCGCCGATCTGCACCTTAAGTCGGCCTTTGATCACGATATCACACTCTTGCCCTGCGTGGGTGGTACACTCGATCGGACGGCGCTGCGCCTCATCATCATATTTCGCGTACACAAACAGCGGCTCGGAAATACGGTTTTTGAAAGAGGGTGCCAGGTTGAAATAGGTCATGCCGTGCGCCTGATCAATGCGCTGGCCGTCGCCGCGACGGGTGACGGTGTAAGCGTGCAGGTTAGGACTTTCGCCTTCAATCAGATCGGTCACGTCCACGCGAAACGCCGTGGCGCAGCGATAGATGAACGCGAAGGTCAAATCGGCGCGCCCCTCTTCACAGGCGATGTACTCATTGGCGGTAACGCCCGTTTTTTCTGCCATCTCCTGTGCGGTCAGCCCGGCTTCTTCGCGCAGCGCACGAATACGGGCAGACACCTCACGAATCTTGTGGTCCAGTTGCATTTGCTGCATTATGCAGTCTCCTTTCGGTGGGCGGTGCATAAAAAAACCGCCCCAAAGATGTTATCTTTGAGACGAGCTATCTTTCACGATATACCCGCGGTACCACTCAAATTGCACCAAAACGGTGCCCCTCACAGACTCAAACAAGTCCTTGGCACTAACGCGGCCTTCACGGGAAAGGTCTACGGCACGCCTGCGGCGGCTGTCTTCTCTCCGGCTCGGAAGCGACCGTAAACGAAAACTGTAACGTGTCGGACTCGCACCACCCGCCGACTCTCTGTTTTGTCCGTTTTTCGCTTCGCTCTTCGTCATCGCCTTTAAAAATATATAAGAGAATACCATATATCCGCACGCTTGTCAACCGTATTTTCACAAAAAACGTGCTTTTTCCATATTTTTGTTATATACTGTTTTTTCACTCGGCAAAACGCACAAAACCACCTTTCACCCCCCTGTGTTTTCGGGAGAGGTGCCAATCTTTTTTTTGCAATTGCATTGTGCCGTTTTTTGTGGTAAAATGAGGAACAGAAAATAAAAATGCAACGGAGGAATCGGTTATGCGTGCAGTTATTTCGGTCATCGGCAAAGATACAGTTGGTATTCTTGCCAAGGTTTCGGCGGTATGTACCACTTACAACCTGAACATTGTGGAAGTCACCCAATCGGTGCTGCAGGAATTTTTCGCCATGATCATGGTGACGGATATTGCCGCCGCCAACGCACCGTTTGACGTGGTCTCGGATGCCTTCACGGCACTGGGCGAAGAAACGGGGCTCTCCGTTCGCATTATGCACGAGGATATCTTTAACTCCATGCACACGATCTGACCCATAACGCGGAGAGGAGAATCACGATGCTTAACGCACACGATATATTGGAAACCATCACAATGATACAGGACGAACATCTCGACGTTCGCACCATCACGATGGGTATCTCTCTTTTGGATTGCTGCCACAGCAATATCGACACCCTGTGCGATCGCGTGTATGACAAGATTACGCACTCGGCCAAAGATCTGGTCACCACGGGTGAAAAGATCGAAAAGACCTACGGTATTCCGATCATCAACAAGCGCATTTCCATTACACCGGCCGCCATGCTGCTGGCTGCGTGTGACGACAAAGACGCGGTGAAATTGGCCAAAACGCTGGAACGCGCCGCCACCACTTGCGGCGTTAACTTCCTCGGCGGTTTTTCTGCCCTGGTGCAAAAGGGCTTTGCCCCCGGCGACCGTGAACTGATTGCCGCCATTCCCGAAGCGCTGGCCGTGACCGATCACATTTGCGCCTCGGTCAATATCGGTTCCACCAAAGCCGGCATCAACATGGATGCCGTGGCGCTGATGGGCCGCGTGGTGAAAGAGGCAGCCCTGCGCACCGCCGATAACGGCTGTATCGGCCCGGCCAAACTGGTGGTGTTCTGCAATGCACCCGAAGACAACCCGTTTATGGCCGGTGCTTTCCACGGCGTGAGCGAGCCGGATTGTGTGATCAACGTGGGCGTTTCCGGTCCGGGTGTGGTGCGTGCTGCACTGGCCAAGGCCGGCGATTGCGACCTTACCGCCGTGGCGGATCTGATCAAGCGCACCGCATTCAAAATCACTCGTATGGGTCAGCTGGTTGCATGTGAAGCGTCACGCATGCTGAACGTGCCGTTCGGCATCGTGGATCTTTCGCTCGCCCCCACTCCGGCGGTAGGCGACTCGGTGGCACATATTTTGGAAGAGATGGGGCTGGAAAGCTGTGGCGCTGCCGGCACCACCGCCGCACTGGCACTGCTGAA
>JAZODN010000065.1:0-16909 GCA_045597045.1 Acutalibacteraceae bacterium
CCGGCGACCGTATTTTCGGAACCAAATAAGTGCGCAAAGCAGCCGTCAAGGCTGCTTTGCTATATCAAGAAGGAGGGAGTCACATGCCGTCGATGAAGGAAGCCGTTGCTGCGTTACTGCTGTGGTATCGCCGCGAATCGCGCCCACTGCCATGGCGTTCTCCCATCACACCTTATCGCGTTTGGGTTTCGGAAATCATGCTACAGCAAACGCGTATCGAAGCTGTCATTCCGTATTTTGAACGGTTCGTTGACGAGTTGCCCTCACCGCAAGCACTGGCCGCCGTGTCGGATGAACGGCTGATGAAACTATGGGAAGGACTCGGTTACTACAACCGCGCCCGCAATCTCAAAAAAGCTGCACAGCAGATCTGTGAACGGCACGGGGGAGAACTGCCGCCCGATTACGAGGCGTTGCTTGCGTTAGCCGGCTTCGGCGAATACACCGCCGGTGCGGTAGCCTCCATTGCGTTCGGTCTTCCGGTACCCGCTGTTGACGGCAACGTACTGCGCGTGGTGGCACGCCTCACCGCAGATTTTGACGACGTGATGAAAACCGCCACACGTCGTCGACACACCCAAACGGTTAAAGAATGGTTGCCTGCCGATGCCGCCGGCGATTTTAACGCGGCGCTGATGGAACTTGGCGAGCGCATTTGCTTGCCGAACACCGCACCGCACTGCGAACGGTGTCCCTTAGCTTCCGTTTGTGAAGGAAACAAACAGCAAGTGGCTATCCTGCTGCCCGTGCGACGCACCAAATCCGCACGCCGCGTGGAACAACGCACCGTTTTCGTTTTTACGAGCGACGAAGCACACCCCCGTGTGCTGCTGCACAAGCGACCGTCCGACGGTTTGTTGGCCGATTTATGGGAACTGCCGCAAACCGAGACCGACGACTCTGCCGCCGCGACCGAAAAAATGTGTGCAACCTACCGCGCCGACGTACAAAGCACGCGTTCTCTCGGCAGCGGTGTGCATATATTCAGCCACATCGAATGGCACATGAACGGCATTCAAATCCAAACCAAACCGTTTGCGGCACCGCCCGACCACGTGTGGGCGACATTAGAAGAGGTCAACACGCAGTATGCCCTGCCAACTGCTTTTCGCCCGTTTTCAAAATTACTGCCGATTTTGTTAGAAAAGGAGCAAACCGAATGAATAAAATCGTATTGGTTACCGGCGGCTCTCGCGGAATCGGTCGCGCCACCGTGAAACATCTTGCTATGCGTGGCTGGCGCGTGGCTTTTACCTATTGCCATGCCGCCGAAAAAGCGCAGGAATTGGTGGAACAGCTGACAGCCGAAGGGTCGGAGGTAGCCGCCTTTCATGCCGACCTTTGCAGTTTTGAAGCCGCCGATCGCTGTGTCGCCGCCGTAATCGACCGCTTCGGCCGCGTGGATGCCCTTGTGAATAACGCCGGTGTTTCTTCCATCGGCCTGTTTGGTGAGATTACAGCGGAGGAATGGGATCGCGTACTGTCGGTAGATCTGACAGGTGCTGCCGCGTGCTGCCGCGCTGCCATATCCGATATGCTGCGCCGTCACGAAGGGCGTATTGTAAATATCACTTCGGTCTGGGGTGTACACGGCGCCTCGTGCGAAGCGGCCTATTCTGCCGCCAAGGCCGGCATGATCGGCCTCACACGCGCACTCGCTAAAGAAATGGGGCCCTCCGGTATCACGGTGAATGCCGTTGCTCCCGGCGTTATTGACACCGATATGAACCGCGCACTCGATGACGAGACACTGCTCTCACTCGCCGCCGAAACCCCACTCGGACGTATCGGCACTCCACGTGACGTCGCCGCCGCGGTTGCGTTTTTGCTGTCCGATAACGCCGCCTTCATTACCGGACAAACACTGGGTGTAGATGGTGGTTTCGCTCTGTAAACGTTTCTTACGCTGTTTGCCGTTCACGAACACCAAAAGGAATTATGCCCAACTCGTGTGACGTTTTTTTGGTAAAATCGCCAAAATGTTTTTTACAGTGTGGGAAACAAACGGAAAAAAACGTTCAAAAAATGCGTAAAAGTTGTGAATTTTCGCCTTTTCCTCTTGCAATAATGAAAATTTTCGTGTAGAATATTGTTAATAATAACTGCAGCGACACAACATAAGGAGTGGGAGTATGCCCATTGAGTTTCCTGTAAAAGATCAGTATTCGATGGGGGATTTTCTCGATCTTATGGCAGCCCTCCGTTCACCGCAGGGGTGCCCGTGGGATCGTGAACAAACCCACGAAAGTATTCGTTCTAATTTTTTGGAAGAAACCCACGAAGCGATCGAAGCAATCAATCAAAACGATGTCGACGGTCTGCGCGAGGAACTCGGCGATGTGTTGATGCAGGTTGTTCTGCATGCACAAATCGCCACCGAATCGGGCGAGTTCACTTTTGACGACGTGGTAGACGAAGTGTGTCGCAAACTGATCATTCGTCATCCGCACGTGTTTGGCGATGCCATTGCCGACGATGCAGCCGCCGTGCTCAAAACTTGGGATTCGGTCAAGCGCTCCACCAAAGGTAAGGAGGGCGAAACTGCAACCCAGGCCGATCTTTTGCGCAACCTGCCGCGCTCTCTGCCGGCTTTGATGCGCGCCGCAAAGGTGCAAAGCCGTGCACGCCGCGTCGGGTTTGATTGGCCGGAGATCTCAGGTGCACTCGAAGCACTGGATAGCGAGACAGCAGAGTTCAAAGCTGCTATTGCTTCCGGTTCAACACAAGATATAGAAGAAGAACTCGGTGACCTGCTGTTTTCGGCCGTTAACGTCTCGCGTTTTGTAAACGTGGATGCCGAACAGGCACTCACCCTTTCAACCGATAAATTCATCGCCCGTTTTGAAAAAGTCGAAATGCTGGCACGTGAACGCGGTTTAGATATGGCGCAAATGTCGATGGAAGCACTGGATGAGCTTTGGCGCGAAGCCAAAGTGCTCGTCGCTGATTAACCGACCCAAATCGGGTTTGTTTGTAACCCGTTGGTATAAATTCATTGGAGGTATATATCATGAAAAAAGCAGAACTCATTGCAGCAGTTGCAGAGAAAGCCGGTCTGTCCAAGAAGGACGCTGAGAAGGCGGTTTCCGCTGTTCTCGATACTATCGTTGAGGCTGTCGCCTCCGGCGATAAGGTTGCGGTTGTCGGTTTCGGTACTTTTGAGACCCGTACCCGTAACGCTCGCACCGGTCACAACCCCCGCACCAAGGAAGCCATCACCATTCCCGCTTCCACTCAGCCCGTCTTCAAGGCTGGCAAGGCGTTCAAAGACGCTGTTGCGAAATAATTTGGCTTTTACAGAAGCCGCCCTTTTGGGGCGGCTTCTTGCATTCTGTTTGGGAGGCACGTTATGCGCTTAGATAAATATTTAAAAGTTTCTCGCCTGATTAAACGTCGCACGGTTGCAAATGAGGCTTGCGACGCAGGCCGTGTGTTCGTAAATGGCAAGGCGGCACGCGCATCCTACGATGTGAAGGTGGGGGACATCCTCTCCATCCATCTCGGCACGCGCGAGCTGCGCGCCGAGATCGTTGACGTGCAAGAAACCGTCGCCAAAAACGACGCGGCTCTGTTATACAAACTGCTCGATTAACCGTCACCCTACGTTGCCAAACGGGCACGTAGGGTGTTCTTATTTTTTCAAAAAAGAGAATAAAAGTTGCGACTTTGGATTGCAATCTTTCCGATAAGTTGTTATAATATATAAAATAGGGTATTATTATCGGATACGTTCAATTAGGAAGTGAGTTATGGCAACAATACAACATATTTCGAACGATGAGCTGGAACGGCAGTTCCTCTATGCAAAACAGGTGGCGGCTTATTACGAAACGCGCGGTATCGCACGTCCGTTGGCGTTTGTGCGCACCTTCGGCTGTCAGCAAAACGTTTCGGATTCGGAACACATTAAAGGCTTGTTAGAGCAAATGGGCTTTGCTTTTACAGAAGAACCGGGTGAAGCGGATTTCATCCTCTTTAACACCTGCGCCGTGCGTGAGCACGCAGAAGACCGCGTGTTCGGAAACGTCGGCGCCATGAAAACTTATAAACGCCGCCGCCCGCATTTGCTGATTGCGGTGTGCGGATGTATGGTGCAACAACCGCATAATGCGGCTCGCTTGCGCGAACACTATCCCTTCGTCGGGTTGGTATTCGGCACCCACGTGCTTCACCGTTTCCCGGAATTGATGCTGAATGCGCTCTCTTCGCGCAAGCCGGTGCATGAACTTCCGCAATGCGACGGTGTGATAGCCGAAGGCATCCCCGTCCACCGTGACGGTACCTTTAAAGCGTGGTTACCCATTATGTACGGGTGTAACAACTTTTGCACGTATTGCATCGTACCTCACGTGCGCGGTCGTGAACGCAGCCGTGCACCCGAAGCCATTCTGCAAGAAGCGCGTGAACTGGTAGCGCAAGGGTATAAAGAAATTACACTGCTTGGGCAAAATGTGAATTCCTACGGCAAAGGGGAAGCGCACGGCGTGGATTTCCCCGAGTTACTGCGCCGCATCAACGCGATTGAGGGAGATTTCCTCATTCGTTTTATGACCTCCCACCCCAAAGACGCCTCGCCGCGTCTGTTTGATACCATCGCCGATTGTGAAAAAGTGTCTCGCCATTTCCACCTGCCGTTTCAATCGGGCAGCAACCGCATTTTGAAGGAAATGAATCGCGGTTACACCCGTGAGCAGTATTTGGATCTCGTGCGTTATGCGCGCCGTGTGGTTCCCGACATCGCTTTCACCAGCGACGTGATCGTTGGTTTCCCCGGCGAAACACGCGAAGATTTTGAACAAACCGTCAGCTTGATTCGCGAAGTGGAATTCGTTTCACTTTTTACCTTCATTTTCTCTCCGCGCAACGGCACACCGGCCGCCTCCATGCCCGACCCGATCTCTGCCGAAGAAAAAAGTGCGTGGTTTGCGGAAATGAACCGCGTACAGGAGGATATTGCGGCCGAAAGACTCTCTCGCATGGTCGGCACCACACGGCGCGCCCTGATTGAAAGCGTGGGCGACGGTTTCTTGGAAGCGCGTCTCCCCGAAAACGTCGTCGTACGTGTGGAAGGCGACCCGTCTTTGGTCGGCAAGCACGCAACCGTTACCGTTACCTCGGCCAAAAGTTGGATTGCACAAGGGCATATCGACTCAATCGAAGATTAAAAAGGAGTTTTTACAATGGATAAGATTTTGGAACTGACAAAAGACTTGGCACACGAAATTCAAATGGACGAGCGTTTTATCCGCTTGCAGATGGCGCAATCTGCCGCCGATGCCGATACAGATCTGCAAACGCTGATCGGCGACTTCAATTTGAAGCGCATGGCACTCGCCACCGAAACGTCGAAGGATGACGATAAAAAAGACGCAGATAAGATCAAGCAGATCGATGAAGAATTGCGTGCACTCTATGCTCGTGTGATGGAAAACGAAAACATGAAGGCGTTCAACGCCGCCAAAGCCGGCATGGATGAAATGATGAACGGCGTTTCGCGCATTTTGACCCTGGCGGCACAAGGCGTCGATCCTGACAGCGCCGACATGGAAGCCGGTTGCAGCGGAAACTGTTCTTCCTGCGGCGGTTGCCACTAATGCTCATTTTTATGTAAAGCGAGGTTCGGACCATGGCCGAAATGACCCCCATGATGAAGCAGTATCTCAGCATTAAAGCCGAACATCCGGGTTGCCTTTTGTTCTTTCGTTTGGGCGATTTTTATGAGATGTTTTTCGAGGATGCCAAAATTGCTTCGCGTGAATTGGAGTTGGTGTTGACCGGCCGCGATTGCGGCCAAGAAGAGCGTGCCCCCATGTGCGGCGTGCCGTTTCACAGCTACGAATCCTACGTGGCACGTTTGGTTGCCAAAGGTTATAAAGTGGCCATTTGCGAGCAGGTGGAAGATCCTGCCAAAGCACAGGGCTTAGTCAAGCGTGATATCGTGCGCATCATCACTCCCGGCACGGTGATCGAAGGAAGCATGTTGGATGAAGGGCGCAACAACTATCTTTGCACCGTTTTTGCTTCTCCTTCCTTCAAAGACGTGGGTGTCTGCTTTGCGGATTGTTCCACGGGCGACATCAACTTAACACGTATCGTGGGTGAAGATGCACTGCCTCGCCTGCAAAACGAAATGGCGCGCTACCGTCCGTCTGAAATCCTTCTTTCGGAAGGTGCTGCCGCCTCGGCAGAATTTGCCGAATTCGTGACAACACGACTCGGCGTTTCGGCTGACGTAGCAGAAGATCGGCACTTTGCGCCGGAGGTTGCACAAAACGAAGTCTGTCGCCAGTTTGCCGTCTCCGCGTTGGAGGAACTGGGACTCAACGAGCAGGAATCGGCCGTACAGGCACTGGGTTGCGCCATTTCCTATCTGCGCGAAACGCAGATGGGTGGCTTGGAACGCCTGCGCCGTCCTCAGTTTTATTCGGACGTCCAATTTATGAAATTGGACGTGATGACCCGACGCAACCTGGAATTGATCGAAACAATGCGCAACAAAGAAAAGCGCGGTTCCCTGCTCGGCGTATTGGATAAAACCAAAACCGCCATGGGCAAGCGACTCATCCGCCGTTGGGTAGAGCAACCCCTGATTCAGCCGGCACCTATTTTGCGCCGCCACAATGCGGTGGAAGAACTGGCAGGGGATACGGCGCGACGCGGCGATTTATTCCCGCTGCTTTCGGACATTTACGATTTAGAACGCATTATGACGCGCATTGTCTACGGCAGCGCTAACGCAAAGGAACTTCGCTCACTTTGCCGTGCGATCGAATGTCTGCGTCCCGTAAAAGAACGACTGGCCGATGTATCCTCTTCCATGCTGTGCGATATTCACCAAGCAATCGATCCGCTTGATGACGTACACGAATGGATAGACAGCGCCTTGGAAGAAGACCCGCCGTTTTCGGTGCGTGAGGGCGGTATGATCCGCAAAGGCTATCACGCCGAGCTTGATGTGCTACGTTCGGATATGAACGACGGTAAGGGAATCATTGCACGCATTGAAGCGGAAGAAAAAGAGAAAACCGGCATTAAGACACTGAAAGTCGGTTATAACCGCGTCTTCGGTTATTACATTGAGGTCTCCCGTTCGTATTCCGAGGCGGTACCTGAACACTATATCCGCAAGCAAACGCTGGCCAACGCCGAACGGTACATAACGCAGGAATTAAAGGAATTGGAAACGCGCGTGCTGACCGCAAAAGATCGCTCAGTCGCCTTGGAATACCAGTTATTTACCGACCTTCGTTTGCGCGTTGCCGGGGAACTGCACCGCATTCAAGCCACTGCCGAGGCGGTGGCACAGCTGGACGTGCTGTGTTCCTTCGCCGAGGTGGCTGTGCGCCGCAACTATTGCCGTCCGACCGTAACGGTGGGTGGCGAAATCACTATTGAAGACGGGCGTCATCCGGTGGTGGAGGCGCTGATCAACGCGCCCTTCGTCCCGAACGACACCCATTTGGATAACGCCGAAAACCGTATCGCGTTGATCACCGGACCGAACATGGCCGGTAAATCGACCTATATGCGCCAAACGGCACTGATCGTGCTGATGGCACAGTGCGGCAGCTTTGTTCCGGCAAGCCGTGCAACCATTGGTATTGTCGACAGCATTTTCACCCGTGTAGGTGCGTCGGATGACCTGTCTTCCGGTCAATCCACCTTTATGGTTGAAATGAGTGAAGTTGCCGCCATTTTGAAAAACGCCACCAAAAACAGTTTGGTTATTTTTGATGAGATCGGGCGCGGCACCTCCACCTTCGACGGCATGAGCATCGCACGCGCCGTATTGGAATACGTGGCCAATCCATCCAAGATCGGCGCCAAAACGCTGTTTGCCACCCATTATCATGAATTGACCGTGATGGAAGAGGAGATTACCGGCATTCGCAACTATAACATCGCCGCTAAAAAACGCGGCGACAGCATCACCTTCCTGCGCCGCATTGTGCGCGGTGCCGCCGATGAAAGTTACGGTATCGAGGTGGCGAAACTGGCCGGTGTTCCCGATGCGGTCGTCAGCCGCGCAAAAGATATTTTGCAAAATCTGGAACGCAGCGACGAACCCATGCAGCGACCGAAGACATCTCACACGGCAGAAGAGACCGATATGCAGCTTTCACTGGTGTCGGTCGCCGACAGCGAGCTTGTGCATCGCCTGGCCGCATTGGACATCAACACACTGACCCCTATTGAAGCACTGCAAACGTTATATGAACTCAACTCACAAGCTAAAAGTTTGTGCGATTAACAAGGAAAGCGAGGGGAGACCTTTTGCCTAAAATTCAAGTATTGGACCGCCACACGGCGGAGTTAATTGCAGCAGGTGAGGTAGTTGAGCGCCCCTCCTCCGTTGTGAAGGAATTGATGGAAAACGCCATCGATGCAGGCGCCACTGCCGTAACGGTAGAGATTGAAAACGGCGGCATCCGTACTATTCGGATAACCGATAACGGCTGCGGCATTCCGAACGATGAGGTTGCAACCGCCTTTTTGCGTCATGCCACCAGCAAGGTGCGCACCGAAGAGGATTTGGAACGCATCGGCACACTTGGTTTTCGCGGCGAAGCGTTGGCATCCATTTCGGCCGTTTCCCGTGTGGAAATGCTCACGCGCACAGCCGATGAGCTTGCCGGCACACGCTGTGTGATTGAGGGCGGCGGAGAGGCGCAGTTATCCGAAACGGGTTGCCCCGTTGGTACGACCATTTTCGTGCGCGATTTGTTTTATAATGTGCCGGCTCGCATGAAATTCCTAAAAAAAGACGTAAGCGAAGCAAACGCCGTGGCTGCGGTTGTGGATTGCCTGGCGCTCTCACACCCCGAAATTTCCGTTCGCTTTATCCGCGACGGTAAAGAAGCGCTGCTGACACCGGGCGACGGCAATGCCCACGGGTGTATCTATGCCGTTTTCGGGCGTGAGTTCGCAAACGGGTTGATTCCTGTGGAATACACCTTGGCTGATGTACACGTATACGGTTACGTTTCAAAACCTGTCAACGCACGCTCAAACCGCACCATGCAACACTTCTTTGTAAACGGACGATACGTCAAAACGCGCACGGCTGCCGCCGCGTTGGAACGCGCGTTTCAAGGGTCGGTTATGATTGGAAAATTCCCTGCCTGCGTGCTGCACGTGGATATGCAGCCGGAACTGGTGGATGCCAACGTGCATCCTGCAAAAATCGAAGTGCGTTTTGTGAATGAACGCCCCATTTTCGACGCGGTATATCACGCCGCAAAATCGGCACTCGTTGCCGGCGATACACCAAAGCAGGTGACCTTTACACCGGTAAAAGCACAGGAGATCCAACCGACGGCGGAACAGTTAACACTGACAGTCGAACAACCGAAACCCACTGCATCGGCCGGCGACAGCAGTTTTAAAAAGCGCCCGTTAGCGGCGGCCGTCAACACCGCTAAGCCAACAACAAGCCTTCCGTTGCGTGACGCTACCGCACGTCTGCACGGCACGCCGAATATTGAGGTGGAACGGCCGATTGCAACTGCATCGCCCATTCTCAAGCCGCCCCCCGAAACACCTCCCACCGCACCGGCGGCGCCGGTGAACGATGAGCCGGTTGCGGTCGCACCGCCGGTGAACGATGAGCCGATTGCGGTCGCACCGTCGCCGAACGACGAGCCGATCATCTATCTCGGTGAGATTTATCACACCTATTTGCTGATGCAAAGAGGGGACTCTGTCTTCTTTATTGATAAGCACGCCGCACACGAACGCATATTGTATAACAAACTGCGTGAAACGGCACACCAAGACGCGCAACTGTTGTTAGCACCGATCACCGCCCCTCTCAGCCATAAGGAATATGACGCCGTTCTGCCGCATTTAGCGTTGCTTCGTGAAGCGGGATTTGAGGTGGAGGAGTTCGACAACACCTTGCTTGTGCGCGCCGTGCCGATGATGCTGTCAAGCGAGGATATTCCTGCTTTGATGCAAGAGATCGCCGGTGGATTCTTGTCAGGAAAACAAGAGGTTCACGTGGATAAACTCTCGTGGATCTATCATTCGGTCGCCTGCCGCGCAGCGGTAAAGGCCGGCGACCGTCAATCGCCGGAAGAAGGAAAAGCGCTGGCCACACGTGTTTTGAACGATGACGCCGTGCGTTATTGTCCTCACGGACGACCTGTATGCTTTGAACTGACACGAAAAGAACTGGAAAAACAATTTGGACGAATTTGAGGAACACCATGGATAAACGGTTAACGGTTGTTGCCGGGCCCACCGCCTCCGGCAAGACCTCGCTTGCAATTGCACTGGCAAAACGGCTTGGTGGAGAAGTGGTTTCGGCCGATTCCATGCAGGTGTACGACACACTGCAAATCGGCACGGCACGCCCCACCGCCGAAGAGATGGATGGTGTGCCGCACCATTTGATCGGTTTCCTGCCGCTTACCGAACGCTACAGCGTGGCGCGCTACGCAACCGAAGCCAAGGCGGTGATCGACCGCTTGCTCACCGCAGGTAAACACCCCATCCTTTGCGGCGGTACCGGGTTGTATATTCAGGCAATCACCGAAAACCTCAGTTTTTCCGAAGAAAACGATGCGGAAAGTTTGGCGCTTCGCCAACAATTGCAAGCAGATTGTGCTGCGCTTGGCGGCGAAGCTATGCGGCAACGTCTTGCCGCATATGATCCGGAAACGGCCGCACGTCTGCACCCAAACGACCACGGGCGCATCATCCGCGCACTGGAAGTGGTGCTCAAAAGCGGCGTGACGATGACCGAATGGATCCGTCGTTCACGCGAAATTCCGCCACCGTATACCACCTGCACATTGGTGTTGGATTTTCGTGACCGTGCCGTTTTGTACGATCGCATTAACCGCCGTGTGGATGTAATGATGGCGCAAGGCCTGCTGAGCGAAGCGCGCAAGGTGCTGCAATCGCCGTATGCACCAACCGCCATGCAAGCCATCGGTTACAAAGAGCTTGCCCCGTTTTTCGAGGGATCCTGCTCGCTGGATGAAGCGCTTGAAAATCTCAAACGGGAAACACGCCGATATGCGAAGCGGCAGCTTTCGTGGTTCCGGCGCATCGGGTCTGCCCACACGCTTTTTGTGGACGACTATACCGACGGCGACGCCTTGGCAAACGCCGCTTTTGATATTGTGAACACATAACAGCTGAAAGGAACGAGTACATTGAAGGAATGGTTAAAGCGGCTCGGCATTTTATTGGTTGCCGTCTTTTTACTTGCATACGTGGGATACCAAATCTTTCAAGTGCTGTATTCCAACGTTAAGGTAGAAACCGTTTCCGCTTACAGCGTGTATGACACGGTGGAAACACAGGCAATTGCTATCCGCAACGAAACGCCGGTGGAAGCCGATATCGGCAACGACTACCTGTTTTACACATTGGATAACGGCAACCGTGTTTCTAAAAACGGTACGATAGCTCAACTGTACACCGACGAAAAGGTCGCCGGTCTTCAGCAGCAGCTTGCCGTGTTGGAAGAAGAGATTTCTCTGCTCGAAAGTGCACAAGCGCTTGTGTCCGGAAACTATTCCGGTTTAGAGGCTATCGAACAGCAACTCACGGTAAAAATGCAGGAGATCGCGGTGTATGTGAACGGTCAAAACACAAAAGATCTGCGCCGCTTACACGCACAATTGCTGACACTGATGAACAAACGGCAAGTTATCGTCGGTGCTGTCAGCGGATTTGAAGATAAACTCGCCGCGCTGCATGCGGAGCGAGATGCGTTGGCCGCACAGGTTTCCTCCTCGGTCGGTACGGTGCGCGCACCGGTATCCGGCTACTTTATCGACCGCACCGACGGTTACGAAACCTATTTCACGGTGAGTGATAAAGACATGGCTAAGTTAACGGCAGAGGAAATTCAAGCCGCACTTACTGCCAGGCCCGAAAAGAACAGCAAAAATGTCGGCAAAATCTCATCCGACTATTATTGGTACCTCGCCTGCTCGATCGACAGTCAAAAAGCAGCCGCATTGGAGGTGGGGGACACGCTGAACGTGCGTCTGCCGTTTGTGACGGCAGAGATCGTTCCCACAAAGGTATTGGCTGTCAATCAAGGTAACAACAACCAAAGCGCCTTGATCTTAAAGTGCAGTTTGATGTCGGAACAGCTTTCCGATATTCGTTTGGAATCGGTGCAACTGCTGCTCCAGGAATACAGTGGCCTGCGCCTCCCCGACAAAGCACTGCACTTTGACAGTGAAAACCGCGCCGGTGCATTTGTGCGCATGGGCACGACCGTGACCTTCCGTTACGTAGACGTACTGTATCACAACGAAAAGGACAAATACTCCATCTGCACCATTCCGGAAGCGACCGATAAAACACACGTACAACTGTATGACGATGTCATCGTAGAGGGGAAGGATTTATATGACGGAAAAGTTGTGCAGTCCTGACGTCATGCTGATTGGCGAAAACATCGCACGCATTCGCGAACGCATCGAAAACGCTTGTGTACGCAGCGGTCGGCGTTCAGAGGACGTAACCTTGCTGGCAGTCACAAAAACCGTACCGGCCGAGCGCATCAACACGGCCATTCAACTGGGGATTCGTGAGATCGGCGAAAACCGCGTGCAGGAATTGCTTCAAAAGCAGGACGCTTTATTGCCGGTAACCGCCCATCTGATCGGCCACTTGCAAACCAATAAAGTCGCGCAAATCGCCCACCGCGTTTCCATGGTGCAATCGGTAGACAGCTTGCGCGTAGCCGAAGCGTTGGATGCGGCAGCGGCCAAACACGGTATCACATTGGATATCCTGGCGCAGGTAAATATCGGCGGTGAGGAGTCCAAATTCGGTGTCGAGCCGTCCGAAGCGGCGGATTTTTGTGCCGCATTGACATCGTTTCGCTCGTTACGCTTGCGCGGCATGATGACGATACCGCCGATTTCGGATACCACATGTAAAAAAAGAGAATATTTTTCCCGAATGTCGCAATTATTTATTGACATACGAGCTAAAAACATAGATAATAGTAGTATGGAGATTCTATCCATGGGCATGTCTGATGATTTTGAGGAAGCCATTTTGGAAGGATCCACCATGGTGCGGATCGGTTCCGCAATTTTCGGAGCAAGACAATATTAATTTTTTATAGGAGGCAGTTAAAAATGAGCGTTATTGACAAGTTGAAGAAGTGGATCGGCGACGAACCGGATATGGAAGAGGAAGAAATGGAAGGCACCGAGGACACGATGGATTTCGTTACTAAGTCGGATGCCGAAACGGAAGAGCCCGTAAAGCGCAGCAATAAAGTAGTAAATATCCACGCGACGGCCCAGTTGCAGGTGGTTTTGGTCAAACCGGAGCGTTTTGACGACGCCAGCACGGTAGCGGATCATTTGAACGCCAAGCGCACGGTCGTGTTAAATTTGGAGAATGCGAACAAGGACGTTGCACGCCGCATTCTGGACTTTTTGAGTGGCGTGGCGTATGCCAACGATGGCCAGATCAAAAAGGTAGCCAACTGCACCTTTATCATCACGCCCTACAACGTAGGCATCATGGGGGATTTGCTGGACGAACTGGAGAATAATGGGCTCTATTTCTAACAGCCCGTTTGCCGAAGACGCGTTGTTAAAAGCGCGTGTGGACGATGCGGTGCGGCTATGCAAGCAGCGCTCGTCACCCGTCTATATCGGTTTTTTAGATGAACATCAGCAGACGGTTGCACGGGGTATAATCCGTCACTCCAAGGATGTGGACCACTGCTTTTGGGGCGGTCACACCGATGGCGAGCGCACGCTGCTTGGCGTGTCACCGTCGTTTTTACCGTTGGAAGAAGCTTGGTTTCCGCTTACAACCGTTGCATTTTACTATCGCAGTGGGCGCGAGATCACGCATCGTGACGTGCTGGGTTCCTTGCTTTCGGCAGGGGTGCGCCGCGAAACGATCGGTGACATTCTGTGCGGTGACGGCTTCGCAGTTGTGTTTGTGAAAGACGAGATCGTCTCCTTTTTACAAGAAGAAATCGTCAAAATCGGCGGTGAAGGGGTGCGCAGTGAAACACCGTTCACCGGTGAACTTCCCGTCATGCACACCTTTATCCAACGGCGCGATACAGTCGCCTCTCCACGGCTGGATGCCGTTTTGCGCGTGTGTATTGCCGCTTCGCGTGAAGAGGCTGCGCGCCGTATTGAAATGGGAACGGTATCGGTCAATCACATGCCTTGCACCACGGTTTCCGCACCAATACACGAAGGCGACGTGCTTTCGGTACGCGGTGTCGGCCGTTTCCGCGTGGCACAATTAGGGCCGCCCACCCGCAAAGGACGCTTGTTCGTCACCGTGGAACAGTACGTATAAATTTCGCGGCAAAAATGTACAATAATAAGAGGAGAGTGGCATTTGATGCTTACGTTAGATCAAATCAAAAATGTAACCTTTTCCAAGGCTCGCGGTGGTTACTCCACGGCAGAGGTGGACGATTTTATCGACCAGTGTGTGGACACGCTGGCAAGCGTATTGGATGAACGCAACACGGCCAACAAAAAAATGGAAGTGTTGGCGGATAAGTTGATGGAATATCGCAACGAAGAAGACAGTATTCGCTCTGCACTTGTAAACGCGCAGCGTTTGGGTGACACCATTGTGCGTGAAGCCAACCAAAAGGCGGCGCTGACAGGGGAAGATGCGACTATCAAAGCCGAAAAGATCGTGAAAGAAGCCGAAGATAAGGCGGCCGCTATTTTGAACGCCATTACCGACGAAGTGAAGGCGCAAGAGGCCGAACTACAGCGCTTGCAGCGTGAAGTTTCCTTGTTTAAAGAACGCATGCTGGCGATCTATCGCGAACATTTGTCCCTCATTCAGGTTCTCCCTGAAGCAGAACCCGAAGAGGAAACCCCCGAGGCAGCTCCGGCTGTCGAAGAAAACGCACCTGTCGCGGTTGCGCAAGAAGAAACTGCCCCTCTTTCGGAAACGGTTGACGCACCTGCGGAAGAAGAACCTGCAGCGGAAGAAACTCCCGTTGCAGCGGAACCTGAAGAGGAAGGTGTCACCTCACTGGAGGCGATTGCCGAAGCTGAACCGTTACCGCCGGAATCGCCAAAATCCCGTTTTGGTGATCTTCAGTTCGGTGAAGATTATGACAATGCGCAAAACGGCGACACACAGCCGCGCGGTTTGTTCCGTCGTAAAAAGTAAGCAGCAAGCGCCGCCTCTTTCGGCGAAGAGAGGCGGCGCTTTTTTCAACGATATAACACAAACGAGGTGGAGAGATGTATTGGCTGATCACCGGTGCTATTGCCGTCGTTTTGATACTGATCGACCAACTGACAAAGGCAGCCGCCGTGCAGCATTTGGCAAACGCACCTGCCATTCCGATTTGGAACGGCGTTTTGGAACTGACGTATGTTAGAAATTACGGCATTGCTTGGGGCATGCTGGCCAATCGTCGCTGGATCATCACTGTCCTCACCGCCGTTATGCTACTGTTCGTACTGTTTTTGTTGATCAAGCGCTGGTTTTTGCACTCTCGTGTGGCAACAGCCGGCCTATTATTGGTGTTTTCCGGCGGCATCGGCAACTTGATCGATCGCCTTGTAAACGGTTTTGTAGTGGATTTCATCCACTATTTCAAATGGTTTGATTTTCCTGTGTTTAATTTTGCCGATTGCTGCATTTCCATCGGTGCCGTATTGATTTTGCTGTACGCCTTCTTCGGCAACGACCACAAAGATACTCCAAAGGAGGCGTTAGTAGATGGAACCGTGCCATGTGACGATCCCAACGGAACAAGCAGGACAGCGCCTTGATGTGATTTTGGCTGAATTACTACCGCTGACACGCTCGGCCATACAATCGCTGATGGAAAGCGGCGCTGTCACGGCAAACGGAAAAACAGTTGCCAAAAATTATCGGTTGCGTGGGGGAGAGTGTGTCACCGTCTGTATCCCCGAGGCCACTCCGTGTGAAGCTTCGGCAGAGGATATCCCTTTGCACATCGTGTTTGAAGATGAGCACTTATTAGTTGTCAACAAGCCAAAGGGCATGGTGGTGCACCCTGCCGCAGGACACAGCGACGGCACATTGGTAAACGCGCTGCTCCATCATTGCGGCGAAAGTCTGTCCGGCATCAACGGGGTGCTTCGCCCCGGTATTGTTCACCGCATTGATAAAGATACAAGCGGTCTTTTGATCGTTGCTAAAAACGATCTTGCACACCAGGGACTGGCCGATCAAATCAAAATTCACAGTTTTACACGTGTGTATGAAGCCGTGGTCGTGGGACATCCGGCCACGCAGGAAGGCACAGTGGACGCTCCGATCGGGCGTCATCCGATCGACCGCAAGAAGATGGCCGTCACCCCCAAGAACAGCAAACCGGCCAAAACGCATTACCGTGTTTTAGAAGAATTCAGCGGTTACTCCCACGTGAGATTACAGTTGGAAACCGGCCGCACCCACCAAATTCGTGTGCACATGGCCTCTTTGGGACATCCCGTGGCCGGAGATACCGTCTACGGGGCAAAAAAAGACCCTCACAATTTGAACGGTCAGTGCCTACACGCTAAAGAGATCGGCTTTGTCCACCCCGTAACCGGCAAGGAACTTTACTTTACATCTGAGCTACCTTCCTATTTTACGTCATTTTTAAGCAAACTTCGCTGTAAAGGCTAAAGCCGTTACACAAGTGTCGCAACATCCACCAACCGCTTCACAAACGGTCGGTGGATTTTTTTACCTTTTGCCTGCGTTTTTCTGTAATATACTCTTGATTATTTTAAAAGAATAGTATAAAATAATGGTAATTGTTTTTATGGAGGGGTTTCCTTTTGGCTGATCTACAAAACGAGATCCGTCGGCGGCGTACATTTGCGATCATATCGCACCCGGATGCCGGTAAAACGACGTTGACAGAGAAGCTGTTGTTGTACGGAGGCGCTATCAATCTGGCAGGTTC
>JAZODN010000066.1:0-2878 GCA_045597045.1 Acutalibacteraceae bacterium
GGGCGTGGCGGAAGGCTGCGTGCAGTCGGGTGCAGCGCTGATCGGCGGCGAAACGGCGGAAATGCCCGGCTTCTATCCGGTGGATGAATACGACCTTGCCGGTTACTGCACCGGTGTGGTGGACAAGCATAAGATCATCAACAACAAGACGATGAAGGCCGGCGACGTGGTGATCGCACTGCCTTCGACCGGTGTGCACTCCAACGGCTTTTCGCTGGTGCGCAAGGTGTTCGACGTGGACCACAAGGACATCACCCGTCCCGTGGATTCGCTGGACGGTCGTTCCATCGGCGAAGTGCTGCTGACCCCCACCAAGATTTACGTAAAGCCGGTGCTGGCGTTGCTCGATGCCATGCCGGTGAAGGGCATTTCTCACATTACGGGCGGCGGTTTCTATGAGAACATTCCGCGCAGCATCCCCGACGGGCTGGGCGCTCGTATCGACAAGAGCGCGGTGCGCGTGCTGCCCATCTTCGACCTTTTGGCGGCGACCGGCGGCATCAGCGAACGCGACATGTTCAACACCTTTAACATGGGTGTCGGCATGAGCATCACCGTGGCGCCCGAAAACGCCGACCGTGCGCTCGAAATTCTGCGTGCCAACGGCGAAGACGCGTATATCATCGGCGAGATCGTGAAGTCGGACGACAAGGTGATCTTATGACAAAGATCGCCGTGCTGGTGTCGGGTGGCGGCACCAACCTGCAAGCGCTGATTGATGCCCAGGCAAGCGGCGTGCTGCAAAGCGGCCGTATTTCGCTGGTGATCGCCAACAAGGCAGATGCCTATGCACTCACCCGTGCGAAAAACGCCGGCATCGAAACGGCGGTTGTGCTCAAAAAAGAGTGCCCCTCAGCAGAAGCGTTTGAGGAAAACATCGTGGCACTGTTGGAATCCCACGGTATCGATATCATTGTGCTGGCCGGATTTATGGTCATTCTGAGCGAAAAGTTTACCGCGCGGTATCCGCGCCGCATCATCAACGTGCATCCCTCGCTGATCCCCTCCTTCTGCGGTGAAGGCTTCTATGGGCTGCGTGTGCACGAAGCGGCGCTTCAATACGGCGTGAAAGTAACGGGCGCTACCGTGCATTTTGTGAACGAGATTCCCGACGGTGGCGAGATCATTATGCAAAAAGCGGTGGCAATCCGCGAAACGGATACCCCCGAAACGCTGCAAAAGCGCGTGATGCGGTTGGCAGAATGGAAGATTTTGCCTGCCGCAGTGGAAAAAGTGTCAAAGGAGTATGTGAAATGAATATTTATGAAATCCCTGCCGCTGCCTCGCGTATTCGCGGCAATTCCTACGTCGGCCGCGGCATCATCATCGGCAAAACCGCCGACGGTAAAAAGGCTGTTTCCGCCTATTTCATTATGGGCCGCAGCGCCAACAGCCGCAACCGCGTGTTCACCCAGCGTGACGGCGCGGTGTTTACCGAGCCGTTTGATGCATCCAAAGTGGAGGATCCGAGTCTCATCATCTATGCGGCGGTGCGCGCATACGAGAACAAGCTGATCGTCACCAACGGTGACCAGACCGACACGATCTACGAGGGCTTGAAAGCAGGCAACACCTTTGCAGGGGCGCTGACTACTCGCGAGTTCGAACCGGATGCGCCGAACCTCACCCCCCGTATCAGCGGTATGCTGACCTTCGGCGACGGGGATTTCACCTATGAAATGAGCATTTTGAAGAGTGCGGATGCCGAGGGTACGGCCTGCAACCGCTACACCTTCAGTTATCCTTCTTTGGCCGGTCTCGGCCACTTTATCCACACTTACGTGTGCGACGGCAACCCCATCCCCACTTTCCAGGGTGAACCGGAGCGTGTGGCGGTGCCGAACGATATCGACGCTTTCACCGCCGAGTTGTGGGATGCGCTGGATGAAGATAACAAGATTTCGCTGTTTGTGCGGTATACCGATCTTGCCACCGGCGAGACCGACGACCGCTTGATCAACAAAAACAAGTGAGGAGATACGGCAATGAAAGAGTTTGAATTGAAATACGGGTGTAACCCGAATCAAAAGCCTGCCAAGATTTTCATGAAGAACGGCGAAGAGTTGCCAATCACCATTCTGTGCGGCCGTCCCGGTTTTATCAATTTCCTGGATGCCTTTAACAGTTGGCAATTGGTGAAGGAGTTGAAAGAGGCGCTGGGTCTTCCGGCCGTCACCTCCTTCAAACACGTCAGCCCGACATCGGCAGCGGTGGGCATTCCGCTTTCGGATACGCTTAAAAAAGCCTGCTTTGTGGATGATATCGAAGGGCTGGATGATTCGCCGTTGGCCTGCGCTTACGCCCGTGCGCGCGGCACCGACCGTATGTGCTCGTTTGGTGACTGGGTGGCGCTTTCGGACGTGTGTGACGTGACTACCGCCAAAATGATCAAGCGCGAAGTGTCCGACGGTATTATTGCGCCCGGTTATGAACCCGAAGCGTTGGAGATCCTGAAATCCAAGCGTAACGGCAACTATAACATCGTGCAGATCGACCCCGACTACGTGCCCGAAGCGATCGAACACAAGCAGGTGTTCGGCATCACCTTCGAGCAGGGGCGTAACAACTTTGAAATCAACCGCGAACTGCTTTCGAACATCGTGACTGCGAGCAAGGATCTGCCCGAAACCGCGGTGCGCGATCTGATCGTGGCACTCATTACCTTGAAGTACACCCAGTCCAATTCGGTGTGCTATGCGGTGGACGGACAGGCCATCGGCGTCGGCGCCGGTCAGCAGAGCCGCATCCACTGCACGCGTCTTGCCGGACAGAAAGCCGACAACTGGTACGTGCGTCAGCATCCGAAGGTTCTGGGCCTGCAGTTTGTCGACGGCATCCGCCGTCCCGACCGCGACAACGCCATCGACGTTTACACCTC
>JAZODN010000067.1:0-10490 GCA_045597045.1 Acutalibacteraceae bacterium
TCCATCTTGAAACGGTTGAGGCCCTCGCGCGCCTCGGGAACAACAGACTTATTCTTCGCCATGATACGTTCTCCTTATCTTAATACGGCGTTTGCCGTTTTGTTGTGCAACCGTGTTTGCAAGGGTAGTGTATGTCGAAGCAACACAAACATTCTGCGAAAATTCTGCCAAAACTCCTTTCTTTTTCCTTTTTTCAAACATTGGTTTTCGCGCATAATACCATTGTGAAAAGGAGGGAGAGTCGTGGAAAATAAAAAAATCGCCGCGCGCGAAACAGTCAAACTGTTGGCGATCGGTGCGGCGGCAGGGGCGGCCAACGGACTGTTCGGTGCCGGTGGCGGATTGATCGCCGTGCCGCTGTTGGTCGGGTGGTTGGGGTTGCCCGAAAAGGATGCGTATGCCACCTCACTTGCCATTATGATGCCCATTTCGGCCGTGTCGCTTTCTGTGTATATCCTGCGCGACGGATTGGTTGCGGCTGATGTTTGGGGGTATCTTTTGGGCGGTGCGATAGGAGGTGTGGCAGCCGGGCTGCTGTTTCGCCGCATTCCTGTGAAATGGTTGCGTTGGGCCATGGCCGGCTTTTTACTGTATGGCGGAGTGAAGGCGGTGTTGCTGTTGTGATCGTGGAGGTGTTGGTCGGTGCGGCGGCAGGGTTCGTCAGCGGTTGCGGCGTTGGTGGGGGTACATTGTTGCTCTTGTATTTGACCGCCGTGATGGGGGTTGCCCAACGCACGGCGGCCGGAATCAATTTGTTGTATTTTATCGTCTGTTCGCCCATGGCGCTGTGGCTGCACTTTCGCCGCCGCACGGTGAAGTGGCGGCAGGTGTGGCCCGCCGCACTCGGCGGCGCCGTAACGGCAGCGTGCGCGGCGTGGGGTACCGGGTATCTGTCCACCGATTGGTTGCGGCGCGGCTTTGGTGTGATGCTCATTTATATCGGCATTCGCTCGCTCGTGCCGTCGGTACGGTTTGTGCGGCGGCGCGGCACCAAGCAGCCGTGACCGTTTATGGTGACACGAGTAATCTGCCTTCTTAAAACGGATTCGGATTACTCGCGTTACCTTAGCGGAACAGCATGGCGAAACCGTAGATGATCGGTTGGTGTGCCACGTAGATGAGAAGCGCGTGCCGCCCCACGAAGGCGAGTGGCGGTAGATGCAGGCGTTTGAGCGCGGTTGGTAAACGGTGGACGTACTTTCCCGAAAAACTGCCCCCAAAAAAGCAGAACACCCAGGGAAACAACGGGAAATAGTCGCCCTGTTCGCCGGGGATGCGACCGAGCCCCAATGGGTACAGCCATTGACATTGCACCATGCGGTAGGGGACCGGCACTTCCCAAAATCCGCGTATGCCGAAAAAGCCGTTGGCGTATTGCACCGGCAGGTGCCAACACAGCAGTAACAACACGGCGCATGCGGCGGCCCCCAGCCAACCCGGCACCCGCGCGATCATACGGTGCAGCACGGCATACAGCAAAATGCAGGTAGCCAGCAGATGCAACACGCCGAACCAAATGGCGTTTTCGGGAAACCCCACCGCCATCACGGCCGAAACGCCGACGGCCACGGCCAAAAGCAGCAGGCCGCGCTTGAGATTGTTGCGCGAAAGGGTGCAGCACAACCCACACAGAAAAATAAATACCCCTGCAAAAAACGGCTCGACCGGCATAAAGAAGAAAAACAGTCGCCGACAAAAAGCCAGGTCAACGTAATAGCCCAGCGTGAATAACCCGTGGTATACCACCATCAGTACCACACAGAGGCCGCGCACCTCGTCGAGCAGTGCGATACGGTCTTTTTTTATATTACTCTTCAACTTGATACACCTCGGTAAGGTTTAGCAGACGGGCGCCGAGCGTCACAGTCATGCGCAGACCGTCGGCCACCCATTCTTCCGATTCCACCGCGCCGTCGCGGCGGCATTCTTCGGCCAATGCACCCTTGGAAAAGGGGAACAGCAGCGTGACCCGACGACGGTCGGGTGGCAGGGCGGCGGTGATCGCTTCCAACAGCCGATCAAAGCCTATGTGCTCTTTTGCACTGATATATACCGTGTTGCCGTCGGTTTGCGGCAGCACGGTCACGCGGTCGCACTTGTTCATTACGGTGATCTGCGGCGTTTCGCCGCACCCAAGCTCGCCGAGCAGCGCGCGTGTGACCGCCAAGTGCTCCTCGGCCTCCGCGCTGGCGGCGTCGCACACGTTCAAAATGACGTTGGCACCCACTGCCTCTTCCAACGTGGAACGGAACGCGCGCACCAAATGGTGCGGCAGACGGCGCACAAAACCCACCGTGTCGGAAAGCATCACGGTACGGCCGTCGGGCAGGCGCAGGGCGCGCACCGTCGGGTCTAACGTGGCAAACAGCTTGTCCTCTGCCAACACGTCGGCATCGGTCAGCGCGTTTAACAAGGTGGATTTGCCGGCGTTGGTGTAACCCACGATCGCCACCGCGCAAAAACCGTCTTTGCGGCGGCGCGCGCGGTGTTCTTCGCGGCGGCGTTCCATCTCACCCAATTCTGCTTTTAACGAGGCGATGCGGCGACGAATGTGCCGGCGGTCACTTTCGAGCTTGGTTTCACCGGGACCGCGTGTGCCGATACCGCCGCCGAGACGCGAGAGCGCGCCGCCCTGCCCAAGCAGACGGGGCAGACGGTATTGCAGCTGTGCCAGTTCCACCTGCAGGCGTCCTTCCGCCGAGCGTGCGCGCGCTGCAAAGATATCCAATATCAGCATGGTGCGGTCGATCACACGGCAGGGGAGTGCGTCCTCCAAATTTTTTTGCTGAACGGCAGACAATTCATCGTCCACCACCACCAGATCAATCTCGCTGTTTTCGCAGATCTCCGCCATCTCGATCAAGCGGCCGCTGCCGAGATAACTGCCGCGGTCGGGGTTTTCCCGTTTTTGGGTGAGTACCGCCACCGGCTCACCGCCGGCGGTATTTACCAGCTCGCGCAGCTCTGCCAGTGCCGTTTCCATATCGTAAGCGCCCGTATCCACCGCACACAGCAGCACCCGTTCACGCACGATCGCTTGTTCTTCCATCGGTTGCACCTCAATTTGTTTATGATACCATATAGTATATAATAACTTTGTAAAAAATGTCTATACTTTTTTAAAAAAATCGAGGAGGTTGCCTTTACAAGCGTGTCGATTTGTGATACACTGTGTGTGAAATGAGAGCAAATATGAGAAAAGGGGCGGTCGTTTTGTCGGAGATCATCACCAGCGAAAACATTTTTCATTCGGAAAGCCGTGTGGCACCTTTGCGCTTGCTCCCCATGCGTGGAACGGAAGAGTTGACCGAAAAGATCAACCACTACCTCACCAACTGGGCAGCAGGCAGTTTTTATTCGGAGGACACGTTTATCGTGGAGTCGGATTGCCCGCGTTTTGCGTCGGGTGACGGCAAGGGCATCATCAAGAGCAGCATCCGCGGCGACGATCTGTATATCATTATCGACGTGGGTAACTACGATTGCGATTACAAATTGTTCGGTCGCAAGAACGCGATGTCGCCCGACGATCATTTCCAGGATCTCAAGCGTATCATTCAGGCGGCCGGCGGTAAGGCGCACCGCATCAACGTGGTGATGCCGCTGCTGTACGGCGGCCGTCAGCATCGCCGCAGCTACCGTGAATCGCTCGACTGTGCGTGGGCGTTGCAGGAACTGCAGGCAATGGGCGTTGAGAATATTCTCACCTTCGATGCACACGATCCGCGCGTGCAGAATGCGGTGCCGCTGATGGGCTTTGATAACGTTATGCCCACCTATCAGGTGCTGAAATGCCTGTTCCGTGACTTCCCCGATCTGAAGGCGGATCGCGACCATCTCACCATCATCAGCCCCGATGAAGGCGCGATGAACCGCAATATGTACTATTCTTCGGTGTTGGGTGTGGATCTCGGCATGTTCTATAAGCGCCGTGATTATTCGCGCATTGTGAACGGCCGTAACCCCATCGTGGCGCACGAGTATCTCGGCAACTCGGTGGAAGGGAAGGACGTGTTCATCGCTGATGACATCATCTCTTCGGGTGAGTCCATGCTGGATATTGCGTATGAGTTGAAAAAGCGCAACGCCAAGCGCATCTTCACCTACGCCACCTACGCCATCTTCACCAACGGTTTGGATACCTTCGACAAAGCGTATGCCGACGGTATCATCGATGGCGTGTTCGGCACCAACCTCACCTATCGCACGCCCGAACTGCTCTCCCGTCTGTGGTTCCACGACGTGGACGTGTCGAAATACATCGCCTACATCATCGCGGCCCTTAACCACGATATGTCGGCCAGCGTGATCATCGATCCGCACGAAAAGATTCGCCAGTTGCTGGCCAATCGCTGATAAGCAAGGTATCTGCCCCCGACATCTGCACGGTGTTGGGGGCTTTTGATTGTTCCTTGCGCAAGTTGCACAAAATCCCGTTTCGAAACATATTTTTTTGGATGAAAGCAGAAAATGCGATTGACAAATGCGTGAGAGAAAGGTTATAATGTTATCACTAAAAAAGTAGCAGGAGAAAACTCTTGCCGCAAGGAGGAAAAGAACATGACCAAACGACTGTTGTCTCTGGTGTTGAGCGTGGCGTTGTTGCTGTCTTGTGTCAGCGGCATCACTTTGTTCACGGCAGCAGGCGAACTGCCCGATCCGTTCGGGTATTTTAATTTTAGCGGCACCCGCGGTGCGACACAGGTGGTCGCCAACGGCGGTGTGGTGCGCTACATTCAAGCGACCGAAACGGATATTCCCATTCGCAGTGGCGTTTCGATCGGCGATACCGGCCTTTACGGTTATACCGATACGACTTCGGGCCGCGGCCTGTATTTCGGCGGCCATCTTTTGGATAACGTGCCGGCGAATACCGGTGTTACCTACGCGGTGGAATATTATATCGACAGTGCGACGCCGCTTACGGGCGATGTGCTGTTGGTGACTGATTCCCGAAACGGCGAATCGCGCTATTCCAACCTGCCGGTTGGCGAACAGGGCGTGGTGTTCTATACTCTGACGTCGGCCGGTGTGGACGGCATTCGCGGCGGCGATACCCGTCTGCGCATGAAGATGTTGGGCGAAGGCGCCGGCAAACTCTACATCACCGGTGTGAAGATTTTGGATGCGGCGTATGCCAGCGGTGCGGCGGCGGTCCCGTATTCCTACTACGATTTTGAAAAGACCACCTCTTGCCCTTATTATCCCGAGTATCCGTCGGCACAAAGTCCCGATGTGTATCAGATGTCTTGCGCCGATCGGGAGATTACGCCCGATTTTGCGGGCTATCGTTACTTTACGCTGGCCTCCGATGCGCCTGCATTCGGAACGGAGAACGTGAACAAGCCCGTGTACGTGCGCTTCTTTACCAAAGAGGGGTATAAGAACACCACGGTGGCGGTCGACACGTATCAGATCTGCGGCGTGCTGAAGAACGGCGGTACGGCGGCATCGACCCACAACACGCTGATCCAGGGTGCGGCTGCGGTATCTGCCACTATTGTGGACGGCGTTGGCGGCGCGGTTATTCCGGCGGCTTGCTTGCGCAACGGCGCCGGCCACGGCTCTTTCCGCTTGACCATGGCCGATGCCGAGAAGGTCACCCGTGTGGAAGTGTATGATCTTGCGACCTATTGCGGTGAGGATGAAACCAATGCCGATGTGGTGGACGCTCTGCATGCGTGGCGTGCGGAAACGCAGTTTGACGTGACCACCGAAGGCTATCAGGCTCCCTCGTTGGATGGCCCCGGCTTTACCGGAAAGGTGACGTGTAACACCTGTAGTGTGAAGATCACCGACGGCGAAGTGATTCCGCAGGGCCAGATTTATGCCAAGATCGATTTCAGCAGCGGCACGGTTGAGAAAACGGCGATCAAAACCTTTTCTCAGTCTGCGGCGACAAGCGATATTCGCAAGGTGCCCGACAGCGATGAGTATGCCTTGGCGATTCACACGCACAACGGCAGCTTCACGTTTGCCATCGATGAAACGGCATTTGCCATCGACGAAGCGCACATTACCGACAATATTGATCTTGCCGTAACGGTGGAATATTATCTGCCGGAGGCGCACGAGAATGCGACCCGCTTGGCGTTCCGCACGGACAACTCGAAAAACCTTGCGTTCTACAAAAGTTGGGGTGGTACCTGTTGGGATTCCGCGTGTGTGAACCAAAACGCGGGTCTTACAAGCGGCAAAACCGCTATCGCCACCTTCACCGTTGGCAAGGATATTACCTACCATTGCCCGACCGGCCAGTTCAGCGGTGCCGAACTGATCACCGAACCGGTCGATGTGGAAACCCTCACCATGGCGAAAGCGCTGGTGAACGGCACCAATATCACCCTCTACGGTTGGGGCAATAAGGTCTCGAACAATACCCCCATCTACATCAAGTCTATTACTGTGTTCAACGCGGCAGAGTTGGGCGGCACCGGCGATGCCGTGACCGACCATTACTACGCCAGCTTTGAAGGTGAGGCAACCAACCCCTATTATCCCGAGTATCTCACCTTTGCCGGCAACGGCTTGATTGCTTCCACGGTGCAGTCGGAATACTATCCGGAAGATGAAGCGCAGGATTATCTCCGTTTCAACTACATGCACGTGAGCGTTCCTTCGGCGCTGTTGGCCTCGGCCGAGAATATGAAAGCGACCCCCGTGAAACTGGTGATCGAGCGCAAAGAAGGCTCCACCGCCACGGGCATGGCCTATCAGTATCAGATCGGCGGTCCGAACGCGGTGTGGAGCAGCCTCGTCGACATTACGTTTGACGAAAACGGCCGCTATGAGAAGATTCTGTATGATGCAGTGTTCTTCAACACGTTGAATGCCGGCTCTTCCATCCGTCTGCGTGACGTTCAGTACACGCAGATAAAGACCCCCAATGCTGGAACGGGCGTGGACGACATCACCTATGAACTCGTTTCTACCGATGACGTCAGCGAAATCGCCGCCATCCGTTTGTATGACCTGCGTGACGATTGCGAAACCTATCACGATCAGTTCACCGAAGCAAATAAGAACCTCGTGTGGGTTGATCGTGTGGAAGCGACCTATGATCAGCCCGGCTTCTCCGGCAATTTGGTGTGCGCCCACTGCGGCGTCATGTTGCAGGAGGGCACTGAGTTGGCGAAACTCGGCGACTTTGCACAGATTGACTTCTCCGACGGCACCTTGAAGCGGCAGTCGGTGGCAGGTATTCGTCCGCTGGACGACAAAACCTCGCTCACCCCGGTGCAGATTCCCGGCACCGAAGCGTATGGCTTGAAACTGTGGAATCACAACTCCGGTTTGATGCTGAACCTGAGTGAGTTCGGCCACTTCACCGAGCAAGACGTTTTGGATGGCAAGCAGTTTGCCGTTTCGGTGGAATATTATCTGCCGCAAGAGGCGCGCACCGACGTGCGTATCGTCTTCGACGGCGAAAACGGCCAGAATAAGATCATGGCGCTCTACAGCAATTACACCGGCTCCACGTGGGATGCCGTGGCGCTCAACGCCGGCTCGCCGCTTTCGCGCGACAAACTGAACGTGGCGACCTTCGTGGTTGGCCGTGACGTCGATTACGTTACCGGCCCGAAGGGTCAATTCGGTGCGGCCAACAAGTTTGAAGAGCCGCAGACCGTGAACACGCTGGAGTTTGCGAAGGATCTGGTCAACGGCAACAACATTGTGTTGCGCGGCTGGTCGGTGCAACCTGCCACCGAAGACGATCCGGCGACCGAAAAGGACGAAAAAGCGCCCGAAAGCTGTGTTTACATCAAGTCCATCACTATCTACGATGCGAAGGACTACAGCCCGCCGGAGGTGGACACCTCGCTTGAGTTTATCGACTATACGGTCGAGCACGTGGCAAGCCCCGTTTACTATCCGCAGTACACCGTAAAAGGCTTGGCCCACGGCATTGCAGCCAACCGGGTCTCCGAAGGCTTCCGTGAGAGCGACGGCACCGAGATCGTCTATATTTACTACACCGTGACCGATGCACTCAAGCCGACCGATGCGGATGTGAAACCCGTCGTGATGCGGTTCTACTTCAAGGAAGGTGTGGAACGCACAGAATTCTCCTATGCGTACCAAACCGCGGCTCCCTGGCAGCATAGCACGTTGGATATCGTGGACGGCATGGCCGAGGAGGTGCTGGAAGACGCCGCGTTCACCAACGGTTTGAACGGTATGGCCTCCTTCCGCCTTTCCAACGATCCCACCGATCCGCTGGTGGATGATATTGCGCGCATTGAAGTGTACGTCATCAAAGATAACAGCGCTTTGGTAGCACTGCTGGCAAACACGGCAGAAATCACCAAGTTCAAGACCCCGGCTTCCGTTGAGGCATACAAAGCCGTGGCGGCCGAGGCGCAAAAGGTTGTCGACAACGTGTGGGCCACCGAAGCGGAGATTGCCAAAGCGATCGCCGATTTGGAGGCGGCAGCAACCGCGTTGGTGGCTTGCGACCACGCTTGCGGCACCGCGTTGGTCAACTACGTGGCAGAAACCTGTCTCACCGACGGTTACAGCGGCGATCAGGCTTGTAAGGATTGCGGCTTCATTGCCGAAGGCGATTACGGCACCAAAATCGACCGCCACGATCTCAAGCTGATCAACCAGAAGGAAACCAGCTGCAAAGAGCCCGGTTACACGGGCGATTGGCTGTGCCTGGTGTGCCCGAACAACACCATTGCCAAGAAGGGTAACGTGATCACGCAGCTGCCCCACGTCTGGAGTGAGGGCGTCGTGACCAAGAAGCCCACCGCAACAGCATACGGTGAATTCACCAAGACTTGCGAAGTGTGCGGCGAAACGCTGGTCACTCGCCTGGAATTCAATGCGGAACTCGGCGATGTGAGTGGCGACGGCAAGATCGACTCTACCGATGCACGCATGGTGCTGCAGTTCTCTGTGAAAAAGATCGCTCCCACCGCCCTGGATTTGGCGGTGGCCGATGTGGATGGCGACGGCAAGGTGAACTCCACCGATGCCCGTCTGATTCTGCAGCTGTCTGTGAAGAAGATCGAAAAGTTCCCTGCAGCACAAGCGTAAACGCATAATCAACCGCCCGAGGGGGTTATCCTTCGGGCGGTTTTTCATATCTAAACCGCTTTCGACAGCGTGCTTTGGCAAACAACGCCTTGTCAAAAACTGCATATTGTGTTTTGACGTGGCAGAACGCACAAACCAATTGGTAAAACAACCAAAACGAAGAGCTTTGGTATAGCGTATTTGACGAAAATGTGGGTTGCACGGGAAAAATCGGTTATATTTGTTGCTTTTTTTTCCGTTTGTAGTTATAATGTGAGTAACTGTAAGGGCCTTGTGTTGGCACTTATGGAGAAAAAATTTTTACGAAAGGAAGATTCCAAAATGGCAAAGAAAATTTTGTCTTGGGTGCTCGCACTCTCGCTGCTTCTGACTTGCTTCAGCGGCATTGCGCTGGTCACGGCAGCAGACGAGCTTCCCACCCCGTATATCTGGCTCAGTGTGGACCAGACTACGGGTGAGGTCACTGCCAGCCGTCAGGCTCAAGTTTCCGGCATTGACCCGTACGTTTCCTCTGAAATTCCGGGAGGTAATGGCTACGGCCTGAAACTCCAGAATGCCGAAGGCGCCTCTGACTGGCAAGGCTTCTGGATCGGAACTGACGAACTTTACGGCAAGAATCTCGAAACAGCGACTCTGTTGATTGAGTACTATGTTGATTCTTCCGTGAAAACCGGCGAACAGCTTTTCCGCTTTACGCCCACTCAGTGGTACCATCAGGATGGCACCAAGAGCGAAGAAGGTGAAGTCTACTATGACTGCTTCACCGCCGGCGACGGCAACGGTATTGATACCATTTTGCTGGATCAGACCGCCGTGTTGGCGTACACCTACACCAAGGAAGAACTGGCAGCTTTGAATAGCCACGCAATCGCGCTGACTATCAAGGGCTGCGCCGGTTCCAACGGCGGTGCGTACATCAAGTCGATGAAGGTTGTGGACACTGAGTATGTCAACACCCCTGCAGGGTGCTCCTACATGTCCTTCGAGCCTTCTGTGCTGACTCCTTATTATCCGGAGTTCGTCGCCAGTGCTGCGAAGAAGGATATGGGGATGGCTACGGCAGACTTCGTGTATTTCAAGGTCTACGGTGCGCCCATGGCGACCGATGCTGCCGTGAACAAACCGGTGTATATTAAGGTCTACACGAAGGAAGGTTACGAAAACACCTCCATTACGCTGCAGCAGTTCGAAGCCTACACCGAAACAGGTCGTTGGGCTTGTGATAACGGCTATGCACGTCCGGTGATCAACGTTGCGAATGGCGTGGGCGGTGTGATGCTCGCCGAAACCAGTTTCACCAACGGTTGCAACGGCGCTTCCTTCCGTATGGAGCAGGGGTATGCGGATCAGATCGCGCGCATTGAAGTGTACGATGTGGCCACTGCGTGTAATGATGCGGCTCTCTCTGAAGAGATGGTCACCCTCTTCCACAATTACAAAAAGACGAA
>JAZODN010000068.1:0-9314 GCA_045597045.1 Acutalibacteraceae bacterium
CCATGGCGTTAGAAAATGGTATGGACGTAAAAACGCTGTCGGCGACGATAGGCCATGTGTCAGCGGCAACGACACTTGATATTTACAGCCATATGACCGACACCATGCAGATGCAGGCGGCGGTGAGCATTGACCGCAAAATCGGCGGCACAAACGCGCAGATGCCTGCGGTAGAGCAAACACCCGAGGATACGTCAAAACCGCCCGTAAACGCCCCGTGCGAACCCACAGAGCCCCATCCCGAGCCGACTCCAAGAAAGATACGCAAATCCGGCACGGGATGCCTGTATCAGATAAACGACAGCCTGTGGGAAGGCAGCTTCTTCCCAAGACTCCCCGGCGGCAAGCGAAAGAAATTCAACGTCTACGCCGAAACGAAAGAGCAGTGCGAAACCAAACTCGCCGAGATGATCGAAAGAGTGAAAGTAGAGATCGCGGAAGAAAAAGCGGCTTTTAATTAAACTGATTAACAATAATAACCCCCACGTAGGAAAAGTTTCTACGTGGGGGACAGAAGAACTAATAATGAAGTTAAATTACTTGTTGGTTGGATTCGCGATTTCAATAGTTTGAACAAGGGCGGAGTAATTCATACTATCATCACGATCCATTATAGAACGAAAACACTTTTCTGCTTCGCGTAAATCACCGGTTACAGTTGTTATGGAAGCATGCGGTAGAAGCTGAACTTTTTTATTAGTTCGCGCTAGATTTCGCCACTCTTTTGCGGATAATTCGATATGACGTGAATAAACAAGATCGAGTAGATTTACTAAGCAATCAACATCGTTTTGAGAATGTTTCATGCGGCTTATTTCAATAACAGAAATTAAGTGGTCTGTAAGTTCTTTTGAAAACTGTTCACAGTCATCCCATTTGCGATGGCTTTTAATCATTTTCCGATAGATAATATCGGTTATGATATTCTCATCCAGTAATACACTCTTGTAATTAAGAAATACATTACGCATTAAAGTGGTACAGGCTTTTGAAAATCGAAATAGTCCCTTGTAATCGGGGTAGAAAACAGTTGAGGATTGTTTGATGCTAGAAATAAGATTAGTATATTTGTTCGCTAACGTTTCCTGAAAGGAGATACCAAAGATACCAAGAGCTTCTTTGATATTCTTCCGAGCGGTGTCTTCATCCTGTTGATTTTCTATAGCATTATTAGCGATTTCGTATATTCGCCGTATGCTATAATCCGATGATTTTGAATACACCAGAGAGGACGAAAGTTCATGAGCCAATTCAAAGTTTAACATTGAGTCTAGTTCATTTATACCGTTACTCAGAAACTGCAGGGCTTCTCTCACTTTTGCTAAGTGTTCATCTCTTTTTTGTATTTTGTATAAAACGAAGGCGCAGATAATTGAGATAGCTGCAACAACTGTACCACAAGCAGTTATAATTTCTAAGAAAAGATTCATAATTAACACCTCCTGATTAATTATACTATATTACTGTTGTATTTTCAAGATATATTACACAAAATGTCGAATTTTGAAAATTAAGAATAGAAATGAACGACATAATGATTCTGAGTGAAGATGTATATATGTAAAAACCGTCAGTTTCGGAACGGAAACTGACGGTTTTGGTCCGAGTGACAGGGATCGAACCTGCGGCCTGATGGTCCCAAACCACCCGCGCTCCCAGCTGCGCCACACCCGGATATATATTCGATTTTTCAAGTTTCTCGCGTAGAAGTGGGACAAACTGTGGTCAAACGCAAATTCTACGCTGTTTTGCGTTTTGTTAAAGTGCCGAAAGCCCGCATAAACAAAGGGTTTTCGGGCCTTTCGTAAAATCTCGGCTACGACTGCCGGGCACGCTCCCAAAGCAGGCGCGCTACCAATTGTGCTGCGCCTTGATACCTTTTGGGGCTTACACGATTAGATTATGTATCAGTATACCTAATGCAGTGCGAAATGTCAAGTAAACTTTTGTGCCAAAGAGGGGGGACGGTGCTTTTTGTGTTTGTCATACGATTGTGGGGGCGGCGATGTGAATTTATGCGATTTAAGGTTGCCTTTTTCGGCTGGGTGTGATATGATATACTAAATATAAGTATATTTTAAGTATATTTTCCGCGAGTGGCGGTAAAGGAGTGCGTTTAAATGATCGCTTTAGCGTGTGACCATGCCGCAGTTGGCATGAAAAATGAAATTATCAAACTGCTTGAAGAAATGGGCTTAACCTATAAAGACTTTGGCACTTACACCGAGGAAAGTTGTGCTTACCCTGTGTTCGGTGCGCGCGCGGCGCGTGCGGTGGCGTCGGGTGAATGTGACCGCGGTATTGTGATTTGCGGCACGGGTATCGGTATTTCCATGGCGGCCAACAAAGTGAAAGGGATTCGCTGCGGCTTGTGCAGCGACCCGCTGTCGGCAGAATTGACTCGCCGCCACAACAACGCCAACATGTTGGCGTTCGGTGCGCGTATCGTAGGGGTTGAACTGGCAAAAGCCATCGTGCGAACCTTCCTCACCACTGAGTATGAGGGCGGTCGCCACCAGGCGCGTGTGGACATGCTTGCCAAACTGGAAAACGGAGAAGAGCTGGAATAACACAGGAGACAGGTGACGGATATGAACATTTTGGTCGTTTCGCAAATGTATTATCCCGATAATTTCCGCATTAACGAGATTACACAACAAATGGCGGCCGACGGACACCGCGTGACGGTGCTGACCGGTCTGCCGGACTATACCACCTCGCGTATTCCCAAAGAGTATCGCTTTTTCCGCCGCCGCCGTGAAACAGTGGAAGGTGTGCGCGTGGTGCGTGTTCCCACTGTGGCGCGTCGCAGCGGCATGTTGTTTCGCGTGTTGAATTATGTGTCCTTCGTGGTGAACGGATGGCTGTATGCGCAGTTTACACGTGAAAAGCCGGACGTGATCTATTCTTACGAAACGTCGCCCGTGCTACAGGTGATTCCGGCAGCGACACTGCACAAACGGTTACGAGTACCGCTGGTGATTTATTGCTGTGATATTTGGCCCGAATGTCTGAAAGTTTGGGGTGTTACGGAATCGTCGCCGTTGTTTCGGTATATGAAACGAGTCAGCCGCAAGCTGTTCAATGCGGCCGACCGCGTGGCCATTACCTCCGAACCGTTTGAAGAATATCTCACTACGGTGAACGAGGTACCGCGTGAACGGCTGGTTCTGATGCCGCAGCACGCCGAGGACTTGTATTGCGAAGTGGCCGGGGTATATGAAGAAAACGGTACGACCGACTTTATGTTTGCCGGTAATATCGGCGCGGCGCAGGATGTGGAAAACATTGTACAGGCGGCGGCGCTGCTGAAAGAACAGGCAACGGCACCGTGGCACATTCACATGGTGGGTGACGGTTCGGCACGCGCCGGCTGCGAGCAGTTGGCGGCCGCACTCAATGTGAGCGATCATATCACCTTCCACGGCAAATTCCCACCCGAGGAACTGCTTTCGTTTTACAAACTGGCAGATGTGTTTTTGCTGACGCTGACAGACAGTGTGGTTGGCGCTTCTACACTGCCCTCCAAATGGCAAGGGTATGTGAGCGCCGGCAAGCCGATTGCCGTGGCTTGTAACGGTATTTCGGCCGAAATCACCGAAAAGGTGGATTGCGGATTGGCGGTTGGCGCCGGAGATAGTGAAGGGCTGGCGCGTATTATGAACGAGATGATCAACGATACCGCACGCAGCCGCCGTCAAGGCGAAAACGGGCGCCGTTACTACAAAGCGCATTGTACAAAAGAGAAATTTATGACCAAGTTGTATGCACTGTTTGAGAGTTTGCTCTGAGAGGTGACAGAAATGGAAACAGTATTGGTTTTGGACGTGGCCGCAACCGAAGGCGGTGCGCTCAGTATTTTGCAGGAATATTATGACCGTCTGCGTGAAGACACGCGCGCGAATTTCGTGTTTTGCTTGAGCACACCGCAATTGGAGGAGACGGATCATCTGCGTGTGCGCCGTTTCCCGTGGGTGAAGCGCAGTTGGCTGCACCGCTTGTGGTTTGAGCACGTAACCTTGCCTCGCCTGATGAAAGAGGAGGGCATTACCCGTGTGTTTAGTTTGCAAAACACGGCGGTGACGGGGGCCAAGGTGCCGCAGACGATCTATCTGCACCAACCGCTGCCGTTTTGCGGCATTCGCTTTTCGCTGCGCGAAAACCCGTTGTTTTGGGTATATCAGCACCTGTTGGCGCCGCGCATTCTGCGTGGGCTGCGCGTGGCGGAGCAGGTGATCGTGCAGACCGAATGGATGAAGAGCGCTGCCTGCGAAAAAGCAGGTATTTCACCCGACAAGGTGGTGCTGGAAGCGCCGAAGGTGAACGTGGCGGTGACCGAAACTTTCGATGCGGCTGCGTGGAAGCGCACCTTCTTTTATCCTGCTTCCCCACTAAGTTATAAAAATCATGAATTGATCTTCCGGGCCGTTGAACGTTTGGTGGCCGAAGGGGTGCAGGATTTTTGTGTGCAATTGACGCTACGCGCCGATCAACTGCCGCAGCTGGCCAATTATCCTGCTGCCCAACCGCATGTGGAACTGCTCGGTCAGATCCCCCGTGAGGAGGTAATGCGTCGATACGCCCGTGCAGTGCTGCTGTTTCCGTCGTATGTGGAAACGTTTGGTTTGCCGCTGCTCGAAGCGCGTTTGACCGATGCCCCCGTCATTGCGTCCGATTGTCCTTTTTCGAACGAGATCTTGGCCGGCTATGAAAAGGCCTCCTTCTTTGACCCGTTCTCGGCAGAGCAACTGGCGCTTCGCATGCGTGCCGTATTGGAGGGCGAGGTATGAACCGCGTGATTGCAGCTGCCTTTTCGTTTGTGAATGCGTGTGTGCCCAAATCACGCAGACGGGTGGTGTTTTGTTCCTTCCCCGATTACAGCGACAACGCCCGTGCGGTGTATGAGGAAATGGTGCGCCGCGGTATGGATAAGCGCTATCGTATCACCTGGCTGCTGAACGGTGAAAAACCGGCCGAACTGCCGGCGGTGCGGTGCTGTCGCCAACATTCGCTTTTGGGTATGTGGCGGTATTTCCGTGCGAAATACGTGTTTCATACCCACGGTCTGTTTAACAACCGCCCCCCAAAGCGGCAGGTGGTGGTCAGTCTTTGGCACGGCATGCCGCTGAAAACCATTATGAAGCTGGATGCTACGCATCCGGCCGACGAGGTGTTTCGCTTTTCTTATACCATTGCCACTTCGCCGCTGTTTCAGGACGTGATGGCGCGTGCGTTCGGGTGTGAGCCTGCGCAGTGTTTGCTAACGGGACAACCGCGCAACGACGCGCTGTTTGAACCGTCTGATATCCTGTCGCGAATGGGCATTGACCGTGCCGCATTTGACCGTCTGTTTTTGTGGATGCCCACCTATCGCCGCAGTGCGGTGGGGGATGTGCGGTGTGATGGCAACGGCGGTGCGGAGGAAGGGGTTGCCTTCCTCACGGGTGAGCAGTTGACAGCGCTGAACGGGGAGTTGGCGGCGATGAACAGCCTGATGCTGATCAAACTGCATCCCATGCAGGTGGAGATACCGGCCGAAAGCCGCACCTTCTCGCACATTCGGTTTTTGCGCAAGACGCCCGGCTTGTTATATCATTTAGTGGGGGCAGCGGATGCCTTGTTGACCGACTGCTCGTCGGTATATATGGATTACCTGCTGCTTGATCGCCCGATCGGTTTTGTGTTTGACGACATGGAACAGTATGAAGCCAATCGCGGTTTTGTGTTTGACCGCCCGCTGGAATATATGCCCGGTGCAGCCGTGGAGGATTACGACGGCTTGGTTGCTTTTCTGCGCGGCGTGAAAGCCGGGCGCGACAGCTACGCTGCCGAGCGTGCGGCTGTGAACGAGATGATCAATACCTATTGCGACAATAACAGCAGCACACGTCTGCTGAAGGAGGTTTTTGGCGTATGAAAAAGATTATAACTTACGGAACCTTTGACCTGCTGCACTATGGGCATATCAATCTGCTCAAACGTGCCAAAGAACTGGGGGATTATTTGATTGTGGCATTGTCCACCGATGAGTTCAACTGGGATTGCAAGCAGAAGAAATGCTATTTCACGTATGAAGAACGCAAAAAGCTGTTGGAAGCGGTGCGCTATGTGGATTTGGTTATTCCTGAGACGTGTTGGGAGCAAAAACGTTCGGACGTGAAGGAATTCCGTGTGGATACCTTTGTGATGGGTGACGATTGGCAGGGTAAATTCGACGATTTGAAGGATTTGTGCGAGGTGGTGTACCTTCCGCGCACACCGGAAATCTCCAGTTCGCAGATCAAGAAGGATTTGAAAAAATAACAAAGAAGGTGAGCCGCATGAACCTTTCCTATTTGACGGCAAGGGTGAAAAAACTGAATATCATCCGCCCCGTGGATATTAAGGATCTGCTGCTGATCTTGTTGTCCTGTCCGTGCGGTTTGGTGCTGCGTCTGTTTCGGCGGCATTTGTGGATCGTTTCTGAAATGGAACACACCGCACGGGATAACGGCTATTGGTTTTTTAAATTTATGCGCGAAAATTATCCCGAGCGTCCGGTCTATTATCCCATTCGATTTAGCAGCGCGGATTATCCGCGCGTGGCAGCGCTCGGCCACGTGATTCGTCACGGATCCTTTCGCCATCACGTGTATACCTGGGCGGCAGAAATGGATATCAGCGCGCGCACGGGGCGTGGCCTGCCGGCGCAATTTATGAGCCGTCAGTTCCAAATGATGGGGTTGTACCCCTTCAAAGCGGTGTTTTTGCAGCATGGTGTTACCTATAACGCGCCTCCGTTTTTAGAGTGCCGCGATAACCGCATTGATCTCTTTTTGGCAACCACCGACCGCGAAGCACAGGCAATCGTGGAGGATCTGCACTATCCACCGGAGCGCGTGACGGTAACGGGTATGTCGCGCTATGATGAGTTGACCGATTTCACGGTGGATAAACGGCAGATTTTAGTGATGCCCACCTGGCGGTTTTGGCTGTATCCTCCGTTTGGCAAAACGGCGGATGACGTGGCAGAGGAGGTGCGTGCTTCCAATTACGTGCAAACCTATTGCCGCCTGTTGGCCGATGAGCGTCTCAACCGCTTTTTGGAAGAACGGGATTTGCACCTTCTCTTTTTTCCACACAGCCAAATGCAGCCGTTTTTGGCGGCGTTTACGGGAGAGAACAGCCGTGTGCGTATCGCGCCGATGGAACAATACGACGTGCAAACTGCGCTTAAGGAATCGGCGTATTTGGTCACGGATTATTCCAGTATCTTTTTTGATTTTGCATACATGAAAAAGCCGCTGTGCTATTTCCAATTTGATTACGAGGAGTTTCGCAGTAAGCATTATGCCGCCAGTTACTTTGATTTCACCGACGACGGGTTCGGTCCGGTGGTGAAAACGGTGGATGAGTTGGTGGATGAGTTGATCGCGTCTTTTGAACGCGGTTTTGCGATGGAAGCCACGTACGCGGCGAGGGTAGACAATACCTTCCGCTACCGCGACGACCAAAATAACCGCCGCGTGTTGGCGGCGATCGAAGCCTTGCAACGGAAGGGGAGAAAACACCGTGAGAGATAAACTGAAAAGCGGTCTTTCGCTTGTGTTGGATCCGTTTTACGTGCAACTGTATTTCCTTTTATTTTCATTTTTAAGCGAACTGCCGCTGATTATGGCCTACGTGCAGCTGTGGAAAAAGGTGGGACTCGTGTGGGCGGCAGCGGTGATTCTGTGGGATATCGTTACCACGCGCCGGATATTGAAGGTGCGGCTGGCGCTGCCGGTGGCCGGCTTGCTGGCCGCCTATGGCGTGACGGTAGCCGTTGTGGCATGTGTATATCCTGCGGCGGCTTATGAAACGGCACTCAACTGGGTGTGCTCCTTCGTCACCCTGTGGGTGTTGTACCCTCCCTCTGCTGTAAACGTCGGGCAAGGTTTGCGGCGCTTGAGTGCCGTGAACTGGCTGATCGTGACGCTCACCGCCTTGGCGGCAGCTGTCAGCATCGGCATGTTCCTTGTCGGTTGGGGCGGCTATTTTTACAGCGCAATCACCGATTACAAATATCCGCAAGGCTTCGTGGCAGAACGCTTGACGGGGGTGTATCGCAACGCGATCTATCCCACCGCGTTCATTGGGCTTGCCGCCGCCGTGACGGAATGGGTGCGGCTGCGTGGGCGTAACTGTCTGTTGCGTGCGTTGTTGCTGCTTTCTGTGTTACTTAATGCGATGCACATCGTGCTTTCCAATTCGCGTGGGTTGACATTGGCGTTGTCGCTGTTTGCGGCTTTGGTGGCGTTGCTCTTGCTGCGCGGCGCGCTTCGTGGCGGTGCCGTGAAACGCTGGAGTGTGGGGTTGACCGCTGCGGTGATCGCGGCGGCCGCCGTGTCGCTGCTCACGCCGATCGTTCGTCAAGGCTGTGCGTATCTGCCGCAGTATTTCACGCCGCCGGTGAGTGACACGGCACCGAACGGGGAAGCGACACCGCCGACAGGTACCGAGCAGAATGCATCCCCCGACAAAGCCCCCGATACCTCCGTGGAGGGTAATACGGAAATGCCACCACAGAGCGAGTGGGTGCCGAATCAGACGCCGTCGCAAAACAGCGGTCCTGTGAACGTGGACCGCGAAAATCCTTATGGCACGCTAACGGGACGCCCCGTGATTTGGAAACAGGGGATAGACGCCTTTCTAACGCGCCCGTGGTTTGGGCACGGACCGTTCGCACTGAAAGAGGAGATCCGCTTATCCGAAACCAGCGGCGAAAAGCTGTCGCATTTCCACAACGTCTTTTTGCAATCCTTTGTGTCGGTAGGCGTGGTTGGCAGCGCGTTCTTCCTGCTTTTGTTAGGCGGTGCCGCTTTTTGCTTGTTGCGCTGGCTGTTGCGAAACCGGCTGCATCCACACTATCGCTTGATAGCGGTGTTGACGGCGTTTTTGGCTGCCGTGGTGCTGATCAACATGGCTGATACCACCTTGTTTTTCCTTTCGAAAAACTCTGAATTCGTGTTTTGGACCTATCTCGGTTTTGCCGTGATGCTTTTGGAAGACGCACCCCTTCGTATGGATGCGCCTATGCGGAAATTAGATGGGCTGTTCAGCCGAAAGGAGCGCGTATGAAAACACAGCAACGCACGCAAAAGGCAATGAAAAACGCCTTTTTCAGCATTTTAAGTTATGTGATTCTCACCATCAGCACCCTGATCACGCGTTGGGTGTTTGTGGCACAATTTGATATGTTGGTACCGGGCTTCGGTACTGAACTGTCGGGTGTAGAAAGCTTGTTTAAAAGCGTGATTGCCATGTTGGCGTTGGCGGAACTGGGTATCGGCACC
>JAZODN010000069.1:0-9933 GCA_045597045.1 Acutalibacteraceae bacterium
CTTAGCACCGATCGCGAAGGCAACGTTGTCCTGAAGGGCATCGAAGGCGAAACCATCCCCTACAACGGTACCGATTACAAGTACACCGGTATCGCTGACTGCACCGTCACCAACAACGATGACGGCACGGTCGTGTATGAGTTCAAGCTGCGCGAAGACCTGAAGTTCAGCGACGGCGACGCTCTGACGGCGGATGACGTTATCTTCTCGATGTACGTCCTGTCCGACCCGACTTACGACGGCTCCAGCACCTTCTATGCTCAGCCCATCGTCGGTATGGAAGAGTATCGCAGCGGTATGGACGCTCTGGCCAACCTGCTGTTGGCAGACGGCCCCGACAAGGAAAGCGAATTCTACACTGCTGAGCAGGCGACCTACTACTGGACCGCGTTCGAAGCGGCCGGTCTGAAGTTCGCTACCGGCATTTTGGATGATATCATCGAAGAGTACGGCGAACAGTACGGTGTTTCCGACTATGCCGGCGCTGCGGCTCTGTGGGGCTATGAAGTGGCTACCGCCGAGGAATTCTGGGCGGCAATGAAGACCAACTACGGTTATGACATCAGCTCCACCGGTATCGATTACGAAGCGTTCAACGAGTCCATCGTGGACCTCATCAACGCGGAACTCGGCGACCGTGCGAACGAGTATGCCGCCGGTGTTGTCACCGGTGAATCCGCCGCGAACATCTCCGGTATCGAAAAGACCGGCGAATACTCGCTGAAAGTTACCATGAGCAAGTTCGATGCTGTTGCTATCTATCAGCTCGGCCTCTCGGTTGCTCCTCTGCACTACTACGGCTCGGTCGATGCTTACGACTATGCCAACAACAAGTTCGGCTTCACCAAGGGCGACCTGTCCGGCGTGAAGGCGAAGACCACCCAGCCTCTGGGTGCCGGCCCCTACAAGTTCAAGAGCTTCGAAAACGGTGTTGTCACCTTCGTTGCGAACGAGAACTACTACAAGGGCTGCCCGAAGATCACCAACCTCCTGTTCAAAGAGACCTCCGCTACCGATAAGCTGGCGGGCGTGACCTCCGGCGCGTTCGACGTGACCGATCCCAACTTCGATACCGCGACCGTGGATACCATCAAGGAAACCAACGGCGGCGAGTTGGTCGGCAACAAGATCACCACCAACACGGTGGATAACCTCGGTTACGGCTACCTCGGCATCAATGCCAACAACGTGAAGGTCGGCGAAGACAAGACCAGCGCTGAGTCCAAGAACCTGCGCAAGGCGTTCGCTACCCTGTTTGCTGTGTATCGTGACACCGCGATCAACTCCTACTACGGCGATCGCGCTTCCGTCATCCAGTATCCGATCTCCAACACTTCGTGGGCGGCTCCGAAGCCGGCTGACGAAGGCTATGCTCTGGCCTACTCCAAGGATGTCGACGGCAATGCCATCTACACCGCGGATATGACCGAAGAAGCGAAGTATGCTGCGGCGCTCCAGGCGACCATCGGCTTCCTGAAGGCTGCCGGCTACACCTGGGATGAAGCTGCCGGTAAGTTTACCGCTGCTCCGGCCGGTGCGAAGATGACTTATGAGTTCATCATTCCTGCCGACGGTAAGGGCGACCACCCGAACTACGCGATCCTGACGGATGCGAAAGCGGCTCTCGAGACCATTGGTATCACTCTCGAAATCAATGACCCCGCCGATTCCAACGTTCTGTGGGATAAGCTGGATGCGGGCGAGTGCGAGATGTGGTCCGCTGCTTGGGGCGCTACCGTGGACCCGGATATGTATCAGGTCTACTACAGCACCAACGCTGTGGGTCTGGGCGGCACCAACTCCAACCACTATGCGATTGCAGACGATCAGCTCGACCAGTTGATCATGGATGCACGTGCTTCTTCGGATCGTACGTTCCGTAAGAACACCTACAAGACCTGCCTCGAGATCATCATGGATTGGGGCGTTGAGATTCCGTCCTATCAGCGTCAGAACGCTATCGTCTTCAGCACCGAGCGTGTGAAGATCAGCACCCTGACTCCGGATATCACCACCTTCTGGGGCTGGATGAATGACATCGAGAAACTCGAGATGAACTAATCTCTCCTCTCGTTTGTGATCGTTAAAACCTAAACGTCTTGCCGAGCACTGCCTTGGTGCAGTGCTCGGCAAGATTACGGTTTTTTCACTTTGAGGAAGAGCAGACAAGCCGGCGCTTTCCGCTTTTCCTCAAGGAGAAAGAACAAATTTTCATTTCTTCTTGAATCCGGTGAAAACCGGTTTTTCTGCTGTAATGCAGAACATCGAATATTCTAAGTCTGGGGGCAATCTCGTGTTTAAATTCATCGTGAAACGACTCTTATTGAGTGCCGTCATCCTCTTTTTCGTCATGTTCTTGGTCTACGCATTGATCTATTCTCTGCCGACCAGTTACACCGAAAAGACGGCGCGTCAGCTCGCAACCCAACCCGGCACACTGAAAAGCGCCGAACAATGGTTGAGTGAGCTGAATGCACAATACGGCTTGGACAAAGGCCTTATCGGCGGTTTCTTCATTTGGTTGGGCAATGCAGTCAAGGGCGACTTTGGCGACAGCTGGAACTGGACCATTCCCGTTACCGAACAGTTTAACCGCACGATTTGGTACAGTTTCATTCTGGGTGCGATCGCGTTTGTGATACAAACCGCCATTGCCATTCCTTTAGGTATCGTGGCAGCGAAAAAGCAATACAGTCTCACCGACTATTCCGTCACGGTGGCTTCGCTCATCGGTATTTCGATGCCGACCTTCTTTGTCGCCACCATCTACAAACTGATTTTCGCGGTGAAACTCAACTTGGTGGAAATCAACGGCATGATCGGCCGTGACTTCCACAATTTGACCCCCTTCGGTCAGTTTATGGATATGGCTTCTCACTTCTTCATGCCTGCCCTCACACTGGTGACGGTGGGTATCGGCGGCTTGATGCGTTACACCCGTACCAATACGCTGGAAGTGCTGAATGCGGATTACATCCGCACCGCCCGTGCAAAGGGCCTTTCGGAAAAGAAGGTCATCGGTTATCATGCATTCCGCAACACGTTGATTCCTATCGTTACCATTCTGGGTGGCTCGCTGCCCGGTCTTTTCAGCGGTGCGTTGATCACCGAAACGCTGTTTGCCATCCGCGGTATCGGTTACGCATCCTATCACTCGATGGTGAACGGCGACATTCCCTTTACCATGTTTTATCTTTCGTTTATGGCGATCCTGACGCTGCTCGGCACCTTGATCGCGGATATTTTGTACGCCGTGGTCGACCCGCGTGTGCGTGTGAACTAAGGAGGGCTGCTCGATGAAAAACAATATCAACGAAGAGTTGAAGCGCCGCGAAGCGGCGGCAGCCGTTCAAAACGAGTCGGAAGAAATGACATTGGACAGCACCCAGCGTGTGAAGGTTCTCAGCCCCGGCAAACTGGTTGCCAAGCGTTTTATCCGTAACAAGCTGGCCGTGATCGGCACGGTCATTCTGACCATTATGTTCGCTTTTGCGTTCTTGGGTCCCCTTGTGTATCCCTATGGCCAGACCGAAAAATTCTACAAATTTGATGACCTGAACGTGAAATACGGCATTGTCAATCTTCGCACCGAATACGTCCCTGTGACGGTAGACGGTGAACTGGACATTCCCGTTTCGCTGAAGAACATGGTCAACTCCCACATCAAGCAGATGAAGGAAGCCGGTGAAACGGCGCGTACCATCACGCAAAACGATGTGGACTATCAGCTGATTCAAGTGAATGAATACACCTACAAGCTGGATTTGACCGACCGTCACACGGTGGCAACCTATATGACCTCTATCCCCTACGGTACGTATAACAAGATCAACAAGACGGTCACCGGCGCACCTGAAGAACTTTCTGCAGCCGTACTCACTGCGATCGACAACGCCGTTACCGCCAAACAAAACGAGGTGTCGGTGGAAGGCGCGACCTATTTGCTGACTGCGCAGAACAAGCTTTCCTACACTGTTCAAAAGGTGACGGATAAGCACAACGGTGTCTTCACCTATCCCGAAGAGACGATGGATGAAGCGTTTGAGCAAGAGGTGCGTACCCATCTTGACGGCGGCTCCTTCACGATGAACGGCATCACCTACGTGGTGGAAGCCGGCGACACCGTTAAGGTTTTGGTGGATAACGGTCGCAAGACCGCATTGGCCTTCTCGAACTACGTGTTCGATTTGTATGACGTCAACAACACCCTGTCGGAAGAATTTAAGGCAGCTGCCCTGCTGGCTGAAAACAACACCTTCACGGCAGACGGCGTGACCTATACCATCACCGAAAACGAAGGTGACCTTGTCATCATGAACGGCGACGTGGCCGTGGCAGAATTTTCCACCTATGCCGTGCGCCGTTACAGCGGTGAAGACAGCCTTTCCATTGAGTTTAAAGAAGCGGCCTCCGAAAAGGTTGCGGCCATGATGGCCAATAATGAGCGCAGCGGTTCCTTCTCCTTCCGCCTGCCGATGATCAACGCCGACGGCGAATACGAGAAGGATGAAAACGGCAACTTTACGATGGTAGATACCGCTATCACCGTAGAACGCTCTAACGAACATTACGTGCTCTCCTGCGAACAGAAGACCTTCTTGATCGACATTTACGGTGCTCCCTCTGCCGAGCACATCTTCGGCACCGACAGTGACGGCTACGACGTGCTCGCACGTATGATGTTCGGCGGTCGTGTTTCGCTATTGGTCGGTTTTGTGGTTGTTATTTTGGAAACCATCCTCGGCGTCATTATGGGCGGCATTGCCGGTTATTTCGGCGGCTGGGTGGACACACTGATTATGCGTCTTGTGGATATCTTTAACTGTATTCCCTCAATGCCCATTTTGATCATCCTCGGCGCGTTCTTTGACGCAATGAAGATGACCCCCTACGTTCGATTGATATGGATGATGGCGGTACTCGGCATTCTCGGCTGGTCTGGCGTGGCGCGTTTGGTGCGCGGCCAAATTCTCTCACTGCGCGAGCAGGAGTTCATGGTGGCCACCGAAGCGTGCGGCCTGAGCGTCAGCAAGCGTATCTTCCGCCACCTGGTGCCCAACGTCATGCCGCAGTTGATCGTGACTGCAACGGCCGGTCTCGGCGGTGTTATCATCACCGAATCCACCCTCTCCTTCCTCGGCTTGGGTGTGAAGCATCCGTTGGCAACTTGGGGTACGATGATCAACTCGGCTACCGCCTCTTCGGAAACCATGATCAAATACACCTACATTTGGATCCCCGTCGGCTTGCTCATCTGCCTTACGGTTATTGCATTTAACTTCGTGGGCGACGGCTTGCGCGATGCGTTCGATCCCAAGATGAAGAGATAAGGAGGAGTCATACCAATGGAAGCCAAAAAGAAGAATACCAAAAAATCCAGTTATATCTCCTCCCGTGAATCCCGCCGCATTTCGGCATTCAATCGCAAACTGACCCGTAAACTGGAAAAGAAGCGCAACGATGCCAAAACCGATCCTGCCAAATATATGACCACCATGCAGGATCAAAACAACGTGGTGGAGATCGACAACCTGTGCACCTATTTCTTTACCGATATCGGTACTGTGCGCGCAGTAGACGGCGTGTCCTTCAACATTCCGAAGTGTTCCACCGTCGGCGTGGTGGGCGAATCCGGCTGCGGCAAGAGCGTGACATCGCTCTCGCTGATGCAGTTGGTGCAACGTCCCAGCGGCCAGGTGGTTTCGGGCGAGATCCGCTTCAACATGGGCGACGGCACCGCCTACAACATCGTGAACACCCCCACCAGCTAGATGATGAAGATCCGCGGCAATAAGATGTCCATGATCTTCCAGGAACCGATGACCAGTTTGAACCCTGTGTTCCGCATCGGTGCGCAGGTGGACGAGGTAATTCAGCTGCACAACCCGAACATGAGCAAAGAAGACGTAAAAGCGCGCACACTCGAAATGTTGGAACTGGTTGGCATTGCCAACAAAGAGGGTGTGTACTCCATGTTCCCACACGAACTCTCGGGCGGTATGCGGCAGCGTATTATGATTGCCATTGCACTGGCGTGCAATCCTCAGCTGATTATTGCCGACGAACCGACCACGGCGCTGGACGTGACCATTCAGGCACAGATCTTGGATCTGTTGCGCGAACTGAAGGATAAGATCAACAGTTCCATCATGCTCATCACCCACGACCTCGGCGTGGTGGCCAGCATGGCGGATTACGTGGTGGTTATGTATGCCGGCCGTGTGGTCGAAGCAGGTACTGCCGCTGAAATCTTCCACAATCCTTGCCATCCTTACACCATCGGTTTGATGAAATCCAAGCCGGTTGTCGGTAAGAAGGTGGATGCACTTTACAACATCCCCGGCAGCGTTCCGAACCCCGTGAACATGCCCAACTACTGTTATTTCCGCGATCGTTGCGAATATTGCACCGAACAGTGCCGCGGCGACTATCCGCCCAACATTCGCATCAGCGACACGCACATTGTCTCCTGCTATCGCTTCTTTGAAGAGGGAACCGTGATCGGGTATCCCAAGCAGGCAGATTTGAACGCCCTGTGATCTCACGGAAAGGAGTTGGCGTATTATGAACAAAAATACGACCGTTGCCGAAAGCAACGCAGTGATTAACGAAGCCGCCGCTTCCTTCGAAGGGGCGGAAAACGACGAAGATTATATTCTGGTCGTTAAAAATTTGAAGAAATACTTCCCCATCAAATCCAGCTTTTTGAAGTTGACTGTCAGCAACGTCAAAGCGGTGGACGGCATTTCGTTTAAGATTCGCCGCGGCACTACTATGGGTCTGGTGGGTGAATCCGGCTGCGGTAAGTCCACCGTCGGCCGCACCATTCTGCGTCTGCAGGACAAGACCTCCGGCGAAGTGTATTTCAACGGTAAAGAGGTCTTTTCGCTCAGCCGTGCGGAACTGAAGAAGCTGCGTTCACAAATGCAGATCACATTCCAGGATCCGTATTCCAGCTTGTCGCCCCGTCTGCCTGTCGGTGAGATCATCGGCGAAGCGGTGCGCGAGCACGGCATTGTCCCCCCCGAAGAGCACGACGATTATATCTCGCGTATTATGCGTGCTTGCGGTCTGCAGGAATATCACAAGGACCGCTATCCCCACGAGTTTTCGGGTGGTCAGCGTCAGCGCATCTGCATTGCACGCGCACTGGCACTGAACCCCGAGTTCATTCTGTGTGACGAGCCGGTCTCCGCATTGGACGTGGCCACTAAGGCACAGATCATCAACCTGCTGCGTGAATTGCAGAAGGATTTCGGCTTCACCTATCTGTTCATCTCGCACGACCTCTCGGTTGTGGAACACATTTCGGATACGGTCGGTGTTATGTATCTCGGTAATTTGATCGAGTATGCTCCCACCGAAAAGATTTTTGAAAATCCGCTGAACCCCTATACCAAATCGCTGTTCAGTGCCATTCCCGTTCCGGATCCCGATTTCAAGATGGACCGTATTCCGCTGGAAGGCAGCATTCCCTCCCCTGCCAATCCGCCCAAGGGGTGCAAATTCCACACCCGTTGCCGTGAGTGCATGGAGGTCTGCCACTACGTCACACCCGACTTTGTGGAAATCGAACCCGAACACTTCTGTGCTTGCCACCTGTATAACACCCCCGAACGGATGGCCGAGCTGGAAAAATATGCCGCCGAACTGAAAGCGGCAGAGAAAAAGGCGTAACGCATGAAAAAGAAACCGACACTTCCCGATTACGATGACGGTCGCACCATCGCTCCCATGAACGTGGAGGGGATGCCGTGGTTCGTCAACGAAACCGACACATCCGAATCCCCAAACAGTGACCAACAGCCCTTGCAGCTCACCCGTCGTGAGATGGGCATGCTGCTTGGCGGTGTGGTGCTGGCGGTGCTCGCTGTGGGCGCGGTCTTTCTGGTGGGCTACTTCTTATTCATTCTGTTTTGCACCAATGTGTGGTTTGCCTGAAAATCGGCCTATGTGGGTTTCTCCGCATAGGCCTTTTCTGTTTGTTCCTATACTGTCAAGGAGGCAATGACAATGAAAGTTTCCGAACTCCCCTATTCCCGTTACACCATTGAAGAAGCACGCGAAGCGTTTGCGCGCTTCGAAGCGGCAATGGATGCGGCCACCGATGCCGAATCCGTGATTACCGCGCGCGGCATCTTCATGGAGATTCTGTGTGAATATGTCACCGCGGCCGCGTTGGCCAACTGCCGTTTTACACTGAACACCCGTGACACATACTATCAGGGGGAGATGGCGTATTACGATGAATGCGGCCCCCTCTTTTCCGAGTTGCAGGTGCAGTATGCCACTCGCATGCTCGCCTCTCCCTTCCGCCCGGCATTGGAAGAGGCGCTCGGCACTCAGTTGTTCCGTCGCTTCGAATGTGCCACGCGTGCCTTCTCTCCGGCAATCACCGCCGAAGTGCAGGAAGAAAATGCACTGGTGACCGAATATTCCAAATTCATGTCTGAAATGGTGTTCACCTACGACGGCGAAGAGATGCCGCTTTCGCTGTTGCGCGGCAAGTTGGAAGACGCCGACCGCGACGTGCGCCGCAAAGCCGCCGAAGCCATTGGCCGCGGTTTGGGTGTGCACGCGGAAGAACTGGACACGTTCTATGATACATTGGTCAAACTGCGCGACAAACAGGCGAAGAAAATGGGGTATAAAAACTTCATTGAACTCGGCTACTACCGCATGGATCGCACCGACTACACCGCCGATATGGTGGCCAAATTCCGCCAAAACGTGCGCGAATCACTGGTACCTTGCGTGAAGCAGGTAAAGGATGCGATTGCCGCCGACATGGGTTACGACCGCATGATGTTTTATGATGATCAGATTTATGCGGCAGGCGAAACACCGAAGCCCGTGGTAGATGCCGAAGAGATCTTTCGCCGCGCGGTGGCGATGTATGACGATATGCACGAGACTACCGGTGCGTTTATGCGTCGCATGATGGAAGCCGAAGCGTTTGACTATCAGTCGCGTGATGGAAAATGGGGCGGCGGCTACTGCACCTGCTTCCCGAAATATGACCAGCCGTTTATTTTGGCCAACTTTAACGGCGGCAGCGGTGACGTGGACGTGATCACCCACGAATTCGGTCACGCGCTCGCTTCCTCGTGCATCGCACGGTACGGCGATTGGGAATTGAACGTCGGCTCGATGGAAACGGCGGAGTGTCACTCCATGAGCATGGAATTCTTCGCGTGGAAATACACGGAGCAATTCTTCGGCGATATGGCCAACGCCTATCGTAAAAAGCATCTGCTGGATTCCCTTTCCTTTATCCCCTACGGTGTGATCGTGGATGAATACCAGCACATTGTGTATGAAAATCCCGACATGACCCCTGCCGAGCGCAAAGCGGCGTATCGCGCGCTCGAAGCCACTTACCGCCCCTACCTCTCCTTCGACGGTATCCCCTATTTGGAGGAGGGCACGCGCTGGCAGTATCAAATGCACATTTATGAAAGCCCGTTTTATTATATCGACTATTGTTTGGCACAGACGGTGGCGATTCACTTCCTGCTGCTTTCGCTGGAGGATTATCAGGGCGCTTTCCATAAATATCTGAACCTGGTACGCCAAGGCGGCACCAAACCGTTCAGCGCATTGGTCAAGGAAGCCGGCATCCCCTCGCCCTTTGAAGACGGCGCCCTGGCTGAAATGAGCCGCCGTGCACTGGCGCTTTTGGAAACCCTGTAAGCACACATGAAACGTATACTTACATGGGGCGACATCCTCATTGTTGCGGCGATTCTGTTGGCAGCACTCACCGTCTTCTTGCTCTTTCTCCCTTCCGAAAACGATGCGACACCCGTTGCTGAGGTGTATTTGGACGGCCGTTTGACAGACACGTTGCCGCTTGATACCGACGTGGAAATCACCTATACCGGCGACTATCACAACACCGTTACGGTGCGCGACGGCAAAGTGGCGGTAACC
>JAZODN010000070.1:0-5068 GCA_045597045.1 Acutalibacteraceae bacterium
GTTTGTCGGCGGTTTCCATTTTTCCAAATATGCGCTGGACGACACGTTAGCGGCGTGTGCCGCCTATCTCAACGGCTTTGATACGGCGTATTATACCTGTCATTGCACGGGAGAGGCACAGTTTCGATTTATGCAACGGCATATGTCGCATTTGCAATATCTTTCCACCGGCGACAGCGTGACACTGTAACAGACAAAAAACGGCAGCTCACAACGTGAGCTGCCGTTTCAATTCGCACAGATAAATGCCCTTCGCAACGGGCGACGTTTTCGTTAGACCGTGATGTCTTCTTTTTGTTCGGTCTCTTGTGAGGGGGCGGTATGGCGCCGATGCGTTATCGCATAAAAGATTTGATAAAACGCGGCAATATACAAAACGAACAGCACCACCACGCCAAGGGGATAGGCAACGGGGTTGCCGTTGACCAAATTGAACAGAATATCATACGGCGTACCGTCACCGCGCAGCAGGAACATATAGTTGCTATTGGTGAAGATGTTGGCAACATAGGCCGCCACGCAGAAACCGCCGAGAATGCCAACGGTGAGGGGGATGTTCTTCTTTTTCATGCTCGCCATGCCGGCGATCATGATATACAGCGCCGAAAAACCGGCGATGGTGTGGGTGATGCCGGAGACCACGTTATCCAGCGAGAGAACGGGATAGCAGGAATAGTTATTACCGGCGAAATAGGTGCCGAGCAAGGTGCCCAACACGCCGAAAATGGTCACAAAATCCAGCGAGGCTTCCTTCAGGCGCCCTTTGGAAAACGCCGCCAGCGGAATGGTGATCAGTTGAATGCTGCACAAAAACAGCGGCAGCACATATACCCACTCCATGGGGTTTTGGGCACGGATGCACAGCACCACGATCTTAAACAGTTCGAATGCATCGATCAAAACGGCAGAAACCATCAGCACACGGTTTTTCTGTGCCGCGCTTTTGGTTTTGTTGCGCAGGCCGAACACCACGGCACACGCAATCATAACGGCCGTCAAGCACGACACGAAAAAGAGATGTTCAAACGACATATATCCTTCTGCAGGGCGGGTGTAACCGCCAATACCCAAAAACTCCTTGAAACTCATGCTGCATGGCTCGTGAGGAGCCGTTCACCCTCTTTCTACCGGTTTCGACCATTGTATCACAAGAAACAACAGCGTACAAGAAAAGTGACAAAATTGTAACTTTTGCCTTGCGCCGTTATCGGGTGGTCAAAAAAGCGGCAATTTCGGCGATCAGAGCATCTATCTTTTCTTCCAAGGAGGAATGGCTGTCGATCACACAAAAACGGGGATGTGCGGCCCAGGCGGCAAGCAGGCGGTCATCCAACACGGCAGCTTGTTCAGGCGTTTCGGTGCGTGCGGCGTTGTTTTCGGTGGTATAAAAACCGTCGGCGCCTTTGGCGGCGGTAATCAAATGGAACACGGCGTCGTAACGGTTGCGCAGCGCGTCTTCGCTTTGGTTCACCAATGCTGCCGCTTCGGCAAATTCCGCTTCGGTCATGTACGCCTTGCTGTCCAACGTGCCGCGGTCACACACGATCAACACCTTTTCCGCTGCCATGCTTTGGGCGGCTTGTTCAAACACCCGTTCCTTTTCCAGTTGCAGTTGCAACTGCAACTGCTGGTAGTGGGCAGGGGTGCTGCAGGTCCACGGTGCCACACCGCCGCTGATCAGTTCGGTGGCGGTTTCGGAAATGAACAAAACGGTATATCCCATGGGGGTGAAGACGCGGCGAATGCGCTGTAGAGCCGAGGATTTTCCTGCGCAAGGGCCGCCGGTAATCACGATTTTTGAAATCTCCATCTGCATTTCCTCCCACGTGTTTGCTGCTTACATTATACCGCAAGTTTGCCGTTAAGACAAGAAAAAAGTCGGAAGACGTTATATCTTCCGACTTTTTTCTTCGCAAGCGGCTGCGGCAGCGCAGTAGAGCAAAATCACGGCAACGCTGAACAGCAGAGCGCCCACGATATCCGTAAGCCAGTGCACACCCGAAAGCAGCCGTCCCACTACCATCAAGGCGGTGAACAACGCGCAGGCAGTGTTTACTGCGATTTTCACCCGGCGGCGGTGAAGCAAACGGCGAAACTGCATCATGGCGGTGGGGAGCACGCAGGTGGCGAGCATGGTGGTGGAGGAGGGGTAAGAAGCCTCCAAAAACCCATTGATCAGCACGGGGCGGTGGTTGATAACGATGTATTCAAACATCACGTACACGCCGAACACAACGATGTAAAATACACCGAGCAGCAAAATTTGGCTGTCCACCTTTAAGAGGTGTCGACGCCGTATCCATTGTACCAGCCCGACTATCGCAAATCCAAAGGCTATGGCAATGGCAACCACGCCGGCCCAGTCGGTGATGGAATACCATGTCATATTCACGCCAAAAAAGCGGTGCGCTGCTCCGTTCAATGTGGCATAGGCGACCATTGAGCCGCCCGGTCCAATGGGACGTTTGTCAACAAACGTGAGTGAGACGGTGTAGAGTGCGAATACCGCCAAAAGAACGGTGCCCCAAACGGCCCGGGCGTTTATTTTCTGTTTCATGGTGAAGACCTCCTTGTTGTTTTGGTAACAGCATACCAAAGGAAGAGACCAAACACCAGAGCCGCACTGTCACCTGCGCGATACGTTGCGTGTCATTTTTGCACCGACCTTCAAAATGAGCAGCGTCAAAACCAGCACGGCAGGATAGGGCTGCCCACATACGATCAGCAAAAGCAAGAAAGCGGCCTGCAAAATCAACCCTACGGTGCTGAGGGTTTGTGTCAGTCTTTCGTGATCGGTGTAGGTTGCCAACAACTGAACGGCGCCGCAAACCGTGATTGTCACAGAGAAGATCCAACACAGCACGGCGATCCATCCCACGAATTGATATAGCGGCACCGAATAGAAAAGACTGCCCTGCTCTGCTTTATATAACGGCAGCAGCGTTCCCAACACGGTCGCTAAATTGAACGCGCTATCGATACCGGCCGAAAAGCGACGCAGAGTTTGTCGGTTCTCATTTTCGGCAATGGTCAGCGCCTCTTCGGCGCACAGCAGTTCGTCCAACGTGATGTTACACAACTTCGCAATAGCCTGCAGCGACTCTATGTTTGGTATGCCGCGGCCGGTTTCCCATTTGGAAACCGCCGTGCGCGAAACAAACAGCAATTCGGCAAACTGTTCCTGCGTCAACCCGTGCGCTCGACGCAGCGCTTGTATTTTTTCGGATAGTTCCAAGACACACGCCTCCTTTACCATATCAGTATACCACACGGCGAAGAATAAAGAAAGAGATGCCGCCTTTGGTGCGCGATACTTTTCGTGTCGTTATGCAAAAAACAGCCCTAACGCTGGGCGTTAGGGCTGTTTTTTACGTTGCATCAGAATTCTTCGGGTTTGCGCGGCATGACCAACGCCGCAATGATATACAGCAAAATGCCCGAGCCGGCAAACAGGGCGATCAGCACCCAAACCAGGCGGATGAGGGTGGGGTCAATGTCAAAATATTCGGCGACACCGGCACACACACCGTCCAGCTTCTTGTCGGCACGCGATTTATACAACTTCTTCACAGAGGCACCGTCCTTTCATTGTTTGCAGGGGCGTAACCGTCCCTTCTTCGTTTCTATAGTATCATTTTATGTCGAAAAAAGCAAGGGTGCCGTGTGATATTTTTCAAACCGATGGAAACGGTAGTAATTCAACCTGTGAAGGCTGTGCTGCCAAAATAAATGAAAATAACGCTGCATATTAAGGGATATACAGACTTGTCATCAATCCAACGGCTTCATCGTGGGGAAATTCGGGTGCTATCCTCGAATAAGTTCCTATAGGTTTCTATAACTCTCTATTTCAAGGTCGATCCGAAACCGCGAAGTTCTATAAGTCTCTATAAGTTCCTACTAAGTAAATAAATTTGGCTTAAGGTGTGGTTTGAATTGGCGTAATAAAGCATTGAAAGGCTATCTTGATTATGATATAATGGAAAAGCGAGGTGAGAGTATGGACTATATCGTTGAATTGATTGCCGAATTGCTATTTGGATTAGCGAAAAACAAACCGGATAAAATGCCGGATGATATTTCATACAACTCCAATTTTATAGTCAAACATCCTGCAAAGAAAACAATTGCACGGATTGTTGCTACATTAGTTATTATTGCTGTCTGTGCGTTGCTTTTAACAATTGTAGACGCAGATACTCAATTTTTATACATACTATTTATTATTCTTTCTGGTGCTTTACTTATTTTATCTTTAATCGCTTTTTCTTTTCGTTGCCATGTTACAGAACAGCATATTAAAAAGAGCTATTGGGGATTGTTTAGTAAACATATCGAATGGAACAATGTTTCATGTATTAGAGTTGTTGAGAAAACAGATGAAAAAAGTGTTATTGTAGCAATATATAATACAGATGGCAAATGTGTAATTGACTTGGATACCGATATGGATAACGTGTGGTATGTTGTCAAAATGGCAGAATCTAAAAGCATTACAGTGAAACACGAAAAAGATTTATCACTTAAACAGATATCTCATCTTTAAAAAATTCTGATATGATATAATGAGGAGATTTTATGTCACACAGCAAATATAATAAACGCGGGAAATCGCTATATTTAGACAACTGGAATCCCAATGCAAAAAAATATATCAACATGTGCAAAATATGCGGATACAAGGGATATAGTCCCGCTATTGAACAACATGATTTTTTAAGCGACACAGATAAAGATCCTTTTACGTTTTCAGTTAACAAAGCAATATATGAAGAATTAACCAAAACATTTTCAGCGTTAGAATTAGACGAGCTCGGTCGTTGTGAAACTTGTGCAAGAATTCAAGATGAAAAGTAATAAAAGTGGCGATAACATTTTGGATGTTATCGCCATTATTTTTTAAAAATCAGTCGAGTTTTCATTGTCAGACAATGATGCCTTTATTGGTTTAAATTTGGCTTAAGTTTTGGCTTAAGATATAAAAATAACCCTGCATATCGAGAGATATACAGGGTTATAGAGACTTATTTAATCCAACGGTTTCATTGTGGGGATTTCCACTGAGTTA
>JAZODN010000071.1:0-21471 GCA_045597045.1 Acutalibacteraceae bacterium
GATAGCCTTCGTTCAACAGCACCGTTTCGATCTGACTCGGGAACACGTTAACACCGCGAATGATCATCATGTCATCACTGCGTCCCATGGGCTTAGACATCTTGATGTGGGTGCGCCCACACGAGCAGGGCGTGCGTGTGAGCACGCAAATATCACGCGTGCGATAACGCAGCAAGGGAAACGCTTCTTTATCCAACGCGGTGAACACCAGTTCACCCTTGCTTCCCTCGGGCAGCACCTCACCCGTATCGGGGTCAATGATCTCTGCCAGGAAGTGGTCTTCGTTGATGTGCATGCCCGTCTGCTCCGAACACTCAAACGCCACACCGGGACCGGAGGTTTCGGTCAAACCGTAAATGTCGTAAGCCTTGATACCAAGCACCTTTTCAATACCATGACGCATCTCCTCCGTCCACGGCTCTGCGCCGAAGATACCGGCTTTTAGCGGAATGTCGTCAGGTCCCATACCTTTTTCCTTCAAGAACTCGCCGATATACGCAGCGTAGGATGGCGTACAGCAGAGGATGGTCGCCGAAAGGTCGGTCATAAACTGTACCTGACGCTCGGTGTTACCCGAAGACATCGGCAACGTCAGACAGCCCACGCGGTGGGAACCGCCGTTCAGGCCGGGGCCGCCGGTGAACAGGCCGTAGCCGTAAGCCACCTGACACACGTCATCTTTGGTGCCGCCTGCCGCCACGATAGCACGCGCGCAGCAATCTTCCCACAGATCAACATCGTGCTGGGTGTAAAACGCCACCACACGGCGTCCCGTCGTGCCTGAGGTAGATTGGATTCGCACACATTCCGACAACGGTTTGGCAAGCAAGCCGTAGGGATACGCATCGCGCAGGTCTGCCTTGCTTAAAAACGGCAGTTTGTGCAGATCTTCAATACCGTGAATATCCTCGGGGGTAACCCCTTTTTCTTCCATCAGCGCGCGGTAATACGGCACGTTTTCATAGACGTGACGCACCTGCTTGACCAACTTTTCGGATTGCATTTTTTTCAATTCTTCCACCGACATCGTTTCGATTTCGGGCTGATAATAACGTTGTTCTAACACAAAAAACACCTTCTCATGCATTGTAACCAAGTGCAAACGCCTTCTTATTCATCTCGACAAAGCGAGGCGCCACACTGTTTTCGATCGCGCGGATCCACTTGTCATAATCCATCGAAAAATATTTGGCCAGACGCCCCATCAAAACGATGTTCACCGCTTTGGCAGAGCCGGCTTGCTGTGCGAGCGACAACGCATCCAGCGCATCCACCTTCACACCGGCCGCGGTCATCTCATCAAGCACCGTTTCGGGATAGGCAGCGGCACCCGTGATCACCGGCATCGGATCAATCTGCTGCGTGTTCACGATCACCGTGCCGCCGGTTTTGAGACACGCCACGTGGCGCGCAGCCTCCAGTTTTTCAAACGACACGATAAAATCCGCCTCACCCTGTTCGATCACGGGGGAATACACCTTATCGCCAAACTGGACATAGGTGACGACCGAACCGCCACGCTGACTCATGCCGTGCACTTCCGATACTTTCACGTCGTACCCTTCATCCACCAGCAGCCGGCCGAGCAATTTGCTCGCAAGCAGCGAGCCCTGACCGCCGACACCAACGATCATCAAACGCACCGTGTTCATTCGCTCACCTCCCCGATCGCATCAAATGCGCACAGCTGTTCACACACACCGCAGCCCACGCACAAGGTAGCGTCGATATCCGCCTTGCCGTCACGCATACGGATAGCGGGGCAGCCCAGCTTCATACATTTCTTACAACTGCGGCATGCATCCGCATTCACCGCCACGGGCGGCTTGGTCTTTACCGATTTCAGCAGCACACACGGACGGCGCGAAATAATAACCGACGCTTCTTCTGCCGCCAGTTCCTCTTTCAGCACCGCATCGCACGCCGCCAGGTCATACGGATCCACCACGCGCACGCGGCGAATACCCACCGCACGGCACAGTGTTTCCAGATCAATCTTGGCCGCCGGATCCCCTTTGATGTTATAACCCGTGGTGGGGTTTTGCTGGTGACCCGTCATACCCGTGATGGAGTTATCCAAAATGATCACGGTGGAGTTGGAATCGTTATACGCGATGTTCACAAGTCCCGTAATGCCCGAATGCATAAAGGTGGAGTCGCCGATCACCGCCACCGCGGGATTTTCGTTGCCGGCCTTGTTAAAGCCGTGCAGACCCGACACCGACGCACCCATGCACAGGGTGGAATCCAATGCACACAGCGGTGGCTGCGCACCGAGCGTGTAGCAACCGATATCACCTATCACGGTGACCTTGTTTTTCGCCAGCGTGTAATACATACCGCGGTGAGGGCAGCCGGCACACATCACCGGCGGCCGCACGGGAATCGCCGTGTCCAGCGCAATATGTTCCTTCTGCGGCAAACCGAACACCTCGGCCACCGTGCGCTGCGAAAACTCACCGATGTTGGTGAAGAGAGATTTGCCCTCCACCGCCACGCCGATGGCGGTGCAATGCGCTTCCAGCATACCGTCCAGCTCTTCGATCACCACCACGCGATCCACCGCTGCCGCGAAATCTTGAATCAACTTGGTGGGCAGCGGATGCACCATACCGAGTTTCAGCACACTCACCGTCTCACCGAACGTCTCACGCACGTACTGGTACGACGCACCCGACGTGATAATGCCGAGTTTGGTATCCCCCATCTCCACACGGTTAAAAGCACACTCTTCACCGAATGCAGCCAGCGCCGCGGTGCGCGCCTCCACCACAGGGTGGCGCTTCTTCGCGTTGCCGGGCATCATAATGTATTTTTCAGGGGTCTTCACGTAGGGACGGTTGGCCCGTTCCTCACGCGCCGCGGTTTCCACAATGCTCTGCGCGTGGGCGATGCGCGTGCAGACGCGCAAGATCACCGGCGTATCAAATTCTTCCGACAGCGTAAAAGCCGCCTTGGCAAAAGCAAGCGCTTCTGCCGAATCGGCCGGCTCAAGCATCGGCACCTTCGCCGCCACCGCATAGTGACGGGAATCCTGCTCGTTCTGTGAAGAGTGCATGCCGGGATCATCCGCCACGCAGACCACCAAACCGCCGTTCACCCCCGTGTAGGACATGGTAAACAGCGGATCCGCCGCCACGTTCAGGCCGACGTGCTTCATAGCGCATGCGCTGCGCGCACCGGCCATCGAAGCGCCGAAAGCGACTTCCATTGCCACTTTTTCGTTCGGCGCCCATTCACAGTACATCTCGTTGTATTCGGCGGCGTATTCGGTGATTTCGGTGCTGGGGGTGCCGGGATAACTCGACACCACCGTGCAGCCCGCCTCAAACAGACCGCGCGCAACCGCCGCATTACCGATCATCAGTTGTTTCACTTGAAATTCTCCTTTTTCTTCGGCCAAATTCACACTTCGTCTTCCAGTGCGTCCTTCGCCGGTACATTCACCGTTCTATTATAACACACGTACATGGATTCGACAAGTGTTTTATCCATTTTCGGCGTAAATGCGCTTACAATCGGCACCAACACCAAACCAAGCACCATCGACAGCACGCCGGCATTGATGGGAGAGGAGAAATACGCATTGATGAACGGAACCTTGAGGAAGGTGCAAACCATGTTCACCAACATCACACCGACACCCACCGCAAAGGACACCCACACCGCTGTTTTCGTGGTCTTCTTCCAATATAAGCCGTAGAGAAACGGTGCCAAAAACGCACCGGCCATTGCCCCCCACGAAATGCCCATCAGCTGGGCGATAAAGGTGACGGGCGAACTGGCCTGTACGATCGCAAGCACGGCCGAAACGAGGATGAAGAACACGATGAACACGCGCATGGTGCGCACCGAAGAGGTTTCCTTCCACGTCTTTTGGGAAAGCGGCTGCAAGAAATCGAGCGTGATGGTGGAGGAGGATGTCAACACCAACGAAGACAAGGTGGACATAGACGCTGCCAGCACCAGCACGATCACAATGCCGATAATGGCATCCGGCAAGCCTTCCAGCATCTTCGGAATCAGGCTGTCATACACCACGCCGCCGGCAGCGTTGAGTTCCGGCTGATACAGGCGGCTGAAACCGCCGAGGAAATAGCAACCGCCGGCTACCATCAGCGCAAATACAGTAGAGATCATGGTACCCTTACGGATCGAGCCTTCGTTCTTGATGGCGTAAAATTTTTGCACCATCTGCGGCAATCCCCACGTACCGAGCGAGGTAAGCAGCACCACACCCAAAAGTTCCAGTGGCTTCGGGCCAAGGAAGGAAGTAAAGGCACCCTGCATAGCCGTTTCCTCTGCCGCCACCTGTGAGAGCGACACCATAGCCTCAGAAAAACCGCCGTTTTGCATCAGCACCGCCGCGATGACCGCCACAATGCCGCCGAGCATGATGATACCTTGAATAAAATCCGCCATAGCGGTCGCCATGTAACCGCCCACGATCACGTAAATACCGGTGAGCACCGCCATACCGAATACGCACCACACGTAATCAATGTTAAACGCCATTTGGAACAGACGGGACAAGCCGTTATACAGCGACGCGGTATAAGGGATCATGAACAGAAAGGTAATGATTGATGCCGCCACCTTCAGCGGCGTGCTGTCAAACCGCTTGCCGAAAAACTCCGGCATGGTGGAACTGCCCAAATGCTGCGACATAATGCGCGTGCGGCGCCCCAGAAGTTCCCATGCAAGCAGCGAACCGATCAGCGCATTGCCGATACCGACCCAGGTGGAAGCCACACCGAATTGCCAGCCGAACTGACCGGCATATCCCACAAAGATAACGGCAGAGAAATACGACGTGCCGTATGCAAAAGCCGTAAGCCACGGGCCGACGTTGCGCCCACCGAGCACAAAGCCCTTCACATCCGACGCGCTCTTGCGGTAATAGAAGCCGATCGCCACCATCATCGCAAAAAACACAACTAAAAACAAGACCTTCAATACCATACGATACGCCTCCTATCGGTCGTCAACTCGTCGCTTTAAAGCGCTAAAATTTCTTTTTACAAAAAAATGGGTTTCCACCCATGCACTTAAAGGCGATCCATCGACAAATCTTTTTGATATGGGCTATTATAGCACCCCCCCTTCGGTAATGCAACCCTTTTTTGGAAAAACGGCAACTTTCAGCAATTTGCCACTTTAAACCGCAAAAGAGTTGTGCATTTTTACAAAGGAAAATTAAAATTTTGTAAATTCCCTCGCTTTTTTTATTTTTCCTCTTGATTTTTTCCAAATTGTGGGTACAATAGGTTTTGGCACTCGAAGAAGAGGAGTGCTAAATTTGTCGAATAACATGATTGGAGGCGTATCATTATGACGATAAAACCGTTGGCTGACCGCGTGGTCATTCAAATGACCGAAGCAGAGGAAACCACCAAAAGCGGCATCATTTTGGCAGGCACTGCCAAAGAAAAGCCGCAGGTTGCCGTGGTAACGGCCGTTGGCCCCGGCGGCGTGGTGGATGGCAAGGAAGTCACCATGCAGGTAAAGGTGGGCGACAAAGTGCTCATCAGCAAGTATACCGGCACCGAAGTGAAGGTAGACGGGGAAGAATACACCATCGTCCGTCAGGGCGATATTCTTGCTATTGTGGAATAAGGAGGTAATTTCTGAATGTCGAAGGTTATTTTGTACGGCGAGGAAGCACGCAAGGCGCTGCAGTCGGGTGTGGATCAGCTCGCCAATACCGTGAAGATCACTCTGGGCCCCCGCGGCCGCAACGTGGTGCTGGATAAAAAGTTCGGCGCCCCCCTCATCACCAACGACGGTGTGACCATTGCAAAGGAGATCGAGCTGGATGACCCGTTTGAGAATATGGGCGCTCAGCTGGTGAAGGAAGTCTCCACCAAAACGAACGACGTAGCCGGCGACGGCACCACCACCGCCACTCTGCTTGCGCAAGCACTCATCCGCGAGGGCATGAAGAACGTCGCGGCCGGTGCCAACCCGATGGGGGTCAAGCGCGGCATCCAGAAGGCGGTAGACACGGTTGTGGCCGAAGTGAAGGCCAACTCCAAAAAAGTCAGCGGCACGGATGACGTAGCCTCTGCCGCCACCATCTCCGCAGGCGATGCCGAGATCGGCCGTCTGATTGCCGAAGCTATGGAAAAGGTTTCGGCCGACGGTGTTATCACGGTGGAAGAATCCAAAACGGCGGAAACCTATTCCGAAGTGGTGGAAGGCATGCAGTTTGACCGCGGCTACATCACCCCTTACATGGTGACCGATACCGATAAGATGGAAGCGGTGCTGGACGATGCGCTGCTGCTCATTACCGATAAGAAGATCTCCAACGTGCAGGATATCCTGCCCTTGCTCGAGCAGATCCTGCAGTCGGGACGCAAACTGCTTATCATTGCGGAAGATGTGGAAGGCGAAGCTCTCTCCACCCTAATTGTGAACAAGTTGCGCGGCACCTTCACCTGCGTGGCGGTCAAAGCCCCCGGCTTTGGCGATCGCCGCAAGGAAATGCTGCGTGACATTGCCACCCTCACCGGCGGCCAAGTGATCTCGGAAGAGATCGGTCTCGATTTGAAGGATGCGACCATGGCCATGCTCGGCCGCGCCCGTCAGGTGAAGGTGCAAAAAGAAGCCACTATCATTGTGGACGGCGCCGGCGATGCCGACGAGATCCGTGCACGCGTGGCGCAGATCCGTACCCAGATTGAAACCACCACCTCGGATTTCGACCGTGAAAAGCTGCAAGAGCGTTTGGCGAAACTCGCCGGCGGCGTGGCGGTTATCAAGGTCGGTGCCGCCACCGAGATCGAAATGAAGGAAAAGAAGTTGCGCATTGAAGACGCACTCGCCGCGACCAAAGCCGCGGTGGAAGAAGGTCTGGTCGCGGGCGGCGGCGTGGCTCTGTTGAGCGCCGCGAAGGTGCTTGAAGCGATGCTGGACACCACCGAAGGCGATGAAAAGACCGGTATTCGTATCGTGCTGAAGGCATTGGAAGAGCCGGTGCGCCAGATCGCGCTGAACGCCGGCCTGGAAGGCAGCGTTATCATCGACAAGATTCTCACCGCCGGCAAAGCCAATTTCGGCTTCAACTTTGCAACCGAGGAATTCGTAGATATGTTTGCCGCCGGCATCGTGGACCCGACCAAGGTCACCCGTTCCGCACTGCAGAACGCCGCTTCGGTCGCCGCCATGGTGCTGACCACCGAATCGTTGGTGGCAGATAAGAAGGAGCCGGCTCCGGCCGCCCCTGCTGCCCCGGCCATGGACGGTATGTATTAAACCCGTAAAACCTAAAAACAAATGTAACAGGGCAAGGAGATGCATCTTCTTGCCCTGTTACTTATTTGAAAATATCTGTCATTCTCGGAATAATCAGGACACCCCGTCGACGGGAATGCACACACCTTTTTTCAAAATTGTTGATTTTGTGGCGTCTTTGTTTCCCCATTCTGTTCCATCTTCAAAATAGACACTGTAAACATATAACTGTCCCTTTTTCACACTGTCTTCGATAAATTGGAATTCGCAGGAATCCGAACCGCCCGCCGGAATGGCCTCATCGGTATACAACTGATTTTGGCTGGTCCAACCTTTGATCTCTTCGCCGTACACATCCAAAGGAACAAAATAAAATTTTATGGCCGATATCTCTTTTTCGGACACGTTGGAAATCGACACGTTAAGTGTGGGCATGCCTATAATCGATGAACCCATTTCAGCCGTTACCGAAATACCGCAGTCTCCACCGAAGTTGTCTTCACCTTTTGATTCGCTCTGTTCCACTTGGTTTCCGACTGTCGGACTTGTGCCTGTGTCCCCTGCCGAACCGGCTGCAATACCGATAACCGCCACAACAACGATCACCCAGAACCACCATTTTTTAAGGATTGCTTTTTTGGTCTTAACATGGCATCCGCAATGTACGCATACGATGGCGTTTTTGTCGATTTCTTTGCCGCAGTTTTTACAAATTCTCATAACACTTCCTCCTAAATATACCGAATCGGGATATTTGCATTATACCATTGTGGGATAATGTTGCCAAGGAGTGATTTGTGTGAGATTAAAAGAAATACGAAAATCCAAGGGCATTTCACAACTGAAACTCGCAATGGATTTGAATACAAATCAAAATACGATAAGCCGATACGAAACGGGCGAACGGGAACCGGGAATCGCCGAACTTATTAAATTGGCGGATTATTTTAACGTATCAATCGACTATTTGCTTGAACGTACCGACAATCCGACCATGCAAAAATAACCACATGCGTTTAAAACGAAAAGGATGTGCAGAGTTTTTAACAGAAACATCTGCACATCCTTTTTTATACGTTGCTATCTTACCGTCTTCGAAACATCGGTTCGACGTCGAGCGATTCATCGTCTATCAGCACCGCGCGCACAGGCGCGCCGTCGCAACCGGCGATCTTAACGGGGGCAGCAAAGAGAAAATACTCTCGCTCACACACCGCCGAAAGATCCAGCCCTTCCAAAATCAGCACGTTGCTGCCAAGCAGGTGGCGATGCACCGCCTCGCTGCGATCGGCCGCCGCCACCGACGGCCCTTCCACACCGACCAAACGCACACCGGCATCTGCCAACACGTAGGCCGCCGAAATATCCACCGCCATCTCGCCTTTAAACAGCACACGCTCGGGGGAGTAGCGAGCCACCAGCCGTTCGGCAACGTCTCCCGTGAGCACGCCGTCAAACGCGATCACGCGGCACGGGCCGCAACAATGATCGAGCGCCACCGCCTCCACACCGTCACCGTTCGGTACAAAATGCAGCGGTGCATCCAAATGGGTTGCGTTATGCGCGCACAACGACAATGCCGAAAGATTGCAAGTATCACCGAAAGCCAGCTGCTGAATGTGGGTAACCTGCGGTGCCGGATCGCCCGGATATACCGCCGCCGCCGTCAGCTCACGTGAAATATCCCACAGTTTCATACGTGTCACTCCCCATCGGCGGTAGTGGTAGTCGCCGCCGTTGTTGTGGTGGTAGTCGGCGTGTTGGTGCCGTAGATCTCGCTCAGATCCAGCGTGGTAGTCGGGGTGGTGGTAGCGTTGTTCTCCACACCGCCGTTCGGATCGGTAGTGGTTCCTTCCACGAGGTGAGCCGTGCAGTAATCCGGCATAAACGACGTTTTATACACGCCTGTTTTTTTCTTGGTACAATTGTTGTTCGGCCCCACCAGCATACCCGTCTCTTCGCAATAGGTCGTTTCCACGATCAGCTCGCGGTTGATGAGATCGGCCTTCGTGCTGCCAAAGCCTTTTTCTTCGGCCGACACGCTGTCGTCGCGCAGGGCGATCATGACCTTGTTCCACAGCGACCGGGCATATCCCGTCTGCCGGCTGTTCAGCGCCTTATCGTAGTCATAACCGAACCACGAAGCCGCCACATACTGCGGCGTGCCGCCGGCAAAGTACACGTTGTAATCGCTGCCGCTGCGGCTGGTACCCGAAGTACCGGTCTTACCGAACACTTCCCATCCGCCGCGCCAATCGCCCGAAATGTTGGCACCGGTACCTTCGCGCACCACCAACTGCATCAAACGGTTCATCACGTACGCCGAATCTTCGCCAATCACACGCACAGGGGCCGAATCCGCTTTGAGCAGCACCTCATCCCCCTGCTTCACGCATTCGTAGGTAGAGGTATCACGGTAATATCCGCCGTTGCCGAAGATTTGATATCCTTCCGCCATTTCGCGGCAGGTAACGCCCTTGTGGAAGCCGCCAAGCGCCATCGCACTGTAATCTTTATCCGGCGCTTCCAGCGTAAAATCCAGTTTGTTCACCAAAAAGCTGTAACTTTCGGCCGGTGTCAGTTTTTCCACCAGCTGGGCCGCCACCGTGTTCAGCGACTGCTTGAGCGCATATGCCACGGTGGTCATACCGCGATCGCTCGTAGAGGTGGAGCCGTAGTTCGGCGGCCACTTTTTGCCGTTGGCCAGAGTGATGGGCGCGTTGGGCACCAACGACGAAAAATGCACCAAATTCTTATCGATCGCAGGGCCGTAACTGCCAAGCGGTTTGATAGACGAACCGCACTGACGGCGCGCATCGGTGGAACGGTTATACACACGGTCGCTGTCTTTTTCCCCGCGACCGCCCACCGTAGCCACCACACGGCCGTTATAGTCAATCACAAAAATAGCGCCTTGCGGATCCTGATCGTCCGATTCAATCGGCGTCGGAAAGTTGGCTTCATCGGCATAGATCGCTTCGGCCTTCTTTTGCAGTTCCACGTTTTCATATGAATAGATGGACAAGCCGCCGCGGTAGATCTTGGAAATGGCTTGGTTGTAGGTATAGCCGTATTTTTCCATCAGATCTTCGGCGATCTCCTCCACCTGCAGGTCAACGTAATAGTCCTGCATCATGGTCTGCGAAGCGTAACTCTTGAAATACAGCTCCTCATTTACCGCTTGGATATACTCGTCTTCGGTAATGAGATTTTGATCCAGCATGGCACGCAGCACGGTGCGCTGACGGTCGCGCAGGTTTTCGGGGTGAGAGAAGGGGTCGTATTTGCTGGGATTCTGAGTAATACCGGCAATGGCGGCACACTGCGCCAACGTCAGCTCCTCCACCTCTTTGCCGAAAAAGCTGTTGGCGGCCGCACCCACACCGATCACGTTGCGGCTCAACGGCAAAATGTTCAAATACGCTTCCAAAATCTGGTCCTTCACATCCGCTTTGGAGCCTTCCAGCATCTGCTCCAAACGCAGCGCACGCATAATCTCGGTGATCTTGCGCTCGATGGTTTGATCCGCCTCGCCGGTGGAAACCTTGATTAACTGCTGCGTAATGGTGGAACCGCCGAATTCCACCGAACGGAAATGCAACACCAAGTTGGCGCTGGCGGCAACAGTACGCCGCCAATCCACGCCGTCGTGCTCATAAAAGCGCTTATCCTCAATCGCCACGACTGCGAGCTGCATATTCAAAGGGATCTCATCCAGATCCACCCAAATGCTGTCGTTCCCTTCCAGACGTTGGTGCTCTTTCCACGTGCCGTCTTCGGCTTTGGTATAGATAATACTGGTTTCGTTGATCGAAAGATCGTCCAAATCGGGCAGACCTTCGGTGCCGTCAAAATTGGAGAGGACATACACCACCATTACCGATGCCACCACCGTAAACGTGATCACACCGATAAGCAAAATGGTGATGATGCATTTGAGCAATCCGCTGATCGTTTTACCGACCGCACGCACCGGCCAACTGCCGAAAAACGCACGGACCGCGCCTTTTTCTGTTTGCTTCTTTGCCACGGATATCGTCGCATCCTTTCCAAGTTATCTCATCCATTTGTTGTTTTGCAATGCATTCACTTCATTTTACCATAAAATCCCCAAAAGTCAAATCTTAATACCGTCCGAACGCATAAATTTCCGCCAAACGGGACACACTGATTTCAAAAACAGCAGAAAAAGAGGGGATTTTGTATGTTGCCGCACATCCGTTTGCGCCGCTTGTATGTAATCGCCGTCGTATTAGCCGTGTTGGGCGGTGCCATGCTGGCCGCCGTGCGCATAAACACCCCTGCCACGGTGGGCGAAAACGCCGCCGCAGGTGACACGGCGCCCCCGTTGGCAACAGTGGGGGTGTGGGAAGGGCAGCTGGCGGTCTTCCCACCGCAAGGCGGTACGCCGACCACGGTATATGACGTATACGTTGCCTCGCTGCCGACCACCGAGCAAGAGGTGCTGCACGCCGGCATTCCCGTTTACACCGAAGAGGCGCTGCAACGCTTGCTGGAGGATTATACGGGATAATCTAAGTATACACCCTTTTTCTCAAAAAAGCGTAACAATCTTGTAACTTTTTTGGGAGAAAATAGTGGGTTGTATATTTTTGTGTAATATGGTATTATATATGTGATTACACAAAATGAGGCGAGAGCTATGACGTATTTGGATAATGCGGCCACCACCGCCGTCTGCCGTGCAGCAGCGGAAAAGGCACTGTATATGATGACCGAAGCCTTTGGTAACCCCTCCTCTTTGCACACGGTGGGGATCACCGCCGAGCGCGAACTCATCGCCGCCCGAAAAGCGGTGGCACAACTGATCGGCGCCCCTTTTGAAGATCTGCTCTTCACTTCGGGCGGTACCGAAGCCAACAACCTGGCCATTTTGGGCGGTGCAGCCGCCAACCGTCGCACGGGACAGCACGCCGTCACCACCGCAATGGAACACGCAAGTGTGGCCGCTGCTTTTGACGAACTGGAAAAACAAGGGTGGACCGTCACTCGCCTTCGCCCCGACAGCCGCGGCATGATCACACCGCAAGCGGTGGCGGCTGCCTGCCGCGCCGATACCGCACTGGTGAGTGTAATGACGGTGAACAACGAAACCGGTGCGCGCTTTGCGGTGGAAGACATGGTGACACCGGTGCGTGCCGCCGCCCCCCGTGCACTGTTCCACACCGATGCGGTACAAGCCGCCGGCAAGCTGCCCCTCAAGGCACAAAAGTGGGGGGTGGACCTGCTGAGCATCAGTGGGCACAAACTGCATGCACCCAAAGGGGTCGGCGCGCTCTACATACGCCGCGGCGTTCGTCTGCTGCCCCGTGCGCTGGGCGGCGGTCAGGAAAACAGCCTGCGTGCCGGCACCGAAGCCACACCGGCTATTGCCGCCTTTGGTGCTGCGGCAGCGGCTCTCCCCCCCTTGCAGGAAACCCACGCACACTATGAACGGCTGCAAGACCGATTGCTTTCCGGCCTTGCCGCATTTGACAACCTGCGTCTGCACCGCCCGGCGGTGGCTGTGCCCTACATCGTGAACGCCTCCTTCGTGGGGCTGCGCAGTGAAACACTGCTGCATTTCTTGGCAGAACGTAACGTGTTTGTTTCGGGCGGCTCTGCTTGCTCGAAGGGCAAACAAAGTCCCGTGCTGCAGGCGCTCGGCTTGCCGAGCGCTGAAGTGGACAGCGCGTTGCGTATCAGCTTTTGCCACACCACCACCGAGGAAGATATCGATCGCTTTTTGACTGCCATGCAGGAAGCCGTGGATACCCTCACCCGCGTGGCGGCCTTTCGCCGCCCACACCGTTGAAGAAAGGAGATGCGACAGTGGCCGACCGAGAACAAGATTTTTTAGATAACCTGCCCACCGTTTCCGATGCCGAGTTGGACGATGCATTGGCCTTTGTGGAAAACATACGCCAGCAAGAAGAGCGTGTATCTCTGCAAACGATTGCTAAGAACGCGTCCGTGCGGCGGCGGCGCCGTCCGTTGGCGGCATTCGTGCTGTATCGCGACGATCCGCTGCGTGAAGTGGCACGTAAGTTGCTGCTGCTGCTCTCGCTGCTGGTGTTTGTGGGAACCACCTCGGTGCTGATCAACGAATCGGTGATCATTCCGCAGCAAAACACCGAGTTGGCCGAAAAATTGACAGATATCCGTTACGGCAAGCAGGATGCCGAACTGACCGACGAGGCCGAAAAATGGAACGGCTATCCGGCCGGCATTCAAGACGATTTAAAAACCCTCTATTACCTCAACAGCGACATTCGCGGCTGGCTGAAATATGCCGCCTGCGGCGTGGACCGCGAGGTAATGCACAGTGACGATAACGAATTTTACCTCACTCACGATTTTTACAAAAACAAAAACAAAAACGGCACGCTGTTTTTCGATTCCAAAAACAAGTTGGATTCTGCAGGGGCCGACACCAAAAGTCTGGTGATCTACGGTCACAACATGGCCAGTGGCCAAATGTTTGCCAAATTGAACGATTTGGCAAAATCCGTGACCCGCATGCAAAACGCCAACCAGATCATCACACTGGACACCCTGTTCGAAACACTGCAATATAAAATTTTCGCCGTGGTACTGCAGGATTCCAAGCCAAAGGTGCAGCATTATTACTCCATTCAGGAAACCTCTTTCACCAACAGCGACCAATTTATGAAATACGTGCAAGGACTGCGCGACCGTTCACTCTATGACTTCAACGACGTGCAGGTGATACCAAGTGACGAACTGCTGATTTTGTATACCTGCACGCCAAAAAGTATTGCTCATTTTGACGAGGCTCGCTTGGCGGTGGTGGCACGCAAGGTGCGTCCGGGCGAAACCGCCAGCGTGTCGGGTAATAAGGTCACGGTGAACAAAGATGTTATTATGCCGTACCGCTGGTACACCGCACAAAAGAAAACGCCTCACAAGGCATACGGCGAACAATCGGCTGCAGCCACCACAACCAAGAAAGGTGCCACAACCACCACCGTGAAGGGTGTCACCACTACAACCAAGAAAGGTGCCACTACCACCACCGTGAAGGGTGTCACCACAACAACCAAGAAGGGTGCCGCAACCACCACCGTGAAGGGTGTCACCACCACAACCAAGAAAGGTTCCACTACCACCACCGTGAAGGGCACCACCACCACAACCAAGAAAGGTGCCGCAACCACCACCGTGAAGGGCACCACCACAACGACCAAGAAGGGTGCCGCAACCACCACTACCAAAATCGGCGCCCCTTGACGACGTAAGAGAATAAGGAGAGAATCGGATGTACATACCCGAAGAAATTTTGTTGATCAAAAACGGCGAATTAGCGCTGAAAGGGCTGAATCGCAGTAGTTTTGAAGACGTACTGGTGAAAAATTTAAAGCGCCGTCTGCGCCCGTTGGGCAATTTCCAAATCCGCCGCGCCCAATCCACCATGTATATCGAACCGCAGGCCGACGGCATTGATTTGGATGCCGCTGCCGACCGCGTGGCACACGTGTTCGGCATCTCCGCCTTTTCGCGCGCCCGCGTGGTGGCGAAAGACATGGCGGTGATCTGCGAAGAAGCACCGCGCTATTTGGCAGAACAATTACGCTCGGCCAAAACCTTCAAAGTGGAAGCCAAACGCAGCGATAAAACCTTCCCTCTCGGCTCACCGGCCATTTGCGCCGAAGTGGGAGGTGCGGTGCTGCACGCTTTCCCTCATTTGAAAGTGGACGTGCGCGAACCGGAACTGCTTATTATGGTGGAGATCCGCGATTTCGGTGCCTATATCCACGCGGCTCAGCTACCGGGTGCCGGCGGCATGCCGGTGGGCACAGCCGGCCGTTCGGGGCTGCTTATTTCCGGCGGCATCGACTCCCCCGTTGCGGCCTATATGATGGCCAAGCGCGGCTTGCAGCTCACGGCGATTCACTTTGCCTCGCCGCCTTACACCAGCGAACGGGCCGAAATGAAGGTGATCTCGCTGCTCGAAAAGGTGGCCAACTATGCCGGGCGCATCTCGCTGAACATCGTGCCCTTCACCCGTATTCAAGAAGAAATCAGCCGCCGCTGCCCCGAAGAACTGTTCACTCTGCTGATGCGCCGCTTTATGATGCGCATTGCCGAACGCGTGGCCGTGAACGATGGTTGCCATTCGCTCATCACAGGTGAAAGTTTGGGCCAGGTGGCCAGCCAAACGGCACAGGCCCTCGCCTGCACCGACGCCGTGTGTACCGTGCCCGTGTTCCGCCCCGTTATCGGCATGGATAAAGAAGAGATCATTCGTATCGCCCGACAGATCGACACGTTTGATATTTCAATTCAACCTTACGAAGACTGCTGCACCGTCTTCACGCCGCGTCATCCGCGCACTCGCCCCACCGTGGCTATGTTGCAAGAAGCGGAAAGCGCTCTGCCGTGTGAAGAATGGATCGAAGAAGCCGTTGCCGGTATCCGCCGCATCACAGTGGATGCGGCAGATGACACGCTGTAATTTGGAAAGAGGAGGTGCCGCATGAAAGCGGACATCATTGCCGTTGGCGCTGTTTCGCCGTCGCTCACCGCCCTTTGGGCGCGTGAACTGCCCGCTTTGGGATGGACGGTAAACGAACCCGTTCACGTCGACTCTGCCGATGCCCCCTTGCGCGAAGCACTGCAGCAAGCCATGCGTCGCGCCGATTGCGTGGTGCTTTGCGACACCGAAGAAAACGCCGCCGCCAAGACGCTGGCCTCCCTGCTCGGCTTGCCGTGGGAAGGCGACCTTCCGCGCGGTGCCGTGCCGCTGTGCGATGCCAACGGCCAGCCGGGCGGTTTTGCGGCAGAAAAATACGCGCAGCTGTTCCTTTGTTTTACGGCAACGGAAGAGGCGGCTCTCTCGCTGCTGCAGCATGTACTACCACCCTTTTTGAGCGAAAAGGGCTACGGCACGTTTGTGTCGCGCACGGTGGGCGTGTTCGGGCTCTCTGCCGCTGCGGTAACCGAACGGCTGGCCGATCTAATGGCAACCAAAAGCCCCACTGTCACGCTCACCGCCCACACAAGCGGCGAGATCCTGTTGCGCATCACCGCCAAAACCACCTCGCAAGACGAAGCAGCCGTTTTGTGTGAAACAACGGTGGAAACCGTTTGTGAACGGTTGGGCGCCTATGTGTTCGGTGTAGACGTAACCGATCTGCAAACCGCCGTGGTGCATCTTTTGAAGAAGACGCAAATGAAGGTCGCCACCGCCGAATCCTGCACAGCCGGTCTCCTTTCGGGTAAACTGACCCAAGTGGCCGGCGCTTCCTCGGTGTTTGAATGCGGCATTGCCGCCTATTCCAAAGAGATCAAACGCGACGTTCTCGGCGTTTCGGCCGAACTGCTCGAAACAGAGGGCGCGGTTTCGGCCGAAACGGCTCACGCCATGGCTGTGGGGGTGCGCCGCGTAGGCAACAGCGAACTCGGTGTGAGCATCACCGGCGAAGCCGGCCCCACCTCCGGCGAAGGGAAACCGGTCGGCACGGTATATATCGCGTTGGCCGATCATCGCCGCGTATGGGTAAAGGAACTGCATGTTCCGGCCTCCAACCGCGATGCGGTGCGGGCGGTTGCCACCTCACAGGCGCTGGACCTTGCACGCCGTTATTTAGAGGCGTATCCCACCGTGATGGCCGGCGGCCAATTGCTGGAACTGCACGCCCCTAAGCCGGCTATTCCCACCGGCGAAGCCACCGGAAAGCATCGCTTTTTGTCGGTGCTGCTTCCCTGGCGCGGCGATCGCCCAACCGTGTGGCTAAGCAAGATTTTTCTTTGGCTTGCAGCACTTGCCGTGTGCGTCGGCGGTTGGCTACTGCTGGATACCTATGTCATCGACCCGGCGCAAAACCGTGAACAGTACGTCTCTTTGGAACTTTTGTATGACCGCGAGCACGACGGCACTTACAATGCCGCCGATTTCCCACGCGGCATGCTGGCACGCTTTTATGCCCTGTATCAGAAAAACGACGACATTCGCGGTTGGGTGCGCATCGGCGGCACCGGTATCAGTTATCCCGTCATGCAAAACGGCTTATATGACTATGCCGCCACCGACTTTTCGGGGCAATCCTCACATTACGGCGTGCCGTATTTTGACGAAAACACGATCATCTCCTCGCCAACGTCGGTGAACCGTTCCTACGTGATTCACGGCAACAACACGGCAGACGGACAAATGTTTTCGGATCTGGTGCAATATACCGACGCCAACTTTCTGCTCCGCCACACGGCGGTGGAAATGAATACGCTGTATGCCACCGGCACATTTGAGGTGTTTGCCGTGTTGTATGTGGACGAAAAGGATGACACCTTCGATTACCGCACCAATTCGTTTGCCGACAGCGAAGCATTTTTGACCTTTACTAACGCACTGCAGGCACGCTCGCTCTTCATCACCTCGGTGAAACCGCAGCCGAACGACACCCTGCTTCTGCTTGAGACGGATGTATCGGCCCAAACGCAGGTGGATGGCATTCGCTTGATCGTGGCGGCACGCCGCCTTTCACTTGGTGAATCGCCCAGCAAAGACGTCGTCATTTCGTATAATCCCAACACGGTCTACCCGGCTGCTATGCTCAAAGGCAGCACAACGACCTCTTCCATGGTAACCACTACGTCGACCACCGTTTTTGACAGCAGTGATATCCTGCCGGATATTGAATTGCCCGTGCCGGACATCACCGAAAGCACCACCGATACAACCGGTACAGTAACCACTACAACCACCACCGAGCCTGTGGAAGAACAAAAGGCTACCACCACAACCGAGCATGTAACCGTCACGGCCACGACCACCGAAAGTGCCACAACCACGACCGAACGCACCACCACCGAAACCACGGCCACCGAAGAGACGGCAACAACCACCGCTGCGACAACCACCACCGAAAGTACGGTGATCACAACCACCACGGAGGAAACGACCACGGCAGCCACCACCGAAAGCACGCAAACGACCCAACCCGAATCCGCCGTGACCACGACCGCCACTGAAACCACGGCCACCGAAGCCACAACAACCACCATCCCCGGCGACTCAACCGTCGCCCCGCTGGAAACCGACTTTTTCCGCGGCATTAAGGTGCGCATTGGCGGCGCGGAGGAAACGACGCTGCAAACACGGGAAGATCTGCAATATGCCATTGCTTGTCTCGTCAAAACCGAAATGGGTGCTACACGCAGTATGCAGCACTCAATGGAAGCACAAAAAGCACAAGCGGTGGCCGGTTATACCTACTTGCTGTATTCCTGCACAGACGGCGGCACCTTCTCGATCTCTTCACGCATTGAGCTCGACAACGCCAACGACCGCGCGCTGTATGAGGCGGTGGGTGAAGTGGTCGGTGTAAAAATGGCCGATACCGCCCAAACAGCATTGAATAAAATACCGCTTTGCGCCATGTATTCCAGCAGCACCGGCGGCGCTACCGCCAGTTGCCAGCACGTCTATACCGCCGCGCTACCGTATCTTCAAAGCGTGGAGAGTACATATGACACCGAAGAATACATCTTAAAATATTCGGGCAACGACTCGCTGCTTGCCACCCATTCTCTCACCTTCACCCAACTGAAAGCGCTGCTCGCCGCCTACGTAGCAGAAGAGACCGACGGCGCTGTCGATACCGTATTTTTCGAGGAGGGTGAGACTCCACTGTTTGCCAAATCGTTCGACGGCAACGGCGGTTACGTGTTAGAGACCAACGCCTATTACGAATATGAAGGCGAAACGGTATATCTGCGCGGTATCGATATCCGCAAAGCCATTGGCTCCGGCACGCTGCGTTCGCACAGTTTTACCGTGACCTATGACGAAGTAACCGACCGCATCACCTTCACCACGCGCGGCCACGGTCACGGACTGGGACTCAGTCAATACGGTGCGATCGGTTATGCCAACGAAGAAGGCTGGACCTGGCGAGAGATTTTGAATCACTACTACTCCTTAACCGATGGCGGGCGTTACAGCATCGTGATGCCCGTGTGGGAATGAGGTGAGCCACATGCTGCGTGTTTTGGTGCTGTTCGGTTCACCGCACACCGAAGGCTCAACCGCCCGTCTGCTCACCGCCTGTTTGGAGGGCATGGGCGATGTAGCCGTCACCCGTTTTCATGCGTTTGACATCGCGGCTGCGCCGTGTGATGATTGCGGCTTTTGCCGCGAGGCAAACGGGTGCCGCCACCGCGATCTGGATGCGTTTTACGAAGCGCTGGAGGCAGCCGACGTGTTGGTTGTGGCAACCCCTGTGTATAACCGCGCGTTTCCTGCACCGCTGAAAACACTGCTCGACCGCTTGCAGCGGTATTGGTCCGCGCGCTTTGTGCGTGGAATACGACCTCCTATCGCACGGCCCAAAAAGACGGTGTTGCTCACCGCAGCCGGCGCCGACCGCACCGACGGCCATTATCTTGCCGAACAGTTGGCTCCCACCTTGACCGTGCTGAACAGCGCACCGGCCCTTTGCGTGCACGCAGATGCGACCGACCGTGCACCGCTTTCAAAAGCGATGCTTGCCGCCGCCCTCCACGCAGGCCAAACAGTAACTGCCCCGTAAAAACGGATATTGCCAAACAAAGAAGGCACACGGTGCATAACGCACCGTGTGCCTTCTTTCTCTTTCGCTGTTATATGGCCGTCAACGTGATCACACCGTCGGCCACACCCACCGTCACACTGTGGGGCGGCAGCTCACAGCGCTCCACCAACAGGCTCGCCAGTTTATCCTCCACCTCGCGGCGAATTGCCACACGCAGATCACGTGCACCGCGCTTGCCGTCGGCCGCTTGCTCTGCGAGCACCGCCGGCACCGCCTCGTCATAAGCAAAGGTGATGCTGCGCTCTGCCAACGGTGCTTGCAGTTCATCCAGCAACAGCGCCGCAATACGCGTGTAATCCTGCTGATCCAATGGACGGAAATATACCACCTCGTCCACGCGACTCAAAAATTCGGGGCGCAGGAAGCCGGAAAGCGCCTTTAACGCCTTGTCACGCCCGGCCTCCCCTGCGCTTTTACCAAATCCCATCAGCGCACCGCTGACATCGCTGCCGGCGTTGGAGGTCATCACCAACACAGTGTTTTCAAAATTCACCGTGCGACCGTGGGCATCGGTCACGCGCCCTTCATCCAAAATCTGCAGCAAAATATTCAGCACATCGGGGTGCGCTTTTTCAATCTCGTCAAACAACAGCACGGAATATGGCTTGCGGCGCACCTTCTCGGTGAGCTGCCCTGCCTCGTCATACCCCACGTAACCGGGAGGAGAACCGATCAGACGGGAGACCGCGTGCTTTTCCATAAACTCCGACATATCTAACCGAATAAGCGCATCCGGCGTATCAAACAGATCACGCGCCAGCACCTTTACGAGTTCGGTTTTTCCCACGCCCGTGGGGCCAACGAACAAGAAGGAGGCCGGGCGACGGCGAGGACTGATCTGCACGCGACTGCGGCGCACGGCGGCAGCCACCAGACGCACCGCTTCCTCTTGCCCGATAATATGGGTCGAAAGTCTCTCTTCCATCCCACTCAAACGGGAGAGTTCACTTTCCTGCACTTTGGCGGCCGGAATGCCTGTCCACAGCTCGATCACCTTTGCCAAATGGCGGTCTTGCAGCGGCGCCTCGGTGGCCGCCGTGCGAATTTCCTCGGCCGCTTGCTCGGTGCGCAACAGTTCGGCACGCACGCGCGCCAGCGCTTCGTAGTCCACCGCCTCAGCCGCCATATGACGTTCTTCTTCTTTTTTCATCAGCCCGATCTCTCGCTGATAGGCGGCAAATCGGTCGGCTTCCTTGTTTTCCAATGCGGCTGCCGCACACGCTTCATCCAGCAAATCAATGGCCTTATCCGGCAAAAAGCGATCGGTGATATACCGTTCCGAAAGTGTAACCGCACGGGCGATCATTTCCTCGCTCACGCGCACGCCGTGGAATTGCTCGTAATACTCTTTGATACCGCGCAGCACCGCCACGGCTTCCTCCACCGAGGGTTCTTCCACCGTCACCGGTTGAAAACGACGCTCTAAGGCAGCATCTTTTTCGATATGTTTACGATACTCGTTAAAGGTGGTGGCGCCGATCACCTGAATCTCACCGCGCGAAAGCGCAGGCTTCAGAATGTTTGCAGCCGACATGCTGCCTTCTGCATCCCCCGTACCCACCAAATTGTGAATCTCGTCAATGAACAGAATGACGTTTCCTTTGGCACGCACCTCGTCCACCAGGGCTTTGATGCGGCTCTC
>JAZODN010000072.1:0-7842 GCA_045597045.1 Acutalibacteraceae bacterium
TGCGTGCTCGCCGGGAGCCGGGATCACTTGGTCTTCCTGCAGCACTTCGCCGCAGATATCACAGAGAATGGTGCCGGTGTAGCTGTCTTCCAAGCAGCCGCCGTCCCATGCACCGAGAGGCGCACCGGGAACGTGCTTGCCGTTGGCCGGAATCGCCTCACCCGTCGAGACGATCACGCCGCACACTGCACAGACGGTGTCGCCGGTGTAGCCATTCTCCAAACAAGTCGCCGTTTTGGCACCTTCCACAACGGTGGTCTTGTGGGCGCACGGCTTCGGAATCACTTGGATAGAAGCAATATCTTCCAAATCGTCGAAACCGACTAAAGCGTATGTGCCCGTCTCGGCATTGCGCTCGTAATACACATCGCGCAAACGAATGGAGGAGCTGCCGTTCAAGCCGTTACAGAACACGGCATCGTCCATATGCAGTTCGGCCACGCCATCCTTAAACGTCATGACATAGTAAGCACTCCAGCGCTCGTCGCCTGCAATCTCTTCCGTGTTGGCATATGCTTTTTGGTATTGCGCGGTGACGGATTGAATATCCGCACCGTCCTTTGCCGTAATGCGTAGGATGTAATCCAACGGAGTCGCCTTGTCTTTTGACAGCATATTTTTCACACGGATATACCCGTATTGGAAACGTGGATATGCCTGCGCCGTATCTTCGGCATACCACTCGATCTTTTCGGCGACCATCGTAAGGCCGTTGCTCTGCGTCCCTGTGTACTGCGGATAGTACACGGGGCTGATCGCCTGATCAAAGAGGATGTATTCACTGTTTTCGTGCAATTTGTCGGTTGCCAGTTCCTCGGCGTTATAAATGCGGATGGATTTAACGTAGATCGGCGGGTTTTCTGCCGCCAACCGGCTGCCCCAGACGTAGAAAGTGACCGTATTGCCGTTCACCAGGTTCTTTGCAAAAGTAAGCGATTCCACGTCTACCGGTTCGGTGATCTTATCCGCCGCGCTGAACTGGCCTTTCGGACAGTGATAGGTCACGCCGTCGCCGATCACAAACGTGCCGACATTCCATTGGTCACGCACAAGCGGTGTATCCATATTCACGCAGGCAGAATCCCACACGTTACCTTCCCATCCGCCGTAAAACGCGAAGTTACGGCTGTTTGCAGAAAGGAACGCCAAACGGGTATCGTTCGGGTGCACGTTCGGCACGTAGTATTCCACCGAAACGGCCAACTTGGTGCCGCGCGCAAGGTCGGCGGCACTGTAGCCAAAGGTTTCGGGATCCAGATTGAACTGAATGCCCGTGTTATGACCGGTCACCGCCAGTGCATAGCCATCGCCGAACTGCTGCAGCTCGACCGTTTCGGAATTGGTCACTTGATATTGTTTCACCGCTGTAAGCGCGGCACCGTCCGCATGACCGAAATCGATCGTGGCACAGGCCGCCAGTTTCGGGATCACGGTACCTTCGCTCAGTAACAAGCCACACTTCGCACAATACCCGTTGCCGGTAAACCCTTCGGTCTCAACCGTCGCCTTAGTGCCGCCGACATAGACGATGGTTTCGTGGGTACATGCCGTCGTTTCCTCTTGTGTGAGATCCACAATGGCGACATTCTTCACACGGATCGTCACAGCCTGCCCCGCATAGTCTTTCAGTCCGTTGAAATAGATACGCAGATAGTCGAACGCGGTGGGATCAAATGTGCCGCCCGTCATAGAGGTGAAAGTAGAAAGATCCAACTGACCGCGTACCCACATACCTTTCGTCCACGGTACAGCGTTGAAGGAACGGGAAAATTCCTCCTTATCATAGGTGCCGGAGGAGGTCATTTCAATGGTGCCATTGATTCTGCCGGCAGCAAACGCATCGGCCAATACAGAGTTGCCTTCCAAATACACATCGAACTGTAAGCCGAGCTTGCCGGCCGTGGGTCGGCCCGTTGTGGGATAACCAAAAGCTGTCAAGTCGATAGCATCGAACGCTTTGGCCATCGCGCCCAGCGTACCGCCGCCGTCCACGGCACGGTTAGTGTAATCGAGGGTGTAGGGCAGCTCGGCCAACACTTTATAACTTTTTTCCTTCAGTTTCAACGCCGCCTTAGCTTCAAAAACGGCGGTCGCCGCCGCTTTATATGCCGCATTGTCGATCGGGTCTTTTAACAGCATCTCCCCTTCGACGATCGCATTTTTGAAATTCGCCACACCGCTGAAAACATACTGTGCAAGCGTTTCCTCATTGTTATGGCGCGCCGACCACCAAAGCTGCGTTTCCAGCAGGACACGGCTGTTCGGCGCGCGGCCGGTCTTTTCAGCAATAAAATCCGCAATGACGTAACTGCGGTTGATGTGCGCCTGCACACTCGGGTGACCGTGCGTGCCTTGCCCCTCGCTACCGGCCGAAAACGCCGCAAGCGGCACGTAATACACGTTGGCATCGCCGGCCGCGTTGCGCTGCGTGACCGCCGCTTTCAGCGCCGCTTCACGCGGATTGCCCATCAAACCGTATGTCCAGATAATAAGAGCCTCGGGGTTCTTTTCGCGCACCAGTTCAAGGAACGCCACCGCTTCTGCGGTCATAAACTCATCGCTGATCTTCACCCCGTCAACCGTACCGCCGTTATCGTTGGTGCCGAGATTGATCACCACCACGTCGCTGGGATCGGCAGCGAAATCCCACGCAGTAGCATCCAACGTCACACCCGGCAACGCCGCCGTTTGGGTGTAATACGGATAGAAGGAATTATCGCTGTTATTGTGGATCACCGTGTTGCGGCAGAAACCAATGCCGCTGCGCGAGATCATGTGTGCCTCTGCGCCAAGCTGTTTGGCTGCGAGCGCCGCCCAGGTCACGGTACCTTCCACCGTGGCGGCGGTATAATCACCGCTGCCGTCTTCCACCAAGTTGCCGAAGCCGCTGGTGATAGAGTCGCCGATAAATTCAATTTTGAAATCCGCTTTCGGAGGCGTCTTCAGCAAATAGCCGCCCGTCACCTGCAGATTTCTGAGTGTTACGGTAGCCGAGCCGCTGTAGACCGCTTCGTTGCGCTTGCGAACCTCCACCGTGTGCGCACCAAGCGGCAAATCGGATACCAATTCATACCACGCGCCGTCCTTATCGGTAACCGCAATGGTTTTCGTGGGCGTCAACGCACCGTCCACATACACGTTCACATAACCGCACTGTCTTTCGTTCACTTCGGTCGCCGAAAGTTTCACCGAGGCGGCCGTGCCGTAAAAGCGGAAGGAAAAACCGCTGTTTGTCCAGAACAAACGCAGGTTGCCGCTGGCATCCTGCGGCGAACGGCCGTGCACCGTTACGGCGTCGGCAACCGACTTAAACGAAGTGGCACCCACGCGATCGGCTTCCGAAGCTGTCAGCGGCTTGGTCAAATCCACCAGGCGCACGTTGCAGATCGAAAGGGTGATGGTCCCTCCAAGCACTGCCTTATCCACGTAGAAATATAAGCGCATGTAGTTCCACGCCGCGGGATTGAGCGCACCTTTGAACACCGCAAGATCTACCGTAGAGCGCACCCATTGCCCTTCCTTGAAGGCAACGTTATTGCTGGCGGTCGTGTTTTCTTCAGAATCGCATGTGCCGGAACTGGTCATTTCAAGCTGACCGCTGTTTTGTTTGTTCACGATCGCTTCAGCCAACGCATTATCGCCTTGAATATAGGTGTCGAACTGCAGTGCCAATTTGCCTGCTTCGATCGCCCCTTCGGTGGGATAGCCGTATTTTGTCAGGTCGATCGCTCCAAACGTCTTCGCATAGGCAAAGTCGGCACGGGTCGGCGTAAGCACACGGGCATCCGCCAGATCACCGAGTTCCTCAAGAACCGCATAACTTTTGTAATCCGTCGCCTCACCGCGTGCGACATCTGCCGCCATCACGGCCTGCTTCAATCGTGCCGCCAACGCCTCTATATCCGTTTCCGACACCGCTTTTCGCGCAAGTGCTATCACGTTGGCCAAAACCGCATCGTACTGCTTCGAAAGAAACGCTTCCGCCTCGGCGATCGCATCGTCAAGCACGGTGCGATCGGTCGCAACGGGCGTTTTGGTCAGCACCAAATTGTCTAATTTCAGCACAAGGTCACCTTTTAGTCCGGGCGCAAAGCAACGAACATTTTTGATGCAGGTGAATTCGTAGCCTTCGCTCACCGTGGGAACATACAACTTCTTCTGTACCTTGTTCCAACCGGCTTTCAGGTCCATAGTCAATAAAGCAAACGAAAACTCCGCTTTATCTACCGTATGGGAGATCTCGAGATTCGCGCCCGCCGCAATCGCCGCAGGGTCGGACACGTAGATCCAAAAATCAACATACCAATTCGTATAATCTTCCGGCAAGGGGATGTTATACTTGCCCTCGGTGTTGATGTATGCCATTTCGCCCACAGCAGCTTTGGCCGTAACGGCGCCGCTGCCTGCCACGTAATCCACGGCTTCCATACCGCCGGAAGCACCGATGACCACACCGTTGAGAGAATCATAAGTTTCAATCACGATATCCGTCACTTGTGCCGCTGCCGTCTCTTCCGCCAACGCCAAAACACCCGTCGGCAGCAACGAAAGCAACAGGGTTGCACATAAGAGCCACGAAAAAATGCGTTTTTTCATAAAAAACCATCCCTTCTCTGTGTAAATATGTATGATATTACAATTATATTGTAGCATATCTACCTTTTTAGTACAAGGCTTTTTTTGCTGTGATATATGCAAATCTTGCCGTTCACGGTAAAAGCCGCGACAGCAACACGGTCAGTTCCTCCGGCGAATGAATCACGGCATCCGGCGCTTCGGCCGTGCCGAAGCCATAGGTCGCATGGACAAACGGAATCCCCGCCGCACGCGCCGCTTGCTCATCCCCGTGAGTGTCGCCGATGTAAATCGCTTCGGTTGCCCCGAGCGTCTCCATCATAAGGCGGATATTTTCCCCCTTGCTCTGTTTAGTCATCCCCTCACAGAGAAATCCGTCGAATAATGCGGCCGTGCCGTGCGCTGCCATAAACGCTTCGATATATCCGCACTGGCAATTACTGACGATACCAAGCTTGTATTCCTTTTTCAGTTCCCTCAGCACGGCAAGCAACCCGTCATACAGTCGGCCGCCTGTTTTTGCCAGCACATCCACTTCGGCGGCACACGCGGCGGCAACGATCGCCTGCCCTTCGGCAGGCGGCAGATCGGGGAAGGTCACTTTTGCACACCCTGCGAGGTTTTTCCCTTGCATGGCACGAATGTCCTGCAGCGTGACCGTGCGCCGCACATGCGGGAAGTCTTTCTGCAAGGTGCGGTTCCATGGATCCACCATCGCTTCGCACGCATCCCACAACGTACCATCCAAATCAAATAGCACAGCTTTCATTATCCTTCACCTCAAGAAAAAGAGGCAGTTGCCATTTGACAACTGCCTCCTCAATAGGATTACATTTTACAGTGTTCGTGCCGTTTCACAGCAAACCGCGGCCATTTCAGCGCCTTGCGCTAAAATCAATCGTCACGGCGCGAACGGCGCGCATCGCGGCCGTCACGGCCATCGCGGCGGAAACCGCCGTCACGGCGTGCCGGACGGGGACCGCGCGGCGCCTCGTCTGCATTATTTTCGGGCACCAAGCCCTCCACCTCGATGAGCGCATCGCGGCGCGAGAGGTTCAAACGGCCCTGCTCGTCGATCTCGGTGACTTTGACCATCACTTCGTCGCCGACGGTAACCACGTCTTCCACCTTTTCCACGCGCTTCACATCCAGCTTGCTGATGTGCACAAGGCCTTCCTTGCCGGGCGCGATCTCCACGAACGCACCGAAGGTCATCAAACGGGTCACGCGGCCCTTATAGATCGCACCGATCTCGGGATCCTTCGCGATGGTCTCCACAATGGAGAGCGCACGCTGCGCATCTTCGCCGTTGATAGCGGAGATAAACACCGAACCGTCCTCTTCAATGTCGATCTTGCAGTTGCAATCCGCCTGGATCTTCTGAATGACCGAGCCGCCCTTACCGATGACTTCGCGGATCTTGTCCACGTCGATCTTGGTGGAGAGCATCTTGGGCGCCCACTTCGACAGTTCGGGACGCACTTCGGGAATCGCCTTCAGCATAACTTCATCGAGGATATACATACGCGCGTCATACGTCTTCTGCAGCGCTTCCTTGATGATAGCCGGAGTCAAGCCGTGCACCTTCAAATCCATCTGGATCGCGGTGATGCCCTTCTTGGTACCGCCGACCTTAAAGTCCATATCGCCGAAGAAATCTTCCAGACCCTGGATATCCACCATGGTCATGAAACGATCGCCCTCGCTCACAAGGCCGCAGGAAATACCGGCCACGGGCGCCTTGATCGGCACGCCGGCATCCATCAGCGCGAGGGTCGAGCCGCAGATGGAGCCCTGCGAGGTCGAACCGTTGGAGGAGAGCACTTCGCTCACCAAACGCATGGTGTAGGGGAACTCTTCAATCGAGGGGAGCACCGGCACGAGCGCACGCTCTGCCAGAGCACCGTGACCGATCTCACGACGACCGGGGCCGCGCGACGGCTTGGTTTCGCCCACCGAATAGGAGGGGAAGTTGTAGTGATGCATATAGCGCTTCTCGGTCTCGTCATCAATACCGTCCAACAACTGTGCGTCGCCGGTGGAGCCGAGAGTCACGGTGGTGAGCACCTGCGTCTGACCGCGGGTGAACATGCCCGAACCGTGTGTACGGGGCAGAATGCCCACTTCTGCCGCAAGGGGACGGATCTCATTGATGCCACGGCCGTCCACACGCTTGCCGTCATCGAGCAACCAGCGGCGCACGACGTACTTCTGCAATTTGTAGAGGCACTCTTCGAGCTTCGCGCCCTGCTCGGGATACTGCTCGTCAAACGCGGCGTGCACTTCGTCATACACGGGGCGCAGACGCTCGTCGCGAACCAACTTATCGTCGGTATCCAGTGCGTAACGCACCTTTTCAATGGCGAATTCCTTCACTGCTTCGAACATCGCCGGATCGGGATCGTTCGATTCAAAAGAGAACTTCGGGCGGCCGATCTCTGCCTGAATGCCCTTGATGAACTCCACGATCTGCTGGTTGGCCGCGTGGCCGAACATGATGGCATCGAACATGGTATCGTTATCAATTTCGTTCGCACCGGCTTCGATCATCGCCACCAGATCGGCGGTCGAAGCCACCGTCACGTGCATTTCGGAGCGTTTTTCCTGCTCTGCCGTGGGGTTGATGACAAACTGACCGTCCACCATGCCCACGACCACGCCCGAAATCGGGCCATCCCACGGAATATCCGAGATGGAGATCGCGATCGAAGCGCCGATCATAGCGGTGGTTTCGGGGGGGCAGTCGGGATCCACCGACATCACGGTGCACACGAGCGACACGTCGTTACGCATATCCTTCGCGAACAGGGGGCGGATCGGGCGGTCGATCACACGGGAGGTGAGGATCGCCTTTTCGGTCGGGCGGCCTTCACGGCGCATAAACGAGCCGGGGATGCGGCCCACCGCATACAGTTTTTCTTCGTAGTCCACCGAAAGCGGGAAGAAATCCACACCTTCACGGGGCTTGGCCGACGCGGTCACGTTGCACATGACCACCGTCTCGCCGTAACGGACCAAGCAGGAGCCGTTCGACAACTGTGCCATTTTGCCGGTCTCGACCACCAAGGGACGGCCTGCCAGCGTGGTTTCAAATACGCGTGCATTTTCAAACATTGTCTTTTCCTCCAATTTTATATTTTTACCGGAGTTGTAACGATGCTTTAGCAATAAAACCAACCCGCCCGAAAACGGGCTCGTTTCACTGCTAAAATACACCGTAAACACGCCGGTTTTTGACCTTTGAAAAAGCAGGTTGAGGCAGGCGGT
>JAZODN010000073.1:0-7898 GCA_045597045.1 Acutalibacteraceae bacterium
TGACGGTATTTTACTGAGTAGATAGTCGGCAAACAAGCAACCGTTGTGCGGTGTGTTTATTGTAGTTAGTGACGCAACCTTATCGGCGATACCAAGCTTTGAAATTGCATAACGGCAATCAAGACCACCTTTAGAATGAGCAATAATATTGACTTTTTTTGCACCTGTTTCTGAAAGAATTTCTATAATACGCAATTTTAATTCCGCAGCACTGTCAGCAACCGATGAGGCAGAATGATGATTGCCATAAAAAATTTCAGCACCGTTTGCTTCTAATTCGTTAGGTATTCTTCCCCAATAGTTGAAATATTTTGTGTCACGGAAAAAAACGCCGTGAACGAAAAGAATAGGATATTTTGTGGAACAAATTTTTTGGGCAAACCTTTCTCTGTTGGTTTGTTCCTTTTTGGATTCAAACAAACATTCTGTAATAGTTGTTTTAATTATAAAAAATAAGGCGACCAAATTTGCTATAGGTATCATACCGCAAATGATCCCAATAATTCTTGTCTTAATACCTAATTGTGTTGATGTCAGATATACACAAATAATTCCGTTCCAAAAAACAACGAAATTAACACAAATGCAAAATACCAGACTCCAAATAAATAACATATAATTGTTTGGAATTGTCTTTATTGCTATAACAATTTGACAAATAGCAGATACAAGTATAGATATGTAAAATGAAACTAATAACACCGTACCGTGATAGCAAATTTTAAGCGGTTTTCTTTTCGTTTTAAATAATATACAACCTGCAAAAATATTTATAAAAAGGAAAATCGGTATTAAAAAGAATAGGCTTTGCGGTGCCTGTTTAACAAAAATGTAGCTGTTTGTAATGAAACTAACTACAATTGAATACAAAACAAGTGAAAAGACAAACATTGTTTTTTACACCTCACTTTGTTTCATTATACCACACCGCCGATTTAATGTAAATATTTTTGCAAAATCACTGTGACCTATATTGACAGCAGCAGAGGGGTTTATAATGGGCCTCGGCGCCAAGATGTTCACCATCGCCGGCCCGGTGATCGTGTACGGCACCGTGGCCAGTGTGGTGTATGGGGTTATTTATTGGATAACAACCTTATTTTAACACAAAAGGCTTGACCGTTCGGTCAAGCCTTTCCCTTTTTGGAGGATTAATATTTGTCATTATAGGGGGTGTTTTCCATACCTTTGTTTTGTAGTATATTTACGATTTTGTTTAACACAACTTTACAGGCGCCAACAAACCATTTTTGTTTTCCAAACAGTTTTACAAGGGTCGGACTTAGAGCGTAATACACTTTTACAAACAATCTTCCTAAGAAATTATTGTCAAGTGTGTTGTCCCGGTATCTCCTAAGCACCCTAACTTCAGGACAATCGTAAGAACCGTAAACACAAGTGGCAACGTAACAACCATTCTTTTTCTTTACGGGTTGTTGGAGAACATCTGTTGCAGAAGATGGCGCAGAGGTTTGAACCCGGCTAAAATGGTGTACTCTATCCACCGGAAGTTTACTTAGCATTTCGTTGATACGCCCTTTTATATATTCGGGATTTATTCCATAAGAAGTCCAAAGTTTAAGAATGGGAATACCTGCCTCTTCGCAAATTTTTAAAACTTTCTCGTCACGCTCTTTGCGTTCCGTATTGAGATGCGTTTGATCGTTGATTTCAATAATAAATTTTGGCTTGTACTCATCATCCGTAACTAAAAAATCGACATTTCTGAATAGTTCATTATGAAATCGCGCATCATCCGTTCTCTCTATAAATGAAGCCAAATTTATTTGCGGAAAAACATAGTGTCCTCCCGGAACAGAAGATTGTATTGCGTTAAAAAATTCTTGTTCCGACTTGCTGATCAAAGTTTTTCTTACATCGTACAGATATTTGCCGTTATCCGTTACAGGTGCGAGTGTGGGACACGGCGCATTGGTGTAATGCCAATTGCCGCATTTTTCGCATTTTATTATCTCGCCTTTTTCTTTCTTTACATTACAAACACGACAAAGAGGATATTTTCCACTTTCTGCACCGCAAACTTTACATTTCATAGACAACCACCTCAATGCTATTTGTTTTATTCTACCACAGAGTATCAAACATTGCAATATTAGCATGTGTACTATAGCGATTATGCCCCACCGTCGATTTAATGTAGATATTTTTACAAACGGGTATGTCCTTTATAGACAGCAGCAAATAACGTAGGGGCATCTGCCGCCCTTTAGGTGAAAAAGGCTTGTCCGTTCGGTCTTGTGCAGGCGCTACCCTGCCGCAGATCTTAAAAACCCTCTTGTAAAATGTCGATTTTTGTCTTATAATGTGTTTAACCCTGTTGGGTTGGGTATATACATTCGGTTAAGAGGTGATCTTTTTGGGACGTCAAGGCAGAAATTACGGCATTGATCTTTTACGCATCGTGTCCATGCTGATGGTATTGGTGCTGCATATTTTAGGAGTAGGCGGCATCCTGAAAACGGCAACGCCACTCTCTGCCGATTACGAAGTGGCCTGGTTCTTGGAGATCGCGGCGTATTGTGCCGTCAACTGTTATGCATTGGTGTCCGGCTATGTCGGCTTATACAGCAAATTTAAATATACAAACATTGCCTGCACCTGGCTGCAAGTCGCATTTTACAACGTACTGTTTTCGGCTGTTGCTGCGTTTTTGCTGCCCGAAATAACACGGCGGCATATTTTTGATGCGTGCATGCCTGTTTACAACAACTTTTATTGGTATTTCACTGCCTATTTTGCGGTGTTCTTCCTCGCGCCCCTATTCAACCGCGCCATACTGGCGCTGTCTGATAAGCAACTGTATGCGGTGGCCGCAACGATCTTTTTTCTGTTTTCGCTTGCGCCCACCTTCAAAAGCGGCGACGTGTTTTTTATTAACCGCGGTTACAGTGCCTTATGGCTCGCACTGCTGTACGTGCTCGGCGCCGCCTTGCGCAAGTGCGACATTGGCTCCAAGATCAAAGCACGCACCGCCTTTCTCGGCTATGCTGCCTGTATACTGATTACGTGGGGATATAAATACATGGCAGAATATCACAACGCCGCTGATCCAGCCGCCAAAAGCTGGCCGGTCTTTGCCGTAACGTATATTTCGCCGTTGATTCTGTTGTCCGGCATATTTTTAGTGATCGCGTTTTCACAACTGCGTGTCGCCAAAGTCCCTCAAAAGCTGATCGCCTTTTTTGCGCCTCTCTCCTTCGGTGTATATTTGATACACACGCAGCGCTACGCTTGGCGCTACCTTCTTTCGGGACGGTTTGCTCCGCTTGCGACGTGGCACCCTCTCGCCTTGGGCGGTGCCGTGCTGCTGTTTGCGCTTGCGCTGTTTGTCGTGTGCGCATTGATTGAGTATCTGCGTGACCTCCTGTTCCGTCTTTTGCACATTCGCGAGTGGCTGACCAAAATCGAATCTCGCCTGCTAAAAGACCTTTGGAACACAACCGAAACCTAAATGCAAAATACGGGCCGAACGTTACCGTTCGGCCCGTATTTTATGTTGCGGCATCTCTGCTCTCCGTTTATAAGTACAAGATCGGCAAAGCGCTCCACCCGTGGCACAGGCTGCCGGCATCGTCGAACGCCGCCGCCCCCTCTGCCACCTCCCACACAGTGGTTGCTCCTGTCGCCAGCATCGGACAGTAGATGCGTCGAATGTCCTCGCGCACCCAGTCTATATCGGCCGCATTCGCGGCAAGCACCGCATCGTAGACGAAACCTTTCATGCTGAGTGAGCAAGGTGAAAACCGTCCCTCGCGCAGCGCTGCCGCAATGGCGGCCGTTTCGTCGGGCGCCGTGAGTCCGGCACGCACCGCCAGCGCATTGGGCAACGCATGAAACAGCGTGCCGTCCTGTTCAAAAGCAAACGCTTTTGCCGTGGGATCATAAAACGCCGTTTTCACCGTTTGTTGCAACGTATCCAACCACGCCGCTTCGGCAAACGGCCGCTGCAACATTTCGCAAATGCGCCGCATATTTACCAGCGCCAGCACGGTCAGCACGTTCACCATCGCATCGGCCGTGTCCCCCTTCGGCACGGCCATTCCCTCCGACCAATCGTAGAAATTCCAATAATCTGCCCCCTCAACAGAGTACATCAAGCCGTTACGCAGTTGCGGTTTAAACGCAGCAAGAATAGCTAGCAACTTTGGATATACCTCTTCGCCAAGCGACAGATCCCCCGTGTGTTCCATGTATTCCCGTACCGCCGTGAAATAATACAGCGAAAAAGAGGGGATCACCTGCGCACTGCCACACGGATAGGTGATGGAAAGGAAATTGTCCGGCCGTCTGTCCTGCGCGATCAACAAGAGATTGGCACGGGCGTACTCGCGATTCCCGTCTTTGAATGCACGGTAACCGCAGAGCATTTGATTGCGCGAATCGTATACATACAGCCCCTGCTCACGCCACGGCGTATCCACGTAGTGCTCCAGCATGCAGCGTTCCAAGGTGGTGACACAGCAATCGTACACCGCCCTATCTTCGGGATGGACGGTTTGATACGGCCTGCGATCAACGGGGTAGGTTTGCGGAAATACGCCGATATATTCCATCTCGATCGGCCACTCGCAAACCACTTCCAAATAGCGCCCACCCATGCGCAGCATGTAGTTGGCAAACACGTTTGCGCCCTCGCGCGCCACGTATTCCACACTGAAATCGCGGTCGCCGATTCGGCGGCGCACGCCGCCGTCCTCAATATGCTCTCCCCACGCGACTGTAAGCGTTTGCGCTGTCGGCGAGACAAACTCCAACGAAAGTAACCCCACCGTTTCGGCACCCAGATCCACCAAATAGCGGTTTCCTTCCGCCTTCAGCACCGTCACCGCCGCACGTGGATGCACCAGCGACTTTTTCACCGGTCGAGGGTACATTTTCGGGCACTCTTTTGCCACCAATACACTGCGCGCAAACGGGGTATCTGCCGCGCGGGTGGCATCGTAACGGAAACTCGGCCCCAGCTGCATGGTAACTGTCTTTTCATAACCACTCACATAATGCGGCTCTTCGCGCGAGAGCGTGTCCTCACCGCTGACACACACCGTTTCCCCCTCACACGTCACCGCATACAGCAGGCCGGCCTTCGCCGGTTTATACCAAAACGTCGGCACGCCGACGTGCCACACCAAAAAGGTGAGAGTGTTCTCCCCCTCTGTCAAAAGCGGCGTGATATCCACACTGTCATACACCTTATAATGCTCAAAATCCGCATACTGATTGGATGCGGCGTAACACCCGTTGACGAACAGCGTATACTCCCCATCCACCGAAAGGTGGCAGACGGTGCGACCACCGTGCCACGCCAGCGGCTGCACAAATTCACCGTATGAATTCGGCTGCGGCGTGGGTGTGTACCAGATCCACCGCGCAGCATCCCATTGCGCCATTGTGTCACTCCTCCTTAAAGTTCAAAACGATCTGTTCGTTGGCTTGCATGGGGATCGCCAAAACATCCCCCTCTGTTTTGTGCGGCCGATCCGGTGCCGTGGGCATCACGGTCAGCTTCAACCGCAGCACCCCGTCACGCGTGGCCGTAGCCGTCACTTTGCATGCGATACACAAACGCATCGTATGCCGTGTTCACAAACACTTCGCTGTAAAAGCGCGGCACCCCTTTGCGGTATGACACGCGCACCACCGCTTCATCCGGCAGCCGTTCTTTGCCAAAAAAGGGAGAAAATCCGCAGACCTTCTCCCTTCTTGCTATTTACGGAACAAACGTCACCTTTTCACTCACCAAAATTGCTTTGTCTATCTCTTCCTCTTCCACGTTTTCCCAATCCAACTCCTTCACCACCGTGAGATCGAACGAAATACGCTCCACCTTTTGAATGTGGCTGTTAGCCAGCGTGTTGTTAAGCCACACCACACGGCCGAAGGTGGCGGTTTCAGGCGAAAGATATGTGCCGTAACGCGGATTGACACCGATATTGTTGATGCTGGCCGCATCCAACGAGAACATCAGCGGCTCCGCCGTTTTGTTGAGAAAATAGATGTAACTGTAATAGCGACCAAGGCGCGCATCCTCTGCGGTGGTCACCGCAATGGCGGTGATATAGGCGTTGTCGATCAGCACCTGCTCACCTGCCGCAGCGGTGTGGCGATAGGTCGACGCCTTGTCCTTCCCCTGCGGATAGATGTGTGCGCTCACCTGCGCCAACGCACCTGCCATCCAGTTGTCGGCATCGCTGACCGTCAACTCCAACATAATATCGGTGTATTCCCCAATATCTACCCCCTCGGGCACAACGTTAAAGAAAACGATGCGGTCCTCGACGGTTTCGCCGACCCCTACCTCCGTGGCGTACAACGGCTCGGTCAAAATGCCGTTGACCGTCGCGGTGTTCACCATGAACTGGCAATTCGTCTTCGCACTGCGATTTTCAAATCGAGCCAGCAAGGTATAGCCGTCGGCAGCATCCTCTTCGATACCGATAATCGTCACGCGTGCGTGCGCGTTATCCATGATGGTGGTGGGCGTAAAGGTTTTGTCCACGTCGATCACCACCTGTGTCGTGGTGGTTGTGGGGGCGGTGCTTTGGGTGGGTCCCATGGGTTCCTGCGCCGGCGGATCGGTAGGCTTGGCGGTGGTGGAAGAAGAGCCGTCGGTCATGGTGGTGGTTGTTTTTCCCCCACTGCTACCGCTTGCCGTGGTGCCCGTCGTCTTGTTATCACCACTCGTCGACGGTTTAGAAGTAGTCTCTTTACTGTCTGTCGTACCGGTAGGGGACGTTGTGCTGTCGGTACGGTTGGTGGTACTGCCGCCTGGCAAACCTTCCCCTTGCGTGGTGGTACTGCCGCTTGGCAAACCTTCCCCTTGCGTGGTGGTACTGCCGTTTTCATCACCGTCTGTCGTGCTGCTCACACCGTCACCGGTGGTTTCGCCGCCATCGGTGGTGACCGCGCCCTCCTCACCGCTTGCCGTGGTGCCGCCCACCGTATCACCCGAAGCAGAGGGCGCCGTGGTGGTCACACTGCCGTCGGGCGCCAACGTAGTGGAGCCGGCAGGCACGGTGGTCGTTTTGTCGGTATCGCTATTCGTCGGCGTTTTGTCGGCACACGCGGCAAAGCACAGCAGCATAGCCGTCACCGTCAACAGCGCTATCATTCGTTTCATGCTTTTTCTCCTCTGTTACAGAATTCTGTTCTGTTTTTTATTATACGCATTTTCCCACGGCTTGTCAACCGCCGACTGCTGTCGCCTACATGTATTTTCTGTCACGGCGAGGGTATGCTATGCAGCGAGAGGAGATGGGAGTATGCCGGAGAGAATCGGGCGCTTCACCGTGCTGCTGAACAACCGTCCTACGGTGCAAGGCCACGCGGCAGCAGTGGGAAAACGGGAAGGCGAAGGGCCGCTTGGCCGCTATTTTGACGCGGTGTTTGAAGACACCACCATGGGAAAGAAAAGTTGGGAGCAGGCAGAAAGTGCGTTTCAAAAGGAGGCGCTGACACGGGCACTCAACCGTGCAGGGTTAGCCGCCTCGGACATTCAACACCTGTTTTGCGGCGATCTGCTCAACCAATGCACCGCCTCGGCTTTCGGGCTGCGGGATTTCGGCATTCCGATGTACGGGCAATACGGCGCGTGTTCCACCATGGCACAAACGCTGGCCATGGCCTCGGTTTTTGTGGACAGCGGCGCCGCCGACTTGTGTGCAGCGGTAACCTCCTCCCATTTTTGCGCGGCAGAACGGCAGTTTCGCCTGCCGCTGGAATACGGTGGGCAACGCCCCCCTTCGGCCCAGTGGACCGCCACCGCCGCCGGTGCGGTGATCGTGGGACGCGGCGGCGGCGGTGCACAAATCGCCGCCGTGTGCGGCGGTCGCATGATGGATATGGGGATTACCGACGCCAACAACATGGGGGCCGCCATG